>JBBQRA010000065.1:0-25637 GCA_038215275.1 Bryobacterales bacterium | reverse complement strand
ACGAACTTTTCACGCAGATCATCTGAGTATGGTCGCGCCATATCGATTTGCCGCCAAAAATCCAGAGCCCCTCTAGTATGTCAGGTTTTGCTCTAGTGGAGTTAGAGCCGACGGGGCATTACCCTGCTTGCTGACTTCGCTGGCGGGGATGCCCTGGTGGTTGGGCGTGACAGTGGGGAAGACGAAGATCTTTTGGACGGTTCCGTTGACGGCGGTCTGACAAAGGACGGCGATCGATAAAGTGGAGCGAGAACCTCGAAGGACGGAACGCCGGGGATCTTCAAGGAATCCGGAATTGGGACCGTTAAGTCGCCGGCCGCGTTGGCGTCCGCTTTGAAGCGAAGCCGGCGGTGGGTTTGCCGCCAGTATGCAGGAAGCTGGCGACGAACGTTATAGAGGTGAGGCCTCAGCGCCTGAGTGGCGTGGGGCTCTCCAAGGTTTCAAACGCCTGAATGAATCAGGGAACCCGGCTTCTGCGCAGCGAGGATTTCGGCTTCGGTGTCGAGCCATTCCGACCAGCGTAGAGCGACGACATCGGGAGGGGCGATCTTGTTCGCAAGCTTCAGAAAGATCTTGTAGTGGCCCATTTCGGAGGCAAAGAGGGCGTGGTAAAACCTGGCGAGATCGGGTTCGTTTTCGGCGGCGGCTTTGGCGAGGACGGCGAACCGTTCGCAGGAGCGGGCCTCGATGAGAGCGGAGACACAGAGGCGATCGAGGAGCTCGTCGGAGCCGCCGTTGCGGACACGAGCGCGGAGGTCGCGGGGATAGGCGGCCTTGTGAGAGCGGACGAGGCGGCCGCCGCGTTTAATGAGAACGCGGG
This sequence comes from Bryobacterales bacterium, assembly GCA_038215275.1. GTDB lineage: Bacteria > Acidobacteriota > Terriglobia > Bryobacterales > Bryobacteraceae. Next base: position 24,817 of record JBBQRA010000065.1, on the reverse strand, counting down.
TGACTTGGGCGAGATGAGCGGTTTCGTCGCGGGCGACGCTAGTCATGGCCTCGACCCAGCCGGGGAGCCAAGTATTGGGCCAGCGCGTCATGAGGTCCATCGCATTCTGGGCGGCCTTCATTTCGAGGAAGGCATGGTCATTGAGGAGCGCGATCGGATCAGCGAGAGCGGCATGAGCCCACGAGACGGGGGTGCGAGAGCGGAGCGGAAGGGAGTCGACGGATGCTGAGGACAATTCTCAGGGTATCGCAGTGTAGCTGAGGAAGCTAAGGGATTTGACGGAGGGTATTTGGTTCCTTTCGATGATACTTTGAGGGAAATGCAAACCGTACGAGTGATCCTAGTACTTGTTGGCTTGGCTGGGATGCTGTGGGGGCAGGACCGGGAGCGCAGGATCCGCGCGTGGAATCAGCGGAGCGGGGTTTCGCGGGTGGAGGAGTTGGCGGAGCGGGCCCGGGAGTTACGGGAATTGATGCGGGAGAATCCCGCGGCGGCGCTAGGCGCGGCATTACCGGAAAGGGCGGCGCAGCAATTGCGGCGGCAGCGGCCGGAGGCGGCGGAGTTCGTGGAGAGTTGGGGGGAGTGGGAGGACGACGTCGAACGCACTGTGGCGGAGAACTTTGAAACGGGGGAGAGCCGGGAGGTGCTGCGCGTCGGTGGGCAGGAGGTGAATCTGGTCAATCCGCCGCTGACGTTGCAGTGCGGGGACCGGCTGCGGGTGCAGGGGGTGAAGCTGGGGGAGGAGGTGGCGGCGCGGCTGGTGGAATGGACGCCGGGGCCGCGGGGCGCATCGGCGTGTTCAAATACTGGGGAACAGCGGGTGGCCGTGATCCTGCTGAATTTTCCGGGGCAGACACTGCCTTCGAGCGTGAACGCGGCGAATCTGCTGACGGCGATGACGGCGGTGGACACGCACTGGCGGGAGGCGTCGTATGGCTTGACGTCCGGGAATAGCGATGTGCTGGGGCCGTTTACATTGAGCCAGGGCTACACATGCAGCCAGACGGACCAGATCCGCACCGCGGGCATTGTAGCGGCGGACAGCAGCGTTGATCTTCGCCAATACACCCGGCTTGTGTTTGTGTTTCCGGGCAACTGTGGGGGATTGGGGACGATTGGATGCCGCAACAACAGCTCGCCGACGCGGGGGAGTTTTACCGCGTCGATTGCCTGGCTGGGCCAGGACTTCTCGGGAACGGCGGGGTTGGCGGCGTGCGCGATTGTCCACGAGATCGGCCATGGCATGGGGTTGAGCCACGCGAGTAGCGTCCGGTACGGTACGCAGGTGCTGGGCGGGTTGAACGCGTCGGGGACGGACGATGAATACGGTGACCGGTATTCGTTGATGGGCCTCTGTTACGGTTCCGGCGGCGGCAACTATCTAATGGGCCACTTTGCGGCGCCGCACAAGCGAACGCTAGGGTGGCTGGAGGGGACGAAGTTTCAGCAGGTGGAAAGCAGTGGCACGTTTACGCTGGCGCCGTATGCGCTTAACACCTCCGCGTTGCAGGCGATTCGGGTGAGGCGGGGAATGGGGAACAATCGATGGTTGTGGCTCGAATTCCGGCAGCCGATTGGCCAGGACGCGACCTTGTCGAGTTTCTCGACGCAATTTGACGATGGGGCACTGGGGCACTACGAGAATCCGGCGGAAACATCCTATACGAGCTATACGCGGCTGGTTCATTTTCGGGCGTCCACGAACCCTTCGAACTTCACGCAACCTGCGTTAGCGGCCGGGCAGACGTGGACCGATCCGTTCTCGGAGTTATCTCTGCAGGTGACCGCGGCGACGACCAGCGGAATGACGGTGCAGGTGAACTACGACACGCCCTGCGCGACGCTGGGGCCGGGCAATGCCTCAGTGGGCGCAGCGGCCGGAGCCTCGACAGTGCAGGTGACGGCGGCGGCAGGTTGCACATGGGCAGTGACTAGCAATGACGCATGGCTAACAGTGACCAGCGCGAGTTCCGGGAGCGGCAACGGCACGGTGAGCTACAGCTATACGTTCAATCCGTCCGCCACTTCGCGGACGGGGGCGATCTCCATCGGGCGGCAAGCGTATAACATCATGCAGCAGAGTACGAACAATCAGCCCGTGTTGACGAGTGTGACTCCGGCGGCAAGTACGTTGGCGGTGAGCATGTATTCGGTGTTTGAGGCGGTGTTTACGGACCTCGATGGCGCCACGACGTTGAATACCGTGAACCTCTGGTTTACCCCGGGGAGCGAGCAGAGCAACGCATGCCGGGTGGAGTACCGCCGGGCCTCCAACGAACTCCGCCTGTACGGAGACAGCAATAGCGGCTGGCAATACTCTACGCCGGGCACGAACACGACGATGAGCAACTCGCAATGTCAGGTGAGCGTGCAGGGCACGAGCGTTGGGGTTAGCGGCACGACAATGACGCTGCGGGCGAACGTGCGATTCATGGCCGCTTTCGCCGGTTTGCGAAACATCTACGGTAGCGCCAGCGATAGCCAGGGGGCGGTGAGCGGATCGAGTGTGGCAGGTACGGTGAACGTGGGGACGGCGAATTTCGCGCCGGCTGTGGGCGCAGTTTCACCCGCCGGAGGAAGCGGCGGAAGCCAAGTGATGACGTTCACGTTCACGGACTCGAACGGGAGCACGGACCTGAACGTTGCGAACGTGCTGATCAATACCGGGCTGGACGGCAGCAATTCCTGTTACCTCGCATATGTGCGGCCGGCGAATACGTTGTATCTAATGAACGACGCGGGGACGGAGTTACTGCCGGGAATCGCCTTGACCGGTGGCGGATCGATAGCGAACTCCCGGTGCAGCGTGGCGGGGGCGGGTTCGAGCGCGACGGTGTCCGGCTCGACGTTGACGCTGGTGTTAAACCTTAGCTTCTCGGCGGCCCACGCGGGGAACCGGGTGGTTTACGCGGCGGCGCGGGATAGGGCCGGAGGGAATAGCGGTTGGCGGGCGGTGGGCGTGTGGCAGGTTCCTGGCGCACCGGCAACCGGCACCACGGTAGGTTCACCTTTGCCGAACGCGCTCTCCGGGACAACCGGCACAGTGTCGGCGACGTTTTCCGACGTGAACGGCTTCGCCGATTTGAACGTGGTGAATTTGTTGATCAATACAGGGCTCGATGGGGGCGGCGCCTGTTACTTTGCCTATGTCCGCTCTGCTAACGCCATTTACTTAGTAACGGACGCGGGCGACGGATTGTTGCCGGCGGTAACCCCGGGCACAGGCGGCATGGCGGCGAACAGCCAATGCAGTGTGCTCGGCAGCGGATCGTCGGTGTCAACATCGGGCAATTCGCTGTCGCTTAGTTTGAACCTGTCCATGAGTACGCCGGCGTTTCGGGGCGCCAGAATCGTCTACGCCGCGGCGCGGGATTTAGCCGGGAATAACTCCGGTTGGCAGGCCATCGGAACTTGGAACGTGCCTTGACGCGTTAGCATAGAAAGATGAGATTCCTGGTGGCCCTGCTTGCCATGACGGTGTGCGCGGGTGCGCAAACCAATAGCTTGACTCCGAAGGAGATCTCCGACGGTTGGCTACTGCTATTTGACGGAGATTCGACGTTCGGATGGACCGTGGAGGGCGCCGCCAAGTGGCGGGTGGCCAATGGCACGATCATCGCCGATGCCGGGGGATACGGGTGGCTACGGACGAACACGCAGTTCGCGGATTACTCCCTGAAGGTTGATTTTCAGACAGCAGCCGATGGGAACAGCGGCATCTTCCTGCGGGCAGCCAAGGGCAAGGATCCCCATATCTCGGGTTACGAGTTACAGATTTTCGATGGCCACCCTAAGTTCCCGACCGGTTCGATTCTCGATGCAGGGCGGACCGGTAAAAAAGTGAAGATCGATCCGAATAAATGGCATTCGTATGAGGTTTTTCATGTCGGCACGCGCTGCCTGGTGAAGCTGGATGGTAAGAAGGTGCTCGATTTGAGCGACAGCAAATCGGCCAACGGACACTTGGGACTGCAGTTCAATCCGGACAAGCCCGTGGCGTTCCGGAACATCAAGGTGCGGCCGCTGGGCTTGGCGCCGCTATTCAACAACGGGAACTTGAGTGGATGGCAGGAGGTGCAGCCCCCCAAAGCGCCGGTGGATCCGGCCGTTTGGAGCGTGAAACGGGGGCTGCTGCACGTGGAAAAGGGCCCTGGACAGTTAGAAACCAAGTCGCTCTATGACGACTTCATTTTGCAACTGGACGTGAGAACGAACTCCAAGGATGCTAACTTTCATCCCAATAGCGGGGTCTTCCTGCGAGGGACGCCTAACGGGTATTGGACCGGGTACGAGATTCAGATTCGGAATGAATTTAAGGACGGCGACCGGACGAAGCCAGTGGATACGGGCAGCGGCGGCATTTACTTTCATCAGCCGGCGAGGCGCGTGGTGGGGACGGACAATGAGTTCTATACCAAGACCATCGTGGCGCAAGGCCGCCATATTGCTACGTGGGTGAATGGCTATCCAGTGGCCAGTTGGGACGATCGGTACCCCGAAGGAACGAGCCCGCGCAATAAGCAAGCTTTGTTGAAAGCAGGGCCTATCTCGCTGCAGGCGCACGATCCGAAAACTAACCTGGACTTCCGGAACATCCGCATCAAGAGCCTGAAGCGCTAGGCTTTCAGTTTGATAATGGCTTCGGTCAAGGCCGGAACCACTTCAAACAGATCGCCGACGATGCCATAATCGGCGACTTCGAAGATGGGCGCATTGGGATCTTTGTTGATGGCGACGATGGACTTGGCGCCTTTCATGCCGACAAGATGCTGGATGGCGCCGGAGATGCCGACGGCCAGATACAGCTTGGGCGCAACGGTCTGGCCGGAACTGCCGACTTGGCGCTCCATGGGGAGCCAGCCGTTGTCACAAATGGGCCGGGAGGCGGCGATTTCGGCGCCGAGGGCTTCGGCGAGCTCTTCGACCAGAATCAGATTTTCCTTTTCCTGAATGCCGCGGCCGACGGAGACGATGATTTCGGCGGCGGTGAGGTCGACGGCGCGCGAAGATTCGCGGAAGGGCTCTTCGGCTTGCGCGCGGATCGGGCCGGGGTCGGCGGTAAAGCCTTCGATGGCCGGCGTGCCGGAGGGAACGCTGTCGGCGCGGTAGGCACCGGCTTGAATCGAAAGCAGGCGAGGACCGGGGCCGGTGAAGGTATAGTCCGAGTTCAGCTTGCCTTGGAAGTGCTGGCGGACGGCACTGCCATCGGCCTTCAGCTTGACCACGTCACAGACCAGAACGCGGCCGAGCCGGGTAGCGAGCTTGGGGGCGAAATCGCGCACTTGGTAGGTGTGGGGGAACAGGACGTATTCGGGCTGGACGTGAGCGACAAGGGCGGCCAGAATGGCCGTATAGCCATCGGCCGAGTAATCGAACGCAGGGATGGTGTATAGCCGCTCGAGGCCTTTGGTGGCGGCTTCGCCGGGTTCGCCGATCACGACCGCCGACACCGGTTGGCCGAGCTCAAAGGCTGCCGCGAGCGCTTCCCAGCTCATGCGGTGATATGTGCCGCGGGTTTGTTCGAGAACGACGAGTACGCTCATAGGACGCGGACCTCATACTTCAGTTTTTCGGCTAACGCCTGCGCGGCCTTTTCAGGATCGCCATCGAAGATCTGGGCCTGTTTGGAACGGCTGGGGGCGTAGCCGGCGCTGGCCTGCACTTGGGCGGGCTGGGGCGTGCCGGGGATCTCGCGTATCTCCTTGGTCTTTGCCTTTTTGATGCCCATCAGGGTGGCGTACCGAAGTTTGTTGATGCCGCTTTGGATGGTAAGAACGGCGGGTAATGGCAGTGTGACGTGCTGGAACCATCCATCTTCGAGTTCCCGCTTCACCCGGACCGACGTCCCTTGCGGCTCGATCGCCATGATCAACGTGGCGTGCGCGTGGCCGAGCAGTTCGGCGAGGATGACTCCGGTTTGACCGCTGCCGAGGTCGTCGGATTGGAGACCGGTTAGGACGAGGTCGGGCGATTCAGCGGCGACGGCTTCGCGGAGGAGGTGCGCCACGCCGAGGGCGTCGAACTGGTTGGGACGGTCGACGAGGATGTGGACGCCGCGGTCGGCGCCCTTGGCCAGAGCCTCCCGGATGGCCGTGGCCACCCGGGCCGGGCCGGCGGAGATGACGAGGACTTCCCCGCCCTGGGCCTCGCGTAGCTGCAGCGCGGCTTCGAGCGCGTAGGCGTCCGGTTCGTTGATCTCGAATTGAAGATCGGCTTCCGCGGCGCCGGGCGCCGAATCGCGAGCCGGCACCTGTTTTAGGGCTACGGCAATTTTCATTATTCGTATTTTTTGAAGATCAGGCCGCCGTTGGTGCCACCGAACCCGAAAGAGTTGCTCATGGCAATGTTGATCTTCATCGGCCGGGCGACGTTCGGGATGTAATCCAAATCACAAGCCGGGTCGGGCGTTTCGTGATTGATGGTCGGCGGGGCTATCTGGTCGCGGATGGCGAGCACCGCGATTCCCGCTTCCAGGCCGCCGGCGCCGCCGAGCAGATGCCCGGTCATCGACTTGGTAGAGCTGATCGCCAGTTTGTACGCGTGATCCCCGAATGCGCGCTTGATCGCCGTGGTTTCAATCTTATCGCCGAGGTCGGTGGACGTGGCGTGCGCATTGAGGTAGTCCACTTCCGAGGGCTGAATGCCAGCATCGCGAATGGCGGCACGCATCATGCGGAAGGGGCCGTCACCGTCTTCGCTCGGAGCGGTCATATGGAAAGCGTCGCCGCTCATGCCGTAGCCGACGATTTCGGCCAGGATGTTTGCGCCGCGCGCCTTGGCGAACTCAAGCTCTTCGAGCATGAGGATGCCGGCGCCTTCGCCGATGACGAAGCCGTCGCGATCCTTATCCCACGGCCGGGAGGCGCGTTGGGGATCGTCGTTGCGCGTCGAAAGAGCTCGGAGGGCGGCAAACCCGCCGACACTGAGCGGCGTGATCGCCGCCTCGGCTCCGCCGCAGATCATCGCGTCGGCATCGCCGCGTTGAATAATCTTGAAGGAATCGCCGACGGCATGGGCGCCGGTGGTGCAGGCGGTGGCCACGGCGGAGTTCGGTCCCTTCGCGCCGGTGCGGATCGAAACCTGGCCGCTGGCCAGGTTGACGATCGTCGCCGGAATGAAGAAAGGCGAAATCTTGGAAGGGCCACCCTCGAGGAGCTTCGAATGCTCCCTTTCGATGACTTCGAAGCCGCCGATGCCGCTGCCGATGTAGACGCCGACGTTTTCGGCGTTCGACGCATCGATCTTCAGCCCGGAGGAGGCTAACGCTTCATCTGCCGCCGCAATGGCAAACATCATGAAGCGGCCCAACTTCTTCACTTCCTTCCGCTCGATCCATTTGGAGGGATCAAAATCCTTCACTTCCCCTGCAAAACGGCAGGCGAAATCTGTGGGGTCAAAAAGCGTGATAGGACCAATGGCGCTTTTTCCAGCGATTAATCCCGACCAGGTCGGCTCGGTACCGATGCCAAGGCCCGATACGAGTCCGACTCCAGTCACCACGACTCTACGTTTACCGTTCTCGGTTGTTGATTGTTCAGCCAATCAAGATCTCCTCCCGCCAAGACGGAGGCGGGTTCACCCTCAGTTGGATGCTTACTTCTTCGCTTTGGCTTCGATATAGTCGATTGCGTCTTTCACGGTCTTGATCTTTTCGGAGTCGTCGTCCGGGATATTCAGATCAAAAGCCTCTTCAAACGCCATAACGAGCTCGACGAGGTCGAGCGAATCGGCGCCCAGATCGTCGACGAATGAGGCGGTGCCATCGACTTGGGCCTCATCCACGCCCAACTGCTCGACGATGATCTGTTTCACTTTCTGGTCAACTGACATAAAAGGTCTGCTTGTTCTCCTCTGAACTTCCCGATTCTAGCGGGTGGCGCGCTTTGGCCGCAACCGGTAGACCACGCATTGAACGGGACCATCCTCTTTTTAGCACAATAGGAAGTCAGTGCGCGTCATCTATCTCCATGGGTTTGCGTCTAGTCCTTCTTCCCGGAAGGCACAGGTATTCGCCGAAAGGCTGCGGGAGGCCGGCGCGGAGTGCGACATTCCGGCACTCGACGGGGGTGACTTTTCCTCGTTAACGATCTCGGGGCAGTTGGCCGTGATCGACGCCGTGGCGGCGGGCGAGGCGGTGACTCTAATTGGTTCGAGCATGGGCGGCTACCTCGCCGCGCTGTATGCGGCCAGCCATCCGAACGTGGAGCGCGTCGTGTTGTTGGCGCCCGCTTTCGGCTTTGCACGGCGCTGGCCGCTGCGTTTGGGAGAGGCGGCGGTGGCCAAGTGGCGGGCGGAGGGGTCGATGGAGGTGTTCCACTATGCGGCGGGCGAGTCGCGGCGGGTGGGGATCGCCCTGCTCGATGATGGGGAGGTGTATCCGGATTTTCCAGACGTGCGCCAACCGGCGCTGCTGTTTCACGGGCGAAAGGACGACGTGGTGCCGTACACGTTCTCCGAGGAGTTCCAAGCGTTGCATCCGGCGGCGCAGCTACACTTGTTTGAGTCCGGCCATGAGTTGACCGACGTGCTGGACGAAATGTGGCGGTTGACGGCGACGTTTTTGAGGTTGAAGCAGAATGGCTGAGTTCTATACGAGGGAAGAGTTGGTGGCGCAGCGGTCACGATGGAAGGCGGAAGGCCGCAAGGTGGTGTTCACGAATGGGTGCTATGACATTTTGCACCCCGGACATATTCGGCTGCTGGAGAGTGCGCGGTCGCTCGGCGACGTGCTGGTGCTGGCTCTGAACACGGATGGCTCGGTGGCGCGGCTGAAGGGTCCGACCCGGCCGTTGCTGAGCGAGGCACAGCGAACGCAGATGGCGATGGCGCTGGCGGCGGTGGATGGGGTGACGCTGTTCGACGAGGATACGCCGCGGGAGTTGATTGCGGCGGTGTTGCCTGATGTTCTGGTGAAGGGCGCCGACTGGAGCCACTTTATAGCGGGGCGGGAAGAGGTAGAGGCAGCGGGAGGCGTGGTGATGCCGTTGCCGCTGGAGCCGGGGTATTCGACGACGAATATCGAGAAGGAGATTTTAGAACGTCAGCCGCTCGTAGATTGAGGCGAGGGGCAGGTGGACATCCAGGCATTCGATGGGGCAGACGGCGTCGAGGCCGCTGACCCACTGGAGGCTGATAGTGCCATCCGGTTTGCGCGATTGGATTTCTACGAGCGGTTCATCCTGGGAGACGATCAGGTACTGGTGAACGGACGGACAGCGCCAATATTCCCGAGTCTTAATGCCGCGGTCATACGCTTCGGTTGAAGTCGATAAGACTTCGAAAAGGACTTTCGGATTGAGTGCGACTAGATCCTTTTCGCCCTCGAATTTAGCTTGCCCGCAGAGGATCATGATGTCAGGATAGGCTCCGACGCGGCTGTTCGCGGTACGGAATAGAAGTTCGCCGGAATGTAGTTCGCAGTCCGAATCAGCCAGCATGTTACCCAGGTGGCGGGCGATGTTCACAATGATCAACGAGTGGCCGCGAGTACCGCCCGACATGGCAACGATCTCGCCGTGAAAGTACTCACTTTTATAGGGCGCCTTCTGCTCGAGCGCCAAGTAATCTTCGAAAGTTACGAACGGCAGGGGACTCGTCGCCATGTTTTCATTCTAGCTCTGTCAGACTAGAGGGAGCCCTCCACTGATGACGCATCCCGCTCTTCGCGATCTTCTCGAATCCCTTGGCCGCGATCCGGCATTTGACCAGATCATCCGAGGGCTCCGCACCCATACCCACCAATCGCTTTCGGGCCTTTCGCTCCCGGCGAAAGCGCTCTATACCGCCCTGCTTTGGAAACGCACCGGACAGCCGGTTCTGTTGATTACCGACGGGGCGCAGGAAGCCGAGGGTTTATTCGCGGCGCTCGAAACCTTCTTCGAGATTATCGTCAATGACGAAACGAAGCCAAGGCCGCAACTGTTGCCGGCGCTCGACGTGCTGCCGTCGCAAGGATTATCACCTCACTCGGAAATCAACGAAGAGCGGGCGGTCGGCCTCTACCGGCTCGCTTCGGGCATGACGTCTATCACCGTGACGCCGATCGGCTCGGCGCTGTTGCGGACCTACCCGGCGAACTTCTACCAGCAACTGGCGCTGACGCTGAAGCTGAACGATGAGATCGGCATGGAGGATCTCGGCGAACACCTGCGGCGGATCGGCTACACGGAACGGGATCCGGTGGAGATGGTCGGCGAGTTTTCCGTTCGGGGCGGGATCGTCGACATGTTTCCGGCGGAGTCCGAGCAGCCATTGCGCATCGAGTTTTTCGGCGATGCCATAGACTCGATGCGGCGGTTTGATGTAGCAACGCAGCGGTCGGTGATGAAAGTGGACCGGGCGGTGATTCTGCCGCTGGTGGAGCATCCGAAGCCGTCGAACCCGGTGCCGGCGTGGGAGTTCACGCGCGCTCTGACGGACTCGCGCGAGGCCACTCTACTGGGTCTGGCCGCGGAGGGCCTGGTGGTGATCGATGAGCCGGAGCAGGTGCATTCGGCGGCGGAGCGGCTGTGGAAACGGCTGGGCGAAAATCAGCGGGACATGGTGGTTCCGCCCGAGGACGTCTATTTGAGCTGGCCCGAATTGGCGGCGCAGATTGACGCGCGGAAGCGGGTGACGCTGCGGCAGGTGGAACTGTTGGGGGAGTCCGCGGCGGGGCAGTCCGTAGACCTGCATTCGCGGCCGTCGCCCGCGTTCCACGGAAACCTGCCGAACGCGGTGGCCGAGACCCGGAAGCTGGTGGAGCAGGGCTACAAGGTGCTGTACTTCGCCCCGGCCGTGGGCGAGGTGGAGCGGCTGGCGGACATCTTCCACGAGTACTCGGTGCCCTTTCAATTGGCCCTTTCGAGTGAGGACACGGTTTCGCCGTTTCACGCCGAACGGGCCAAGCTGTTTGGCGGGTCAGCGAGCACGTTGTTGGCGAAGGGCCACATGGTTCGCGGGACCGTCCTAACCGAAGCCAAGCTGGCGATCATCGGGACCGAGGACCTTTTTGACACCTCCGACCTGATCGCCGAACCGGCCCTGAATAAGCGGGCAGCGGCGGCGTTTGCAGCGGATATCGCGGATCTAAAGCCGGGTGATTTTGTTGTTCATGTGACCCATGGCGTCGGCAAGTTTCTCGGCATCAAGGAGATCCCGCAGGGCGACCAGCGGGGCGACTTCCTGATCCTCGAGTACTCGGGCGAATCGAAGCTGTATGTCCCGATGACGCGCCTGGATCTGGTGCAGAAGTTCCGGGGGGCCGGCGAGGGGACTCCGCCATTGGACCGGCTGGGCGGGGCGACGTGGTCGAAGACCAAATCGCGAGTCAAAGCGAAGATGCGCGATATGGCGGACGAGCTACTGAAGCTCTACGCGGAGCGGCGGATGTCGGAAGGGTTTGCCTTCTCGCCGGATTCGAACTGGCAGCGCGAGTTTGAAGACGCGTTTCCATACACGCCAACCAAAGACCAGCTGCAGGCGGTTTCCGAGATCAAGCGGGACATGGAGCGGGCGCAGCCCATGGACCGGCTGCTTTGCGGGGACGTCGGCTTCGGGAAGACGGAGGTGGCCATGCGAGCGGCGTTCAAGGCCTTGGGCGATGGCAAACAGGTCGCCGTGCTGACCCCCACCACCGTACTGACCTTCCAGCACTATGAGACGTTCAAACGGCGGTTCGCCAGCTTTCCGGTGAACATCGAGATGCTCAGCCGCTTCCGGTCGGCCAACGAGACGAAGAAGATCATCGAGGATCTCGGCCACGGGAAGATCGACATTCTCATCGGGACGCATCGGCTGCTATCGAAGGACGTCGAGTTTATTGATTTGGGGATGTTGATCGTCGACGAGGAACAGCGGTTCGGGGTGCGGCACAAGGAGCGGTTGAAACAGTTGCGGCACAACATTGACGTGCTGACGATGTCGGCGACGCCGATTCCGCGGACGCTGCATATGTCGCTGCTCGGGCTGCGGGACATGAGCGTGATTGAGACGCCGCCGAAGGACCGGCTAAGCGTGCAGACGGTGGTTTCGCACTACAACCCCGACCTGATTCGGTCGGCGATTGAGCTGGAAGTGAACCGGGGCGGGCAGGTGTATTTTGTCCACAATCGGGTTGAGACGATTTATCAGCGCGCGGCGTGGATTCAGGAAAACATGCCGGGAATCCGGGTGGGCGTGGGGCACGGACAGATGGGCGAGGCGGCGCTCGAGAAGGTGCTGCTGGGGTTCATGACACACGAATTCGATGTGTTCGTCTGCACGACGATTATTGAGAACGGGATCGACATTCCGCTGGCGAACACGATTCTGATTGAAAACGCCGAGAGGTATGGCCTGTCCGAGCTGTACCAGTTGCGTGGCCGGGTGGGCCGGTCGAATCGAAGAGCGTATGCGTATCTGATGGTGCCGGAGAATAAAGACCTGACGGAGATTGCACGGAAGCGGTTGGCGGCATTGAAGGAGTTCAGTGACCTGGGCGCCGGCTTCAAGATCGCGGCGCTTGATTTGGAGTTGCGCGGGTCCGGCAACCTGCTAGGCGGCGCGCAGCATGGGCAGATGGACGCGGTTGGCTACGACACTTATTTGAAGCTTCTGGAAGACACGGTACGGGAGTTGAGGGGCGAAGAGGTGCCGCCGGAGATTCATTCAACGATTTCCCTGGGACTCGATATCCGGATTCCGGCGAGCTATATTGCCGAGGAGTTGCAGCGGTTGCGGGCGTATAAGAAGATCGCGTCATTGAACTCACAATTAGAGGCGGCCAAGATTCTTGAAGAGTTTGCGGACCGGTATGGTCCGCCGCCGGATGTGGTGAAGACGCTGGCGAGCTTCTCGCTGGTGCGGGCGACGGCGCAGCGGCTGGGGATCGAGTCGATTGACCGGCGGCAGGGGTATTTCAACATTAAAGTTCATGTGGAAGCGCGGATCCGACCGGAGGGTTTGATGGAGATTGTGACGGCGACGGTGGGAGCGCAATTCACGCCCGCTGGGGTGCTGCGGCTTCCCGCGGATTCCTTTGCGACGGCACCTCCTGAAAAGTTACTCAGCTATCTTCAGGACACCCTCCACACTTTGGATTTTGTGGCTGTAAAATAGAGGGCATATGAAGTTGCGGATTCTCAGTTCGGTATTGCTGGGCGCGGGCTTGTACGCTGCCGATGTGAAGGTGATGGAGCAGATCGTCGCCAAGATCAACGGCGAGATCATTACTCGAACAGAGATTGATCGAATGTCCAAGGCGCTTTACGAAGCAGCCAAGGAGCAGAAGGTTCCGCCGGCGGACGTCGAAAAGATGGTGCAGGAACGGTCCAAGGACCTGCTGCGCGAAAAAATCGATCAGATGCTACTGGTGCAGAAGGGGAAGGAGTTGAGCATCAACGTCGACCCCGACGTGACCAAGCAGATCGCTCGAATTCAACAGGGCACCAAGATCGCCGACCAGGAGAAGTTCCAGCAATTCGTCAAAGAACAAACGGGGATGAGCTTTGAAGACTACAAGGCCGAAACAAAAAACCAATTCCTGACACGGCGGGTGATCGGCCAGGAAGTATCCTCGAAGATCTCGATCTCGAAGGCAGAGGCGCAGAAGTACTACGACGAGAACAAGGCGGAATTCCAGCGGGAAGAACGCGTGTTTCTCCGCGAGATTTTCCTGGGCACGGACGGCAAAGACGCCAAAGCGCAGGAAGCCGTCGAGAAGAAGGCTAAGGACTTGGTTGCGCGCGCGCGGCGGGGCGAAAAATTCGGCGAGTTGGCTCGGGAGAATTCTGAATCCGAAACGGCTCAGAACGAAGGCGAACTGCCGCCGTACAAGAAGGGTGAGCTTTTGAAAGAGATTGAAGACGTCATCTGGCCCTCGGCCCGCAATACGGCGGTCGACCCGATTAAGCGGCCCAACGGCTGGTTGCTCCTGTTCGTCGAGGAGCATCATCAGGCCGGACTGGCTGACTTTGAAGAGGTCCAGGGCGAGATCACAAACAAGCTCTACACCCCAAGGATGGAGCCCGCCATTCGGGCCTATCTAACGCAGTTGCGGCAGGAAGCGTTCCTTGAAATCCGTGAAGGATTTGCGGACACGGGCGCCGCGCCTGGGAAATCGACCAAGTGGACCGATCCGGCGCAATTGAAGCCGGAGACGATTACAAAGGAAGAAGTGGCGATGCAGGTGCGGAAGAAGCGCTTGCTGTGGTCGGTGCCCGTTCCAGGAACGGCTGTTAAAGTAAAGTCCACCTCGAAGTCCTAAATGAAACAGTTCGCCAACAAACTGGAAGCCAATCAGGCCATCCAGACCACCTTCCTTGTCTTGCACAAGGAGATCAGGCAGAAGAAGACGGGCGAGCCCTATCTTTCGCTGACCCTCGGAGATAAGTCGGGCGATGTCGACGCCAAGATGTGGGATCACGTCGCGGAGGTGATGGATACCTTCGATCGGCATGACTACATCAAAGTGCGGGGCCTGACGGCGATCTATCAGAACCGGATGCAGTTGACGGTGCACAAGTTGCAGCGCGCAGATGACCGGGAGATCGACAAGGCGGACTACTTCCCTGCCTCGTCCCGGAACCGGGAGGAGATGTTTGCCGAACTGCAGCAGCACGTTGCGGCGATGACGAACCCGCACCTGCGGGCGCTCATTGAGGCGTTTTTCAGCGACCCGGCGCTAGTCGAGAAGTTCAAGACCGCCCCGGCAGCGAAAACGATTCACCATGCCTGGATCGGCGGGTTGCTGGAACATGTGTTGTCGCTGGCGACGTTGGCGAAGTTTACGGCCGGGCATTATGCGGGTGTCGATGCGGATCTGCTGCTAACCGGGGTGATCCTGCATGATATTGGCAAGGTTGACGAGTTGACGTACGACCGCGGATTCGGCTATTCCGATGAAGGGCAGTTGGTGGGGCACATCCTGATCGGATTGCGGATGGTTGACGACAAGGTGCGGCAGGTGCCTGGCTTTCCGCCGAAGTTGAAGTTGCTGGTGGAGCATATGGTGGCGAGCCATCATGGGGAGTTGGCGTACGGCTCTCCGAAGGTGCCTGCGACGCTGGAAGCGATGTTGCTGCATCACTTGGACAATTTGGATTCCAAGGTAGAGACGGTGCGGCAAGCGGTGGAGCGGGATACTCTCGTCGAAGGAAACTGGTCAGTCTATATTCCGTCGCTGGAGCGATCGTTGCTGAAGCAGGAGCGGTATCTGCGCGGGGTGTCCGCCCCGGCCGCTCCGGTTAGGCAGGAGGCGGCGCGCCCTGCAACGGATTTTGCGGCAAAGCTCTCGGGCGCCTTGCTACCCAAAGCTTAAAATGTCTCGTCCGCCCGGCAGTCGCGAGATTCCCCCTCCGCTCGAATTGGAGTGTCTGCGAGTGCTGTGGGCGATGGGAGAGGGGAATGCGAGCCGGGTTCGGGAGGCGCTGGCGCCCGAGAGGCAGTTGGCCTACACGACGGTGCTCACGCTGCTCGAAAGGCTGACGAAGCGGGGCCAATTGAGTCGGCGCAAGTCAGGGCGATCATTTATTTACAATCCCATCCAGGACCGGGAATTGATGCGGCAGGCGGCGGTAGCCGAATTGGTGAGTACCTACTTCGATGGGGAGTCGGACGGTTTAGTCAAGTGGTTGCAAGGGGTTGGGAACCACCCGGTGGAAGTGGACAGGCAGGAAGCGCCGCTGGACGCGACGCTTTTATAACCAACGTTATTCCACTTTTCATAGAATCCTACGATTTATGGAATATTAAGTCCTTTAGAATGTAGGACTTAAGGCTTGCCGGGAGATGACATTCCCATTACGATGGGACAGTAAGGGTACATCTCCCTATATGAGAACACTCAATTCTATCTGCTGTTTGTTGTTTACTGTGGCGCCTTTGGCGCTTCATGCCCAGACCATTACCGCGTCGATTACGGGTACCGTCACGGATCCGTCCGGCGCGAGTATTCCTACTGCCAAGGTAACGGCCACCAACTCCGGGACCAACGTAACGTTCGCAACCGGGGCAAATAATGAAGGAATATACACCTTCCCGTTTCTGCCGGTGGGACCCTATTCGGTGACGGTGGAATCCCAGGGCTTCAAGAAGTCGGTGGTGGGACCGTTCAAACTGGAGGTTAATCAGATTGCGCGCGTCGATGTGAAGTTGGAGATCGGCGAGGCAACCCAGACTGTTGAGGTGAAGGACGTAGCGCCCATTCTGCAAACGGAATCGACTTCGACGGGCGATTCGATCAGCTCGGCAAAGCTGACCTCTTTGCCATTGAACGGCCGGAACTTCGTCTCGCTGACCCTGCTTATGCCGGGCGCGGTGAGCCCAAATCCGACGGGGATGAACTCGCGATTCGGTGCCCGTCCGTATGTGAACGGGAACCGCGAGCAGACGAATAACTTCCTGCTGGACGGCGTCGACGTGAACGACTCGATTGACAACCGCGTTGGTTATTCGCCCAATGTGGATGCTCTTGAAGAAGTGAAGGTATTGACGGGCAATGCGGCTGCCGAGTTTGGCAATGCCGGCGGCGCGACCGTGATGCTGAGTTTGAAGAGCGGCACGAACCAGTTTCACGGGAATGTGTTTGAGTTCCTGCGTAACAACAAGCTCGACGCCAACGGCTTCTTCCGGAATCGCAATGTGTCGACGGCACAGCGGACCGGTTTCAAGCGGAACATCTTTGGCGGCACCCTCGGTGGCCCAATTGTTCGCAACAAGGCGTTCTTCTTCATGGATTATGAAGGTACGCTGCAGCGAGCCGACGGCCCGGCTTCGGCCAGCGTTGCTCCGGCTGCGTGGCGGAATGGCGACCTGAGCCAGTTTCCGAACACGATCATCGATCCGTTGAACGGACTGCCGTTCCCGAACAAGCAGATTCCGCTTTCGCGGTTCTCGCCGGTGGCCACCGCATTGTATGGCAATCCGGCGTTGTATCCGCTGCCGAATCAGGCGGGTGTGGGTCCACTGGGTGTGACGGGCAATTACGCCGGCTCCTCGGCTTCTAAGCAGGATAATCATCAGGCGGACGCGAAATTGGACTATCGCCTTTCCGACCGGGACAACCTAATGGGCCGTTGGTCCATCGGGCGTTATGAGTCGATCGGCTCGGCCGCGGCATTGCCGGTGTTCATGACCTCCGGCCAGGCTGGTCCGACGCAATCGGCAGTGGTAAACTGGAACCGTACGATTTCTCCGACGATCGTAAATGAAGCGCGTATTGCATATTCGCGCGTCGTCATCAACGACAGCGCGGTGGACTGGTCCG
The DNA here is from genome assembly GCA_038215275.1 of Bryobacterales bacterium. GTDB lineage: Bacteria > Acidobacteriota > Terriglobia > Bryobacterales > Bryobacteraceae. Next base: position 7,593 of record JBBQRA010000065.1, on the reverse strand, counting down.
GTCAGTTGGGTGCGGACGGCAATGCGAAGTTCGGCATTCCGGGCGGGCAGCCCATTGCTGGCTTGAGCTCGGTGGGGCTGGGTAGCGGATTGTCGGGTATCGGTTCGGGCGCTTCGATCTCGAACACGGCCGACAACAAGTTCATCTACTATGACAATTTGACCCTTCAGAAGGGCAAGCACCTGCTGAAGGTTGGTGCGCAGTTCATGCGCTACCAGCAGAACCGCTTCTACGCCGGCAACAACGGTGTGCTCGGCCTGTTCCGCTACACCGGAACCTACACCGGCCTGGACCATGCCGACTTCCTGCTCGACCAGTTGAACGGCAAGGGCCGTGGCGCTGCGACCGGCACTTGGGGCCATCGGTTCTGGCGGTCGGCTCTCTTCTTCCAGGACGACTTCAAGGCGACCCGCACGTTGACCATCAACCTGGGTCTGCGCTGGGAGTACATGCAGCCGATCTACGAGGTGGCAGACCGGCAGATCAACGTCAACACCTTCACCGGTGAACTGATCACGCCGGGATCGGGTGAATATGGCCGGGCGCTCTACAAGGGCTATCCGAAGCAGTTCATGCCGCGGTTCGGCTTTGCGTGGACGCCGTCGGCCTTCAACAACAAAATGGTTGTTCGTGGCGGTTATGCGTACCAGAGCTTCATGGAAGGCACGGGTGCGAATCTCCGGCTTCCGCTGAACCCGCCGTTCTTTGTGGAGACCGACTTCACCTACGATCCGCGGACCCCAGGTACGATCCGGACCGGCTTCTCGGACGTGACGACGGCGAATGTGACCTTGAACATGCCCCGTCCGGCGGGCGTGGCGGTTCCGCAGTTGCAGGGCCGTGCATGGGACCTGAATCTGCGCCCGCAGACGACGCAGCAGGTGAACTTCACCCTGGAATATTTGCTCGATAACGCCACGTCGATTTCGGCGGGCTACGTCAGCCAGAAGGGAACGCATCTGGTTGCTCCGGTGGAAGCGAACCAACCGCTGCCGGGCACCGGTCCGTTTTCGACTTGGGCTCCGATCAATAGCCGCCGTCCGCTGATCAATGTGCTGCCTAACCTCGGCAACATTGCGCGGACCGAGGCTTCGGCCACGATGGACTACCACTCGTTGCAAGTGACCGGCCGTCGGCGCTTTGCTTCGGGCCTGGACTTCATCGCCGCCTATACGCTTGGCAAGACACTAACGGATAACTTGGGTTACTATGGCAGTGGCTTTACCGCTGGCGAAGGCGCCTACTGGCAGAACGCTTACGACCGCCGCTCCAACCGGGGCCCGGCCTTCTTCGACGTCCGGCATAACTTCACGATCGGCGGCAGTTATGACCTGCCGATGGGCAGAGGGCGCCAGTTTGCGACCAGCATGCCGAAGGCGGCGGAAGCTGTGCTGGGAGGTTGGAGCTTGAATTACAATCTGTCGGCACGCACCGGCTTGCCGATTACGGTTCGGGCGATCGACCGCACGGGCCAGGCGGTTCGTGGCAACGTTCGCGCCAACGCTTATCGGGAGTTGACCGTCGACGAGTCGGCACGCACGGTGGACAACTGGTTCGGTCTTCCGGCTGATCGCACAGGTCTGTTCTGCGCGGGCGGTGTGGACAATGGCAGTTGCGCCTACGGTCAACCGGCCGACGGGCAATTCGGCAACGGCGGCATCGGAACCGAGCGCGGTCCGGGCTTCTTCAACCTGGACTTCTCGGTGGGCAAGCGCTTTAGCCTGACCGAGCGCCACTACTTCGATTTCCGGGTGGAGTTGTTCAACGGCCTGAATCACGTAAGCTGGGCGCCTCCTGGCGCCAACATCGGGACTCCGGCGTCCTTCGGCGCGATCGGAAGCCAGGTGCAGAACCCGAGGAACATTCAGTTCGGCCTGAAGTATCACTTCTGATCCGGACATTGTTCCTCTTTAACGTCCCTCCCGCCAAACCTGGCGGGAGGGACGTTTCTTTTCGGCGGGCCGATTTCGAGAGGCCATAACAGCAACCGGGGATATCGAGCGGTGAGTCTGCCGTACTCCGATGGGAACCACGGGGTCATTTTTCGAGGGCAGTTGCCTCGCACTCGCCAACCGTCAGTAGTTGCAGCGATAACCTCGCAAACTCCATCCTTTGGCGCCCTTGGTCAGCCTCCGGCATGGAGCATTCGCTAGAGCGGGTCATCGGCGAAGACTTCCGCTCTAAGACCGGCCTCTTTAGGCTGACTTCGGCTACCTGCCAACCTCTCTTCAATTAGCTGAAGTGGAACGGCTCACTCCAGGCCTGCCGCAAAGGTAACCACGCGCCACAGAGCAGAGCTTCACACCACCATACTTGGCAGAAATCCATCCGCTCGAATGAACGAACCGAGAAGACTGGCTCAATCCGGACTCTGGCAGCAACTCATCAAGACTCGCATCAAGGACCCGTGCTATTCTCTAGACTTCTGAGGTGCTTCCGCTTTGCTGCGGGAGCTTAAAAGGGAACCTGGTGGAACTCCAGGACTGCCCCGCAGCGGTAACAGGGAACGAAAGCGGCATCCACACACTGACTCTCCCCATGGAGTCGGGAAGTAGCCGCCGGTAGGCGAAAGCGCCCTGAAGTCCGAAGACCTGCCCGGAACAGCCAACCACGGCTGATTTCACTATGCCCTCGAGGGAGGGGCAGGAGCGTAATGATTTCTCTATTCTTGATTTGTTTTGCCGGAATCCACGGTCTCGTGGAAGATCCGCAGGGAAAACCTGTGGACGGCGCCGAAGTGCTCCTCTACCGGGGCACCACCATCGAACGCACCCGCACCCAATCGGGTCGATTCGAGTTTCCCAACGCCGAAGGCCGGGCGCTTATCGAAATCGCCGCCGAAGGCTTCCGTCGCGTCTCGCGGGAAGTGGAAGATAACCAAGTCATCCGGCTCGAAATCGCCGGCGTCGATCAACGCATTGTCATCACCGCCGAAGGCGCCGCGCAGACGCTCGACGAAGCCGCCAAGTCCACCAGCGTCCTCGACGCCGTTGATCTCAGCCGCCGCAACGAATACAACGTCGCCGAAGCGCTTCGCGTCGTCCCCGGCCTCCTCGTCCGCAATCTCGGCGGCCCCGGCCAACTCACCACCATCCGCACCCGCGGCCTACGCGCCGATGCTACCGCCGTCCTCATCGACGGGCTCCGCTTCCGCGACGTCGCCGCCATCCAGGCCGACGCCAGCGGCTTCATTGGTAACCTGAACATCATCAATCTCAGCCGCGTCGAAGTCCTTCGGGGCTCAGGCTCCTCGCTCTACGGCACCAACGCAGTCGGCGGCACGATCAACCTGGTCTCCGACACCGGCGGTGGTCCCACGCATGGCGGAATTCTCGCCGAAGGCGGCGGCCTCGGCCTCCTCCGCGCCCGCGCCAACGCTGGCGGCGCCTGGAAGAAGCTGGCCTATAGCGCCGGCCTGCTCCATATCAACGTCCTGAATGGCATCGATGGCAACGATCCCTCCCGCAGTTCCGGCGCTCAGGCATTCGTCAAGTACGCCATCGCCTCCTCGGCTTCGCTCTCCGGTCGCCTGTTCGTCTCCGACGACTTCGTCCTGACCAATGCAAGCCCCACCACCAGCGGCATTCCCGCCGCTAATTGGCCCGCCACCGGTATCATCCCGGCCACGCCCGGCGTCACCTACTTCCCTGGCCGCGACGACCCTGATAGCCGCCGCTCCGGCCGCTTCTGGAGCACCGCGATGATCTACCGCCAGATCCTGGCGCCCACAGTGGACCTACAAGCCAGCTATCAACGCCTCAGCACCGGCCGGAACTTTCAGAACGGTCCGGCTGGCGTCGGCTTCCAACCCGCCGTCCCCAACCTCAGCGACTTCGACGGCAACATCGATACCGCGGAAGCTCGCCTGAACTGGCGGCCCACCTCTTGGTGGACCTTTACCGGCGGCTACGAATTTGAACGCGAAACCTACCTCAACGCCGATGACAACCGCGTCCCTACGGCCAACCGGGTCGCCGTTCAAACCCGCGCTGCGCAGCGATCGAACGGCCTCTATTTCGCGAGTCAGATGGCCTTCGCCGGCCGCCGTCTGCTGCTCTCAGTCTCCGGCCGCACGCAGGACTTCACGCTGGACCGGCCGCGCTTCGTCTACACCGGCAACGCCGACAACTATGCGAACGCCGCCGTCGCTACCGCCCCCCGCGCCTGGACCGGCGACGTTGCCCTGGCGTACTTCTTCCCCCGCTCCGGAACCAAATTCCGCGCCCACGGCGGCAACGCTTATCGAGCCCCAGGTCTTTATGAACGCTACGGCTCCGGCTTCTTCTTCAGTTCCGCGCTCGGCGGCGTCGTGTATAGCCCCTATGGCGATCCCCGACTCGCCCCGGACCGCTACAACTCCGCCGACGGCGGCATTGACCAGTATCTGTTCCGCGATAAACTGCGGCTGAGCGGAACCCTGTTCTATACGCGCATCGTGTCTAACACGCAATTCGACTCCTCGGCCAGCTTTGTCCGCCCCGCGACGGACCCGTTCCGCCGTAATTCCGGATACTACAACGGCTCCGGAGGCATCTCCCGCGGCATCGAAACCTCAGTCGAGCTTCGCCCCGTCCGCGGCACCATGCTCCGCTCGTCGTATTGGTTCATCAACTCTGATACGGACCGGGACATCACCGTCCGCGGCATATGGGACGCGCTTGGAATTCCGAAGCACTCCTGGAGCGCCGTGGCCACTCAGCAACTCGGCCGTAAGACGGAGTTGACGGTGGATCTGTTCCGCTCCTCGAGTTACTACAACGCGTTCTTCGCCGGATCCGGCAGCCGCGCCTTCCGCTTCGATGGGGCGACCAAGATTGACGCCGTACTAAGTCATGAATTACTCCGCAGTGACACTTACTCGGTGCGCCTCTACGGCAAGGGCGACCAGATCCTGAACCGTACTTACTACGAGAACGGTTTCCGCGCCGCCGGCGCCACCGGGCTCGTTGGCCTGCAGGTGCTCTTCCGATGATCTGGTTGCTCTTGCTGGCGGCGGCAATTCCGGAGCGCATCGTCTCTACGGCGCCCAGCTTCACGGAAATGCTATTCGCCGTCGGCGCCGGGGACCGTGTGGTGGCAGTGTCCACATACTGCCACTTCCCCGCCCCGGTGGAGCGGCTGCCCCGCATCGGCACGTACCTTGAACCGAATGTGGAGGCGATCATTCGCCTCCGCCCGGACCTGGTCCTGGTCCACGCCGAACACCCGCAAATCGTCCGCCAACTAAAGGCCGTCGGCATTCAGACGCTTGCCCTGCGCAACACCAGCCTTGACGAAACCCTTCGCTCGGCGGCAGAAGTTGGCCGGGCCGTGGGCCGCGAGCGCGAAGGCATCGCCCTTGAAAGCAAACTGCGCAATGGCCTCTCCGAGATGCGGAGGCATACCGCCGGGCCCTCACCTCGCACGCTGCTTTTCATCGTCGGACGCACTCCCGGCCGCCTCGATGGCATGTTGGCGGTTGGCAAAGGCTCCTACCTCAACGACCTCATCATCGCCGCCGGAGGCCGCAACGTCCTCGCCGATTCTCCCGTCGCCTACCCCAAAATCTCCGTCGAAGGCGTACTCCGCCTCAATCCCGATGTCATCGTTGACATGGGCGACATGACCGAAACCAATGGGGTGACGCCCACCCACACTGCTGCCGTCGTTCGCCTGTGGGATAGCGTCCCTGGCCTGCGCGCCGTCCAACGGAAAAAGGTCTTCGCCGTCGCCTCCGATATCTACGTCGTTCCCGGGCCGCGTGTGATTGATGCGGCGGCGGCCTTCCGGAGGATGCTCGAGTGATGCGCCTCGCTCTCGACGGCCTCCAGTTTGCTTATCCGGGCGGCAAGCCCGTTCTCCACGGGATTGACGCCGTTGCCGAGTCACCCGCCGTCATCGGCATCGTCGGACCCAATGGCGCCGGCAAGTCAACGCTCCTCGATCTTATCGCCGGCCAACGCACCCCCACCTCCGGACGATGCACCCTCGGCGGCCAGCCGGTCCATCAGATGGGGCGCGAAGCCCTCTGCCGGCAGATCGCCCACGTTCCCCAACTCGTCCCCGCCGATGTCCCGTTGACCGTTGAAGAGGTGATCCTCACCGGCCGCCTGCCCTACGGCCGAGGCTTATTCGAGAACGAGGAAGACCGTGCGGCGATGGAGCAAGCCATCCGGCGCACGCGCCTCGAAGCCTTCCGCGGCCGTCCATTCGGAGCTCTCAGCGGCGGCGAAAAGCAGCGCGTTCTTCTCGCCGCCGCCGTCTGCCAGGGTGCTCCGATCGTCCTGCTCGATGAACCCAGCGCCCATCTTGACCCTGAGAACGAAGCCGCCATGTGGGAGCTTTTCCGCGAACTGCAGCAGGCCGGCCATCTGGTCATTGTCGTCACCCATCACCTGGGCCTCGCCGCCCAGCATTGCGACCGCATCTGGCTGCTTGAACAGGGCCGCCTTGCCGCCGACTCCGTCCCTTGCGAAGCCCTCGAACCGGTCCGTCTCGAACGCGTGTTCCGGGTTCCGTTTCACTGGCACCAGAGCGCGGAAGGAAGAGTGTTCCTCACCTATGGCCGCTGATCCGCGACAGCAGATCGGGACCGTCGTCGTCGTGGCCACACTCGCTGCGTTTGCGGTCGCGGCTATCAGTCCGCTCCTCGGCGGTTCGGGTATGGACTATGGCAAGCTTTGGCGCGGCGAGTCGCCGGACTGGGAGATCTTCATCAACCTCCGGGTCCCGCGAACCCTGCTCGCCTTCCTTGCCGGCGCTGCGCTTTCGGTGGCCGGGGCACTCTATCAAGCGCTGCTCCGCGAAGCCCTTGCGACGCCCTCCAGCCTCGGGGTCACGTCCGCGGCAGCCTTGGGAGCGGTAGCGGCCATCGCCCTGGGTAGCGGCGAGGAGACCGGCTTCCCTCGCGTTTGGGCTGCGGCCCTGGCCGGCTCCGGCGTCGTTATCGCGCTCGTCGCGGCGCTCGGCCGCGTCAAGCAGTTTACGGCGTTCACGCTGCTTCTTACCGGCATCGCCCTCAGCGGCATTTGCACGGCGCTGATCCTGCTGCTGCACAGCCTGGCTGGAATCACCCGGTCGTTCCAGATCGCGCATTGGCTCATGGGCGGCATCGACGCCGTTGAATACTCGGTTCTCGCCTGGCTTGCCGGCGCTATTGGGCTTGGCACGTGGTGGACTATCCGCAAAGCGCGCGTCTTGAACGTGTTGATGCTCGGAGAAGCCTGGGCCGCCGGCCGTGGCGTCGATTGCCGCCGCATCACGTGGCAGGGCTTTGCTGTCGGCGCGATGCTGGTCGGCACAGTCACCGCCGTCACGGGACCCATCGGTTTTGTCGGCCTCATTGTGCCCCATCTCCTCCGCCGCATCCTGGGCCCCGACTACCGACTGCTAATCCCCGTCTGCTGGCTGGGCGGAGGAGCCTTCCTTGTCGTTTGCGATGCCCTCTCTCGCAGCGTCCTCGCGCCCGTTGAGATTCCTGTCGGCGTTACCACCGCGCTTCTCGGTGGCCCTTTCTTCGTCTGGCTTCTTTGGAGCCGGTAGAGACGCCAGCCAGAAGTAACTTTCCCTGCCTGCGGTCACACCCGCTAAACGGAGTGGGGTCCGCAGATACAT
>JBBQRA010000064.1:0-25641 GCA_038215275.1 Bryobacterales bacterium | reverse complement strand
GAGCCACAACGCCGGACGGCCCAACATTTCGGCAGCGCCTTCAAACATTGGCGCGCCGGCGCCCTTCGGCGCCGGCATCGGCGTGGTCAGATGCACCACGAACGTCACCGCCGCCAACCCCGCCGCCAACCAGCACAACTTCTGCGCGTCATTGTTCACCAGGTTGGCCGCAATCAACGGAGTCGCCATGCCGCCCAACCCGAAGAACAGGTTCAGGAAGTTCAGCGTCGAACTCCGCCGCTCTTCGTTCACGTCGCCAGCCAGCGCATTCGCCGCCGTCACCAGAATGCCGCCGCCCAAACCCAGAACAAACACCCAGCCAAGCTGCTCGTTGTAGCTCGACGTTCCGGGCAGCATAAATAACGAAACCGCAATCAATCCCAGCGCGGCTACCAGAGCAATCTTCTTGCCCTGCTTGTCAATAATCGGACCCGCCGACAGAGAGGCGATAATCATACCGATCGCCTGCGCCAGCGCAATGTTTCCACTCTCCTCCGGCGTCAGTTTAAACGACGCCAGCAACACACCCAACATCGCCGCAACCACGCCATAGACAAAAATGGCGAGGATGGCAGCAAATACGATCCGTCCGGAATTATTCTGTACCAAATTGGTTTCCTTTTATGCGAACCGGTGCTTCTGGGTCTTCGTATCCCACAGCACTTTCTTCCCGCTGCGGAACGACAACGTGGCCAAGTGGCCCGAAATCGCCGCCTGCTGCCCCACTTCCACCGGTGCGATCACTTTTCCGTTCGACTTGATCGCGTTGATCAGGTCCGCCACATGCGCCTGCACAGCCTTCAGGTCGTTCTGCGGCTTCTCTTCAGTGAACTCTTGCCGCGCCGCCACCTGCGCCGGCGGTTTCCCGCGGAACTTCTCGGTCGAGAACTTCAACTGCTGCCGGTTCAGCACCTCGATCGTGCCTTCGTTGCCCATGAACTGCTCGCCGTAGCCATACTGCTCATTGCCGAAGTAGCACGAGTAGTTGATGTGGAACTTGTCCGGGTACTCATAAATAGCACTCAACGTGTCCGGCACTTCCCGGTCATCCGCCGCGTCAACCCAGCGATATTTCCCGCCCGAAGCCACGCACGACAAAGGCTCCGTCTTGCCGCAGACAAAATTCGTGATGTCCGTCTGATGCACCAGCAGGTCGGTCGAAATGCCACCCGAATAGTCCCAGTAAAGCCGCCACTGGTAATACCGCTGCTTATCGAACGGCCGGTTCTTCGCCGAACCCAGGAACCGCTTCCAATCGGTGTTGTTCTCGTCCGCCTCACTCGGAATCGCATACCGCCACGCCGGGCTATCCGGCAGCGAGTTCCGGTACCAGAACGCCCGCACGTAGTGGATCTCCCCAATCATCCCCTTCGCCACCATCTCCTTCGCCTTGATATACAGCGAATTCGAACGGTTCTGGGTACCCACCTGGACGATCTTGCCGGCCTTCTTGGCCTCTTTCACAATCTCGGCGCCCTCTTCAATCGTGTGCGCCAGCGGTTTTTCAAGGTAGATATGCTTCCCCGCCCGCAACGCCGCGATCGCCATCTCATGGTGCAAGTGCTCCGGCGTCGTGATGAAGACAACGTCAATCGACTTGTCCGCCAGCACTTCCTTGTAGTCGACGTAGGTCTTCGGCGTGTTGCCGCCCTTCGTCTGCACTTGGTCCTTGCCCTTGTTCTTGTTCCCTTCGAAGGTGTCGCAGACCGCGGTGACCACTACCTGATCCGGCACCGCCGTATACATCTGCGCCATCACATACATCCCGCGGCTGCCCGTGCCAATCCATCCCACGTTCAACTTTTCATTGGCGCCCAGCGCCGGCAACACCGCCGGTCCAGCGGCCAAAGCGCCCAGTAGCGCGCGTCGAGAAAGCTCTTTATCCATATCTGCTCCTTACGAATTCACCAGAATATCATTAGCGCGAGTGCGCCACGCCACGAAACACCTTGTTCAAAGAGAACACGTTCATTCCATCCATATAGCCCCGGAAATTGGGGTCGCTCGTGAACCCGATCACATGGCCCCGGCCCTCGCGCTGCACCATCACCAGCGGTTTAAATGCAAATTGCTTCCGGCTCTCCTCCCACAGGTAGCCGCTCGCGGGTAGTTGGTCCGCCCCCGCAAAGTACGCCGCATTGGTCCCCGCATTCAGCTTTAGCGGAGTGAAGACCCCTGCACAACATCCAACTGATCCTTTTCGGGAGTTCATCGCCTGCAGGAACTCCGCCTCGCTCCCCAACAGTTTCCCCGGCACCAGCCCGCCCGCATCCGGCTTCACCGGCTCCACCTTCTGCTCCACCGCCAACTGCTCCCGCGCCGTCGCCAGCAGCCCTACTTTCGCATCCGCCAGAAACTCAACGCCGGCCTCAATTCCAATCACCGTTCCCCCGTTTGCCAACCACTCCTTAATCCGCCGGATGCCCCCGCGCCCAGCGCCGCCAACGACGTCATTCGCAACCGCCGTCACCGAATATCCATATTGCCTCTCCAGCATCTACTTCGTCGCTAGCGGGCTCCCCAGGTTGATCAATTAGGATCACCGTATTTACCAGGACGTCTGCCACCATCTTCTGGTTCCGCGCCGCCAGCAGATGATAAGCCGTCAGCATCGCTGAATCCGACCCCGAAAGCTCGTTCCCGTGGACCGTATAACCCAGCCAAACCACGGCCGGCAGCCCGGCCATGATCCGCTTCGCCTCGCTCGCAATCACTGCATAGATCAGCTTCCGCCCTTCCCAGCTCCTGGCGTACGCGTAAACCTTCAACCGCCCATCGGAAGCCGCCGCCCAAGCGTCAAAATACTGAACAATTCCCGCATGCGAAGCCAGCTTCTCCCCCGCGCCGTATCCCGGGCCAGAACTCAAAACGCGTCTGCGCGGACAACGCCATGGCTGTAACCAGAACGTCAAGTAGCTTAAGCATATTCCTCAGGATACGATTGTTCCCATATGCGTCTCGCTCTTCTCTTCTTTCTGCCGCTCCTCGTTTTAGCGGCCCCGCGCAAGCAAACCGGCCTCGATCGGTATGTCGCCGCGCCCGACCCGAGCTACACCTGGAAGCTCGCCAACACCATCCCGGGCAAGAATACTACCGCCTATGTCCTCGACATGACCTCCCAGACCTGGAAGGAAAAGGACATGAACCGCGGCCAGTGGAAGCACTGGGTCACCATCGTCAAGCCCGCCAAAGTAACTTCTAACATCGGCTTCCTGATGATCACCGGCGGCGCAAACGACGGTCGCCCCCGCACCGCCGTCGACGCCATGATGACCGCCATCGCCGAGTACACCGGCGCCGTCGTCACCGAACTTCGCATGGTCCCCAACCAGCCTCTCATCTTCAACGACGACCCCGCCAAGAAGCCCCGCACCGAAGACGCCTTCATCGCCTACACCTGGAACAACTACCTCAAGACCGGCGACGAAACCTGGCCCGCCCGCATGCCCATGACCAAGGCCGCCGTCCGCGCCATGGACACCGTTACCGCCTTCCTGAAAGAGCAAAACACCACCGTTGACAAGTTCGTGGTCGCCGGTGCCTCCAAACGCGGCTGGACCACCTGGACCACCGCCGCCGTCGACCAGCGAGTGGTGGCCTTCATGCCCCTCGTCATTGACATGCTCAACGTCATCCCGAGCTTTATTCACCACTACCGGGTCTACGGCTTCTGGGCCCCTGCCGTCGGCAACTACTATGAGCAGGGCTTGATGGACAAGATGGACGATCCGAAGTACAAGGACCTGATGAAGCTGGTCGAGCCCTACCACTACCGGGACCGCTTCACCCAGCCCAAGTTCCTTGTCCACGGCGCCGGTGACCAGTTTTTCCTACCCGATTCGTGGAAGTTCTATTGGAAGGATCTTAAGGGAGAGAAGCACATCCGCTACGTCCCCAACACGGACCACAGCCTCCGCAACTCCGACGCCCCCGACTCCATCACTGCCTTTTACAACGCCGTCATCAAAAACGAACCCCGGCCTGAGTACACCTGGAAGGTGAAGAAAGATCTGACGATTGAGCTTCAGAGCAAAACGAAGCCAAGCTCGGTGAAGCTCTGGCAGGCCACCAATCCCGACGCTCGCGACTTCCGTATCGAGACGCTCGGTCCCAAGTACACGAGTACGGACGTTCAACCCGGCAAGAACGGAAACTACATAGCCAAACCCTCGGCCCCCGCCAAGGGCTATACCGCGTATTTCCTGGAGATGACCTACCCCAGCTCCGGCAGCAAGCCTTTTAAATTCACAACAGGCGTGGTCGTCACCCCCGACACTTACCCCTTCGGCCCCCCGGTCGCCGGTCAAACCAAATTAGGCACAGTTCCGCCCCGCCACTAATCGCTGGTTAGTCAGCACTACAGTCTCGACGGCGCCTCACTTCGGCGAGGAGCCGTCGCCCGTCCGGCCCGCCCCTACTGCACCGGCAAATCCGCTGCCGTGCTCCCGCCCAGTCCCGCGTACAACTCCTTCACCTTTACAACTTTGTTCCCCTCGAAGGTCACGAACGTCAGCTTCCCCGGCGCCCGCCCGTACATCCAGTCCTCAAAGTCGGACCCGTCAACCGTTTGCCGCTCCTTCCGCAACGGCCGCCCCACCGCCGACATCACCTGATCCTTGTCCATCCCCTCAATCACGCGCTTATCCTGAATCGCCTGCCTAATCGGCGCCGGGATATTCTCCATGTAGTTCTCAGTCACCGTGCGCTTATCGAAATCCATCACCGGCGCTAGAATCCGCTTCACATCCGCCACTTCCAGCGTCGTCACCTTCGCCGCAAACACCACGGCAATATTGCTCCCCGCGGAGGCCTGCGCATCACTTCGCCCAATCGGCGCCGTCGAGTTCCCCACACCCACTTGCACCCGGTCCCGCCAAGTCCGTCCGCTCTTCAATCCGTTATTCAGCTCCAACTCCACCCGGTCGTCCTTGATCTCGACCTTCGTTACAGTCACGAGTTCTCCCACCCGCGCCGCCGGACCGAACTCCTTCGACGCCGCCTCCCACACTTCCTTATCCCATCCGCCTTTCTCATCCACCGCCAACGGCTTCTTCGAACGCGGAATCATCACCTTCGCCTTCGCCGTCTCCGCCATCAGCCCGCGGATCAGCATCAGCCGTTCCTCTTCCGTCAGTTTCTGCTTCTCCGCCGCCGCCGGCAGACAAGCCAACAGGACCCAAGCCCAACGCCGCATTTACTCCTCCTCCGGCAGCAGCGGTAACCGCTGCCGTTCGAGCGGGATCCGATACAGCAAGTAACCAATCCCAAGACAAGCGAAAGTGCAAAGTACGCTGCCTTCCGGCCCGTACCCGCCACCGCTCCAAAGGTCGCTGGCATTCCACTGCACGGTATATCCCGTCAATCCCATTGTAAAGCCGCTCAGGTTCACCCCAAACAGGGGAGTTGTAACGTTCCAACCAAAGTGCAGCCCAATTGGAAGCCACAAGTCTCCACTGCGCAGCAGCGCATATCCCAGCAAAACGCCCCACAAAAATGTATTGAACAGCCCCAACGGCGTCGCGCTCTGGTTCCCCGCATGCATCGCTGCAAACAACACCGCCAATGGCAAGAGCACTTTGTATACCCCAAACGAACCGGCCAGCAACTGAAACGCGTACCCCCGAAACAACAACTCCTCCCCGATTGCACCGAACAACAAACACACCGCCACCAACGCCAAACTTGGCAGGTTAAACGGAACCTCCGGCGTAAGCACGAACTGCGCTTTTCCAATCAGCAGCGGAATCCCCAACACCGCCACAATGCCCCCGGCGCCCAACCCCAACCCATAGAGCAAATGCCGCCCCGCCGCCGCATGCCAGCCAAAGCCAATCGTGGTCAACCGTCCCGCTTCATAGATCCGCAGCGCCAAAGCGCTCGCCACCGCCCCGGCCCCGAACACGCTCAAAGTCGCCGTCACCAGCAGCCCCAGCGGGCTCAAGACGAACCCCAAGACAAACAATCCGACAAGGCCCGTCAGCCCAAAGAGCCCCACCCGCAGCGCCGGGCCTATCCAGTCTTTACCCACCGCTCGCCTTCACCGTTACCCCCTTCGGCGCCACCTTCACCGGCAGCACGGTGGCCCCCGCCTGCTCAATCAACCGGCCAACTTTTTCTTTCGTCCCCGGCTCCACCAGGAAGAACACACATCCGCCCCCGCCTGCCCCGCAAACCTTCGCCCCCACGGCCCCCGCCTTCTTCGTCACTTTCACTAATTCATCAATCAAGGGCGTTGTAATCCCCGGCGCATTCTTCTTCCGGAAGCTCCACTCTTCCCGCAGCAGCCGCGCCACCTCGCCCCACTCACTCGCCCCCAGCGCCCCTCGCATCGCGTGCGCAATCCCGGAAATCTGGTCAAAGTTCCGATGCACCTGCTTATCGCCATCGATATGCAGCTTCGTCACCTCCCAGTTATTGATCCCCGAATTGCGCGGCTCACCCGTATACGCCAACACCGTCCGCGAGATCAGATCCTCATGGTCTACCGGCAGCGCCACGCGCTTGATTCCGTCTACCCGTAGCTCGACCGCGCTCACCCCGCCGTACATCGCCGGATAATAATCCTGGCATCCCGTCGGCACCTTGATGATCCGCGCTTCAATGTTCTGCGCCACCTGCCGCAGCGCCTCAATCGAGTAACCCGTCCCCAGCAGCTTATTGAACGCGCTCGCGAGAGTAATGATCAGCGACGAAGACCCGCTAATCCCGGCGCCCGCCGGGGCCTCCGAATTCGTGTCGACGTCCACGCCCATCGGCGGCGCAAAGAACCTCACCACTTCCGCCAGCAGAGCCAACTTATGCTTCTTGGCCGAACTCAACTCCGCTAACGACCCAAACTCTTCTTCCCGGCCCAAGTCCCGCGACCGCAGCACGATCCGACCATCATCCCGCGTCTGCAGGTCGCAAGACGTATAGCGGTCCACTGCAAAGTTCACCGTGCACGCGTTGGCATGGTGCAAATACAGCGGCCAGATGTCTAGGGTGCCGCCCGCCAAGTCGACGCGGCAAGGAGATTTTGAGAGGATACGCATGAACTAGCCAGTGTATCGCGCGAGTCTGACGCGCAGAAGAAACAGGGTCCCCACCGCCATCATGGGAGCCAATACCATCGTCGCGCGCACCATCCCTTCTGGGGTCATCCACCCCAATACGGTCCCCGTCATCTCGTCCCCCATCACGCGCGGAGCAGCCAGGAACATACAAATCAGCACCAGAAACCCGATCCGGATGCGCGCCCGCGCCGCCGCCTCCGTTGCCGCAGCCATCGCCACCCGCACCGCCACCGCCGCCGTCAGCAAGCACGCCATCAGCCCCAACACCGCCAGGCACAACAGCACCGGCACGGGAGGCAATAAATCATGTCCCACGCTAATGTTCACCGTCGCCAACCCCATTGCCAAAATCAGCACTCCGATGGCCCACCCCACCATCGCCGAGCGCCCCAACGCCGATAGAGAGATCGGGGGATCAAACGCCGCCGCCACCGCCCGCGGGGAAGTATAAAATACGCCGAGAAGCGAATACGGAATCAGCAGAAACAGGTCGAGAAACTCCATTCCCTTCAGCCAGGGAATGCCTATTCCAAACACCAGCAACACCGCCAGGTTTGCCGCAAAGGCACCGATCCGCATCCCCGTAGAATACCGGAGAATCTCCACTCCACCCGGGCACTACGAGTTCAGCGGCATGGCCCGCAACCCTCGCGTCGACCTTCTCGCCCGCACCGCCGACGGCTCTTCGCCAAGTGGAACTCCAGTTCAACAACGATTCCGCCATGCCTCTCCGCATGCTCGACTACTACGTCGGCATTCGCCGCCTCCACAAGGAACCCCTCCACCAAACGGTGCTCTACGCCGGCCGAGCCCGCCTCTCCATGCCGTCGTGCTACCTCTCCGCCACAACCCGGCATGAGTACACAGTTGTCAATCTCCGCGAGATGGACGGCGACGAGTTGCTCGCCAGTGACGACTGGACCGACAACGAATGGGCCCTCCTGACAAAGTCCGACCCCGAAAGGGTATCCCGCGTCGTCCTGCAGAGACTTCGAACGCTCTCCGGCGAAGAGCAGCAAAAGGCCGCCTCCACTTTTGTGATTCTTGGGGGCATACTGGGAATAGAAAAGGAACTCGAAAGGAGGCTCCAAGACGAAATGATCGATCTCCTGGAAAACAAAGTACTCGGTCCTGCCATCCGGCAAGGTCTTGAGCAGGGCCATGCCCAAGGCCGCGCCGAAGCCCTCACCTCCCTCCTGCAAAAACGCTTGATCAAGCGTTTCGGCCATCTACCCGCATGGGCCCAGGCCAAACTCGCCGCCGCCACGCCCGATACGCTCGAAACGTGGTCCCTCCAGCTCGACGACAACCCCACTCTCGAAAACCTCCTCGCTTAGGCGGTTACCGGCCCCAGGCCGGTCTTTGGCAGGGCCTCGCTATGATAGAGGGAGGGGGTGCCGTTCCGCGCCCCCGCTTGCCCCTTCATGTCCAAAGCCCATCCCCTCCAGAAGATCCTCGAAAACCGCATCGCCATCATCGATGGCGCCATGGGCACCACCATCCGCACCTACGGCATGACCGAGGCGGATATCCGCGGCGAACGCTTCAAAAACTCCCAAAAGGATCTCCTCAACAACGGCGACCTCTTCTCCCTCACCCAGCCGGAGATGATCTGCGACATCCACCGCCGCTTCCTCGAAGCCGGCGCGGATATCATCGAAACCAATACCTTCGGCGCCACCACCATTACCCAAAGCGAGTTCTTCGTCGACGATCCCCGCGAACACGGCGGCCGCAAAGACCCCGATTTCTACCAGAAAATCATCGAGGATCCCTTCCTCCAATCCCTCGCCTGGGAGATCAACGAACAGTCCGCCCGCCAATGCCGCGAATGGGCCGACAAGGTCGCCAATGCCACTGGCCGCCAACGCTTCGTCGCCGGCGCGATCGGCCCGCTCACCGTCTCCCTCACCAACTCCCCCGACGCCGATGACGCCGGCTTCCGCGTCGTCACCTTCGACCAAGTCAAAACCGCCTACATCGAACAGATCCGCGCCCTCATCGCCGGCGGCTCCGACCTCCTCCTCGTCGAAACCATCTTCGATTCCCTCAACGCCAAAGCCGCCCTCGTCGCCATCCGCGAAGTCTTCGACCAGGACGGCAAAGAACTCCCCGTCATGATTTCCGCCGCAGTCGGCCGCGGCGGCGAAACCATGATCTCGGCCCAAACTATCGAAGCCTTCTGGAACGCCGTCCAGCACGTCAAACCGCTCTCGGTCGGCCTCAACTGCTCCCTCGGCCCGGACCTCATGTACCCGTTCCTCAGCGAACTGGCCGAGAAATCCAACGCGGCCATCTCCTGCTATCCCAACGCCGGCCTCCCTAACCCCCTCTCCCCCACCGGCTTCGATCTTGAACCCGCCGATATGGCCCGCTACCTCGGCGAGTTCGCCAAAGGCGGCCTCATCAACATCGCCGGCGGCTGCTGCGGCAACACCCCCGAACACATCGCCGCCATCGCCCAGGCCCTCGAAGCCCGCCCGCCCCGCCAGTTCCATCCCACCGGTCTCTCCGCCGAACCCGAGCCCGAGCCCGTCGAACCCCTCCGCCTCTCCGGCTCCCAACCCTTCACCCAACAGCCCGGCATCTTCATCATGATCGGGGAACGAACCAACGTTGCCGGCTCCCCCAGATTCGCCAAACTCGTCAAGGAGGGCAAGTACGAAGAAGCGGTCAGCATCGCCCGCCAGCAGGTGGAAAACGGCGCCAACGTCATTGACATCTGCATGGACGAGGGCATGATCGAAGGCGTCGCCGCCATGTCCCGCTTCCTCCTGCTCCTCGGCAGCGAACCCGAAGTCGCCAAGGTCCCCTTCATGGTCGACTCCTCCAAGTGGGAAGTCATCGAAGCCGGCCTTAGGTGCCTCCAGGGCAAGGGCATCGTCAACTCCATCTCCCTCAAGGAAGGCGAAGATAAGTTCCGCGAGAATGCCTCGACGGTCCTGAAGTACGGAGCCGCCGTCGTCGTCATGGCCTTCGATGAAAACGGCCAAGCCGCCACCTACGAAGACAAGATCCGCATCTGCGAACGCGCCTACCGCATCCTCGTCGACGAAGTCGGTTTCCCTCCCGAAGACATCATCTTCGACCCCAACATCCTCACCGTCGCCACCGGTATGGAGGAGCATAACAACTACGCCGTCGACTTCATCAACGCCACCCGCTGGATCAAAGCCAACCTCCCCCACGCCAAAGTCAGCGGCGGCGTCTCCAACATCTCTTTCAGCTTCCGCGGCAACAACAAAGTCCGCGAAGCCATGCACTCGGCGTTCCTCTATCACGCGATCAGTGCCGGCATGGACATGGGCATCGTCAACGCCGGCATGCTCGAAGTCTATGAGGAGATCGAACCCGAACTCAGGGTCCTCGTTGAAGACGTCCTCCTCAACCGCCGCCCGGACTCGACCGAACGCCTCGTCGACCGCGGCGAGGCCCTGAAAGCCGCCGGCAGCGGCGCCGCCGCCACGGAAAAGAAGACCGAGGAATGGCGTAGCGGCACCGTCGAAGAGCGCCTGTCCCATTCGCTCGTTAAGGGCATCGACGCCTATATCGAAATCGATGCCGAAGAAGCCCGCGTCAAACTCGGCCGCCCCCTTCTCGTTATCGAAGGCCCTCTCATGGCCGGCATGGGCGTGGTCGGCGACCTCTTCGGCGCCGGCAAAATGTTCCTGCCCCAGGTCGTCAAATCGGCCCGAGTCATGAAGAAGGCAGTCGCCCACCTCACACCCTTCATGGAGGCCGAAAAGGCCGCCCAGGCCGCCGCCGGCGAAACCGTCAAAGCTCAGGGCAAGATCGTACTTGCCACCGTCAAAGGCGACGTCCACGACATCGGCAAGAACATCGTCGGTGTCGTCCTCGCCTGCAACAATTTCGAAGTCATCGACATGGGCGTCATGGTGTCGTGCGAGAAGATCCTCGAGCGCGCCCGCGCCGAAAAGGCCGACGTCATCGGCCTCAGCGGCCTCATTACGCCCTCTCTCGACGAGATGGTCCACGTGGCCCGCGAGATGGAGCGCCAAGGCTTCAAGCTCCCCCTTCTGGTCGGCGGAGCCACCACCAGCCGCGCCCATACCGCCATCAAGATCGCGCCCCACTACAGCGAACCCGTGGTTCATGTGCTCGACGCCAGCCGCGCTGTCCCCGTCACTACCAGCCTTCTTAGTGACGACGGCAAAGAAGCCTTCGTCGCCCAGCACCGCGCCGACTACGAAGTGCTCCGCAAAGCCCACGCCGCGCCCCGCCTCGCCGCCGTCCCGCTCGAAAGCGCCCGCGCCCGCCGCACCCCCATCGCCTGGCGTGCCCAGGACATTCCCACGCCCTCCTTCACCGGCGTCCGCGTCCTTGACCACTTCCCCCTCGCCACGCTCCGCGAGTTCATCGACTGGTCGCCCTTTTTCCACACCTGGGGCATCAAGGGTATCTTCCCCCGCATCCTCGAGAACGAACAGGCCCACCTCGTCTACACCGAAGGCTTGGCTCTCCTGGACCGCATCGTCAACGAAAACCTCCTGACCGCCCGCGGCGTCTACGGCCTCTTCCCCGCCAACGCCATCGGCGACGACATTGAACTCTACACAGGCGAAGACCGCGCCACCGTCCTCACCCGCTTCCACTTCCTCCGTCAGCAGGTCCATAAGGAAGGCAGCGAACCCTGCCGCTCCCTCGCCGACTTCATCGCTCCCAAAGAGACCAGCCTCCCCGACCACCTCGGCACCTTCGCCGTCACCACCGGCATCGGCCTGAAGGAGCTTTGCGACCAGTTCCGCGCCCAGCTCGACGATTACAACGCCATCATGGCCGAAGCCCTCGCCGACCGTCTCGCCGAAGCCTTCGCCGAGTGCCTCCACCAGAAAGCCCGCGAGGAGTGGGGCCTCGGCGCCGAGAAACACGTTTCGAACGACGACCTGATCCACGGGAAGTATCAAGGGATCCGCCCCGCCCCCGGCTATCCCGCCTGCCCCGACCACACCGAGAAGGGCCCCATCTGGAGCCTCCTCAACGTCGAGGCCAACACCGGCATCCGCATCACCGAGTCGTTCGCCATGTGGCCCGGCTCCAGCGTCAGCGGCATCTACTTCGCCCACCCCGAGTCCCGTTATTTCAGCCTCGGCCGCATCGACCGCGACCAGGTGGCCGACTACGCCGCGCGCAAAGGCATGACCCTCGGGGAAGCCGAACGCTGGCTCGGACCCAATCTCAACTACGACCCGGCCCAATAGTCAGGAACTTGCCCCGCCGGAACGCCGTCTGTGGGCCGGGTGACCAGGACCACGTTCAGTAAGCTCGTTCAGATTATTTTTCTCCTTTAGGGACATGCATGCGGAGAGCCTTTCCGCGCGTGTGACCAAATGCGGTCAGTGGCGAAAATTAAACACCGTGGGTTGTACATAAGTGGTACGATCAAGGCCGGTCCTTAACTGGCCCGTTGATCGTTCGCCCTGCGACCGGTCGAGGAGTTACAATCATTGCCCACTCTGCTTGGACCGTCGCCTTGGCTGCTCCAGCATGGTCTGGAAGAGTTGGAACACCTGATCCCTGCCATTCTATTTCGCCCTGCGGCAGTGATCATCATCACCGATGCGGACGGACGGTCGACCGATATCAGCGTGGGCGCCGCCAAGCTGCTGGACGCTCCGCGCGAAACGCTGATCGGCCAGCTGATGCAGGATCTGCTCCCCGGCGCTGAGCTGGGCCTCGAAGTCTTATCGCGTGGGCTGGATGACCACGGAGTGCACTGCGGGACCCTGCAGTTTCAGGGCGCAGGCGGGAAGCCGATGACAATGGAGTCCTCGGCTCGAGCGAATCTTTTGCCGGGCCGCCACGCCGTCGCTCTGCGCCCGGTGGCGGCGGCCCTGGCTTCTGGCGATGCCAAGGAACGGGCGCAGGCCTCCGTTCAGGATTTAGCCCTGATGCTGCTTAGCAAGGACGGGGTGATCCTCGCATGGTATGCGGGTGCGGAGCGGATCTACGGATGGCCCGCTGCGGAAGTTATCGGCAGGAAGGAGTCATTTCTTTGGAGTGAAGGGCGGCCGGCCGCGGAGGGCATCCCGGCGGAGTACCAGCGGGCGGTGGACCATTTCCACAGAGCCTCCGAAGCATGGCATCTGCGGAAAGACGGCTCCCGGATGTGGGTCAACGCGATTACAGTGGCGCTGCGCGATGAGTCCGGAGAGTTACAGGGATTCGCCAGGGCAACGCGGGACTTTACCGCCCGCCATGGCCGCGAGGAGAAGCTCAAGCAGCATCGTACCGCCATCAGTCCGCCTCCGGATCGGTCCACCGTAGTGGGCGTCGTCTCCGGCGAGTACGACCGGATTACGGAAGCCAACGACCGGTTTCTGGAAATGATGGGCTACGAACAGCACGCGATCGCCTCCGGGCAGTTGCGCTGGCCAGACCTCACGCCGCCAGAGTACGAGCCATTGGATGAGATCGCTTACGAGGAGGCGTTGCGCTTCGGCGCCTGCTCCCCGTATGAGAAGGACCTGCTTCGCCACGACGGCGCCCGGGTGCCCGTGCTGATGATCACCTCGGTGACTGCTCTGCAGCCCTTGCGGTGGATCTCGATGGTCCAGGACCTCAGCACACTCGAATCCGATGAGGCCATGGAAGCCAGCGACGCCCTTCTTTCTTCTGTTTTCACCGAATTCATCGGCTCCAGCGCGGCCGTACGGCGGGTGCAGCGGCTCATGACCGTTGTGGCGCCCACTGATGCCAACGTGCTCGTTCTGGGCGAGACCGGCACTGGGAAGGAGTTGATCGCCCGCGCGGTTCACCGCCTGAGCCCCCGCCGCAACATGCCCTTCATTTCGCTGAACTGCGCGGCCATCCCCACCGGCCTGCTCGAAAGTGAGCTATTCGGCTATGAGCGCGGGGCCTTCACCGGTGCCCTGTCCCAGAAGATGGGGCGGTTCGAATTGGCCCACCGCGGCACCCTGTTCCTGGATGAGGTGGGAGATATCCCGCTCGAGTTACAGCCCAAGCTTTTGCGGGCGTTGCAGGAGAAGTCCTTCGAGCGTTTAGGCGGAACCAAGACCATTCCCATCGATGTCCGCCTGGTGGCCGCCACCAACCGGAATCTCGAGGAAATGATGGGAGCCAACCTCTTCCGCAGCGACTTATACTACCGTCTCCGCGTCTTCCCCATCACCTCGCCCCCTCTCCGGGACCGGCCCGAGGACATCCCGGAATTGGTTCGCCACTTCACCAGGAAATACTCCGAACGGATGAACCGGACGGTTGACAAGATCCCCCCCGCCACCATGCTGGCGCTCGTCAGTTGGTCTTGGCCGGGGAACATCCGCGAGCTCGAAAACTTCATCGAACGAGCGGTGATTCTTTCAGACGGCTCCACCTTGCGCGCGCCACTCGAAGAGATTCGGCCGGAGCCAGGGCAGGTCTCCGGCAGCAGCACGCTGATCCAGGTGGAGCGTGACCACATTGTGCGCGTACTGCGGGAATGCAATGGCGTGGTCAGCACCGCTGCCGCCCGGCTGGGAATGTACCGCACTACACTGAACGCCACTATGCGCAAGCTGGGCATCTCGCGCAAGGACTTCTAACCGCGGCCGGCGAGTGGCGAAGTCCGGTCAGCCGGCCAGTTCCTCGGCCGCCACCCTCTCCGGCACCAACAACGCCCTCGGCATCGGCTTCAGCGGCGGCGTCAGCCTCGTCCTGATGATCCGGCGTGCCTTCGAATATAAGCTTCGGCACGTTCAACCTGGTTTGCTTCACCTGCGCAAGTTAGCCGGCGCCTCCACCAGAGGCACGGTTCCGCCGCTCCAGCGGGAGACCCGGACCCAAGAATGCTTTAGCCGGCAGCTTCAGCGGGATGGACGTTCAGCACCACAGTTTCCACACGGATCGTCGCGCCGAACTCAGGAAATGTTCCTGGACAGTCGACGGTGCAAGGTCTCGTCAGCGGCTCGGCAGAGTCCTGATGGGTCTCGGCTTTGACGGAAACGGTCAGCGCCGAAAGCTTTGTTTTGTGGCCGTTGACGGCCAATTGTCCGCCGGCGGTCGGAGCTGGCGGGCGGATGGCCGTCTGATTGTTCGGGAACGGACCGGCTTTCAGTTGGCCGAGTTCGTGCACTTGAAGTGGTAGCTATATGAAGAAATGGATTGGATTGCTTTTGATGGCCGGAGGCCTTGCGCAAGCGCAGGAGTCGACTCCCATCTTCCGGACGACCGTTACCTCGCGAACCGCGAAGGCGGTGAACTATCAGCACCGCAGCGGCGCAACAAAAATTGATTTCCGCGGAACCGACCTGCTCCCGCTTTCCAAAGGCGAAGCCAAGGTGGAAGGCAAACAGGGCTACATCGAAATTGAAGTGGAGTTTCGCAACTTACAGCCCGCCAACAAGTTTGGCGCCGAGTACCTGACTTACGTTCTTTGGGCGATCACCCCCGAGGGCCGCACCTCCAATCTGGGAGAGATCCTGATGAATGGCACCAGTGCAAAGTTGAACGTTACTACCGAACTGCAGGTCTTTGGCCTGGTGGTTACCGCAGAACCCTATTTTTCCGTTACCCGTCCAAGCGACCTGATCGTGATGGAGAACCAAGTCCGTCCAGAGACCCTGGGCAAGGTGGAGTTGATCGACGCCAAATACGAACTGCTGCAGCGCGGACAATATGCGAAGATGTCGAATCCCTTGGTCTTAAAGCTGGACTCCAAGCTGCCTTTGGAGCTGTATGAGGCCAGAAATGCCGTACAGATTGCCAAGGCGGCCGGTGCCGAAAAGTACGCCAATGAGACGTTTGTTAAAGCCCAGAAGAGCCTTGCCGCCGCCGAAGCCTATCAGGCCCGGAACGCTGGGAAGAAGCCCGTCACGATGACGGCGAGAGAGACGGTGCAAACCGCTGAAGACGCCCGCCAGATCGCCGTAACCCGGCAGGAGGAGGAACTCCTGGCCACGGAACGCCGCCAATCCGTCGAACGCGAGGCGACGGCGGAGAGTGGCCGGGCAGCGGCCTTGGCGGAAACCGAAAGAGTGCGGATCGCCGCGGCCGATGCGGCGCGCAAAGCCGCCGATGAGGCTGCCCGATTGACGCGAGAGAAGCTTGCGCAAGCCGCGGCCTCACAGAGCGAAGCCGAGCGGGTGAGCGCGGCCAACGCTGCCCGTCAGGCGGCGGAAGCAGCCGATGCCGACCGCCTGAAGCAGGCCAACGAGGCGAAGCAGGCGGCTTTGATGGCCGATGCGGACCGCATGAAGCAGGAAAACGAGGCGAAGCAGGCGGCTTTGACCGCCGAGGCGGACCGATTGAAGCGTGAGGGCGAGGCCCAGCGTGCCAGCGCCCAGGCGGAGCTGGACCGTGCGGCGCAGCAGAAACTGCAATTGGAGAAAGAGAAGGCAGACTTGCGGACTCAGTTGATGGCGCAGTTCAACGCCGTTCTGCAAACGCGGGATAGCGCGCGGGGCCTGATTGTCAATCTCTCTGACGTGCTGTTCGATACCGGCAAGCACACTCTTCGGCCACTGGCGAGAGAGAAGTTGGCCAGGGTGGTGGGCATCGTCTCAAGCCACCCCGGCCTGCGATTGGAGGTGGAAGGACACACGGACAGCGTAGGCGGAGAGGAATATAACCAACTCCTTTCCGAACGCCGCGGAACGATGGTGCGGGACTACCTGACCTCCGGCGGAATGGCCGCTGGTTCGGTGACCACCAAAGGCTTTGGCAAGACTCAGCCCGTGGCCTCCAACGACACTGCCAAGGGTCGCCAAGAGAACCGGCGGGTGGAACTCGTCATCTCGGGCGACATCATTGGTACCCCGATCGCTTCCCGATAGTTTCGGAGGAGCGCGGAGAGGGCGGGGGCAGACCAAGATCTGCCCCCGCCCTTTTTGCGTCTACTCGTACGGTTCGCCCTGCCCGAGATGCCACGGTTTTTGGCAGCCTCACTGAATGTCGTTCTTCGGTTCGGGCACCTTGCCAGACCGCGGCTAACGCGGCACAACTTCCCACCCATCACCTCCATCAGATTACGATTCTGGATACGATTCTGGCCACCTAGTCCCACCGAACCAATCGCTTGCCCTTATAGGAAATCCCGCTGGAGGGGGAAGGGCACCGGCGTGACCGGAAATGGTCAGTCCAGCTCGACATTCGCAGAAAGCGTGGGGATTCCGGTGATCAAGTGGTCATATCCTCTGAGCCGTTCCCCGATCACAAAGCCCTTGTCCGTGATCCGGTACTCCCGGATTTCGTTGCTATGTGCGCCACCGCGCATCTTGATCACAATGAGGATCCTGCGTAACTCTCCCGCAATTTCGACGTAGCGAAGACGGATGATGTCGTCGGTGAGAAACGAGACAGAATAGGAGGTGAAAAGCAGTTCCTGGAACGATTCCTCCAACTCAATCGTGCTCAGGATAGTGATGCCGATCCCGGTCAGCGAATAAATCATTCGGTAAAGCGATTCCCGGAAATCCACCCGGAAGCCTGGAGCCAATGCCATTTCAAAGCCGGCCAACGAATCGATCACCAGGCGTTTGGCGCCAGTGGCCTTGATCGCATCGAGCAACTCCTGCATGGTTTCGTCCACGGATAGATCCAGCGGGCGAAGATAGATCACCCTTAGGCTTCCGCCGTCAATCGCTGTATCCAGATCAAGGCCAAAGTTCTCCGCTCGCGCGGCGTACTCTTCGGGACGCTCTTCAAAAACGGCGATGATGCCAGCCTGGCCCGCCCGGAGGCCCGCCGCAATGAACTGCGTGGCCAGCAGAGACTTTCCCGTCCCGGACGAACCCGCGATCAACAAGCTGTCCCCTTCCGGAATCCCGCCGCCGAGCATGGCATCAAGCTCAGGGATCCCAATCGAAAGCCGCTTTGCGCCCGGCTTCTTGTGTTTTCTGCCCGCGAGACCAAGGGTTCGAGAAAAGGCCTGCAAGCCGTTATCCGTAATGCGGAACGTGTGCATCCCCGGCACCGACGCCTGGCCGCGCAGCTTCATGATCCGGAGTTTGCGCACCACCGAGTTCCGCTCGACTTCCTGATAAAGCCAAAGCAGGCCATCAGCAATAGTGAACACCGGGTTGTCTTGCACTTCTGCTTCCACGTATTCTCCAATTAGAAAAGTGGTGGCCTCACAGGTAGCGAGAAGCAGACCGAGGTCCTGCACGAACGTTTGCACCTGCACGGTGTTCTCGATGACATTCCGGACCACCGTTCGAAACGAGTCCACCACCACGATCCCCGGATTGGCGGACTCGACCTCCTTACCGATCTCCCTCAGGACTCCGGCAAGTCCATGATCGAGAAGCACCTGGCTGAGATTGATGAAGCGGATAGGCCCATTCAATTTTGTAAAGTCAAAGAAGGAATACTGCTGCTGGTAGCGCAGCATTTTCAGGGTGGGCTCGCCCAGTACCGTGAAATACAGCGCGGGACGTTCCAGCGTTGCATTGGCGAATAGGAACTGATGCGCCAGCGTGGTCTTCCCGCAGCCCGGCGAACCGGCGATGATATTGAAGGAAAACTCCGGCAGTCCGCCCCCCAGGATCTCATCCAGCCCTGGAATTCCTGTGGGTAGTTGCCTGATCGCTACTTTGTCTTGCGGGGTTATTAGTACTTTTTCTCTAACGTTCATTTGTCCTCAACCCATAGATCCGGCCACACGCCATGCACCAGGCTCAACGTTATTCTTTCTCCTACAAAGAGGACCAGCAGCCCTAACAATTCGGCAATTAGCATTACGCTCGCCTCCCTCGACTCACTGCCGAGGTCACTCAATCCATCGAGGGAGCCGTCCAGATTGATATGCACAACGTAAAGCATGGGCGTTCGCGCTTTTGCCAGGTTTAGCGCACGCTCAATGAGGGAGAGGAAACTGGCGCTGCCAACTAGTTTCATTAGCGGCTTGCGCAGCTTTTCCGTTACTGCAAACCCCGCGGCGTCACCATTCCTCGCGGCTTGGCCCCGGCTGGCTTCATAACTGAGAAGTTCGCGGACGAGTTCGATTAACTTCGGAGTGGGGCAGGGCCGGTTCATCATTCCCGTCGAACACAGTAGCGGTTTTTGCATGAACATCCATCCCGACAGGAACCCTGGAAGGCTGCATAGTTCCCTGAAAGCTACTGCAATCGGCGTACCAGTCCGGCTAGAACCGGTCCAAGGGAGAGCGGCGCACGATTTAGTGAAGGAAACACCCCTGCCCACGAGGCAGCGCGCCGGGTCGATTCACGCCAGTCTCATTGCCCGCTGAGCGCTGGACAAAGCAATTGACCCAATATGGTCAATTTGCGGACGGCCATTCGGCACCCAGATACCATCCGTCCCCCGCCAGACTCGCTGGTAAACTGAGGTTCATGGATCAAGCCCCCTCTCCCGGCCTGCTCGCCCAGGCCGCCAAAATTAAGCTTCTCCTTATGGACGTTGATGGCGTCATGACGGACGGCACCCTCTGGAACGTCCCCGGCCCGGACGGCCAGATCTTCGAGACCAAGGGTTTTGATTCGCAGGATGGGATCGGTCTGCAGTGGCTGAGTTGGTACGGCATCAAATCCGGCGTCATCAGCGGCCGGGTCTCCCCCGCCACTGAAGTCCGCGCCAAGCAATGCAAGATGGCCTACGTCTATCAAGGCCACATCGAAAAGATCCCCATCCTTGAAGCGATCCTCGCCGACGCCCAGATCGCCCCGGATGAGGTCGCCTACATCGGCGACGACTTCACAGACGTCGTCATTATGCGCCGTGTCGGCCTCGGCATCGCGGTCGCCAACGCCCGGGAGGAAGTCAAAGGCGCTGCCCACTGGACCACACCCAACCGGGGCGGTTGCGGCGCCGTCCGCGACGCTGTCCAACTCATCCTCACCGCCCAGGGCATCTGGCCCGAGATCGTCAAGAAGTACGAGCTATGAAGCAGCGCATCGGGCTGGAAGCACGCGGCGAGGCCGGCCCCGGTTTCCTCCATCAGTTAACCGGCGTCATCGCCCATCATGAAGGCGACATCGTCTCCGTCGAGATCATCGAAAGCGTCGTACACTCGCGTACTTACCTTGAGATTGACCTCCCTGGGGACACCGAAGCGCTCCTGCGCGAACTCCGCGGCCTGCAGCGGGTGCAGAGTGTCGAACTCGTCGAGACGCTGCAGAAGGTTTACGGCAAGCGCATCATCATCATGGGGGGCGGCGCTCAGGTGGGCCAGGTCGCCATTGGAGCCATTATGGAGGCGGACCGGCATAATATTCGAGGCGAACACATCTCCGTCGATACGATCCCGCTGGTTGGCGAGCAAGCCCTGGCGGCGGCGGTCCGCGCGGTGGCCCGTCTCCCCCGCGCCAAGGCCCTCGTCCTGGCCGGTTCTTTGATGGGTGGCGAAATCGAACTCGCCGTCCGCGAGGTACGCGCCAAGGGCCTCCTGGTCGTCAGCCTTAACATGGCCGGCTCGGTGCCCGACGCCGCCGACCTCGTCGTCACGGACCCGGTTCAGGCCGGAGTCATGACCGTCATGGCCGTCGCCGATACGGCCAAGTTTTCCGTCGAAAAACTCACCCGCCGTATCTTCTAGCGACCAACTGCTGGTGCCCAGTGCCACCAGTCTCCCGACGGCTCCGGTTTCACGCCGCAAGTAAAGGTGGTGCAGATCCAGAAAGGCCGGCCGGCGATCTTCTTCACGGTGGTCAGCGGCGGCGTAGGCGGGCACAGGGTCCACTTGACTCTTCTCCGGCCCGCCGCCACGGGTGCGGACCTGGAGAACTGGATCGACGTGGTGCCGCGTGTCACGAACTTCGGTCAATACGAATTCCGGACGGAACCGAAGCTCTGGAATACTACCTGAACGACAGCTGAATGGCGCGCCGCTAATATGAGTGGGGAGAACCCAAAGCTGGACATCCTGACTGCGGAGAAGCCGGAGATCCTGTCGCGTCTTAAACGAGTGGCCTCCCAAGCGAAGAGCCGGCTGCGGTCGTCGTCCAACTTCCCGCTACGATGAAGAAGAGCGGACCATGACACCCCATCCTGAAGACCTAAACCCGTTCGCGGCCCTCGAACTCCGCATCAAAACCATCCTCCCGGCCACCTACCGTGACTGCTACGAAGACGTCCAACCCGTCTCCATGGGCTCCGCCGGCCTCAAGTACGCCCCCGACGGCCAAGTCGCCTGGAACGAAATCTGGACCACCTTCTGCGACCTCGCCATGGCCGGCGGCCCTCCCCATAAAGGCAAGCTCCTCGAACCCGCCACCCCCGCCGCCATCGAAGCCGAACCCGCCCGCTACCAGCAGGTCCTCGCCGAAATCTGCCGTGGCATCGCCCTCGTCACCGAACTCCCCGCCGTCCCCTCCGCCGCCCCCGGCTGGGTCCAGATCGAATGCGCCGATCCCGTCATGGCCGGCTGGCTTCTCCGCGCCATCACCATGGAGAACGTCGCCGTCCGCGCCCACGGTCCCTATCTCGAACTCCCTGCCGGCCCCGCCTACCGGATCGAGAAGGAAATCAAGAACGTCATCACAGTCATCGCCAAGACTTGCCATTACTGGGTCGAGCACATGTGGCCCTCCCAGGAGCGCGCCATCGGGGAACTCTTCGCCACCATGGCCACAGGCATGCCGCTCCTCGAACCCGCCCCAGCCGTCACCGCCCCTCCAGCAAATATCCAGCAGCTTACCGGCCTGCCGCCTACGCCTGCTCTCTATCCCGGCTGGCTCGGCCTGGAGTGCTCCAGCGTCCCGTCCGCCGTCTGGCTCATCCGCGCCCTCGTCGCCACCAACGTCCTCGCCCGCCGCGAAGGCGCCGTCCTCTACGTCCCCCTCAACCCCGTCACCGACCCCAACGGCCTCGCCCTCGCCCGCACCCTCGTCCAACTCTGCGGCTTCGCCAGGGAACGCCAGATCCTGTAGGCTTGCAATACCTCCAGAACCTGTACCTCCTCCCGCTCACCTCTGACTACAAAGCCAGGCCCAAATCCAGAAATGTCACGGCAACCCACCGTTCGTTGCTGCCACCCACACACGTGCGTCGCGGCCGGCCCCTACGACTCCTCTCGCTCCGGCTCCCACTCCTCATCCCCCCGGTCCACCCGATCCTCCCGATCCCGCCGCTGCTCCTCCTCCCGCCGCCGTTCCATCTCCTCCCGCTCTTCCTTTCCGTCGCTCATATCTCCCCAGTCTAAGTTACAATCCAGCCATGCGCCCGCTGGCTTTTTGTCTCTTCGCGACGACCCTCCTCCAAGCCGAAAACTGGCCTCAATATCGCGGCCCCTCCGCCAACGGCCTCGGCAACGGCGTCCCTCCCCTCCGCTGGAACACCGAAACCGGCGAGAACATCCGCTGGAAAACTCCCATTCCCGGCCTCGGCTACTCCAGCCCCATCGTCTGGGGCGACCGGATCTTTCTCACCACCGCCGTCCCCGCCCAAGGCGCCCCCACTCCCGTTAAACTCGGCCTCTACGGCGACATCAAACCCGTGGCCGGCGAAGGCACCCAGACGTTCCAAATCCTCTGCCTCCACCGCCGCACCGGCAAGATCATTTGGCAACAAACCGCCGTCCAGACCAATCCCCAGATCAAGCGCCACCCCAAGTCCAGCCACGCCAACCCCACCCCCGCCACCGACGGCCAACGCCTCATCGTTTCCTTCGGTTCCGAGGGCCTCTACGCCTACTCTCTCGATGGCAAGCTTCTCTGGAAGAAGGACCTCGGCGTCCTCGACTCCGGCTACTACGTCGCCCCCGAAGCGCAGTGGGGCTTCGCCAGTTCCCCCGTCCTCCACGATGGCAAGGTCATCATCCAAGCCGACGTCCAGAAGAACTCTTTCCTCGCCGCCTTTGACGCCAAGACCGGCAATGAACTCTGGCGCACCGCCCGCCAGGACGTCCCCACCTTCGGCACCCCCGCCGTCCTCCCCAACGGCGAGGGCGGTCTTCAGGTCGTCGTCAACGGCTGGAAACACATGGGCGGCTACGACCTCGCTACCGGCACTGAACGCTGGCGCCTCGCAGGTACCGGCGACATCCCCGTCCCCACGCCGCTCTTCGCGAACGGCCTCATTGTCCTCACCGCGGCCCACGGTGGCGGCCGGCCCATCTACGCCATCCGGCCCAATGCCAAAGGCGATCTCAATCAAAACAAAGCCGCCATCGTCTGGACCCAGGAGCGCGCCGGGAACTACATGCAGACGCCCCTTCTCGTCGATGGCATCGCGTACTTCTGCTACGACAACGGCGTCCTCACGGCCTTCGAACTCGCCTCGGGCGAGCGCCTTTACCAGCACCGCCTCGGCACCGCCGCGGGCTTTACCAGTTCCCCTGTCGCCGCCGCCGGCCGCCTCTATGTCACAAACGAAGATGGCCACACCTTCGTCCTCCAGCAGGGCCGGGAGCATCGCGTCCTGGCCGAAAACGAACTCGGCGAACCCGTCATGGCCAGCCCCGCCCTCGTCGACGGCACCCTCTACATCCGCGGCGGCCGCCACCTCTTCGCCATCGGCCAATGAGGGACGACGACGTTTTTATGGGTGCCCGAGGTGCCTGCCAGATCACACTACCACCAGCGATGCGGGAGACTATCGTCGATCCGCTGAACTTTTGGCCCAACTTCTGCAATTCCGCAACCTGCCGACGACACGGTCGGCCGACGATATCGCCGGCGCCAAAATCGCCCCGGACCAAGTCGCCTGAATCGGCGACGACTTCACCGGCGTCGTCATCATGCGCCGGGCCGGCCTCGGCATTGCAGTAGCGAACGCAAGGAAAGAAGTAAAGGCAGCAGCGGCGCTGTCCGCGACGCCGTCCAACTCATCCTCACCGCCCAGGGCATCTGGCCCGAGACCGGCAAGAAGTACGAGCTATGAAACAGCGTATCGGGCTGGAAGTGCTCGGCGAGGCCGACGCGGCTTCCTCCGTCAGTTGACCGGCGCCATCGCCCACTCTGAAGGCGACATCGTCTCCGTCGAGATCATCGAAAGCGGGGCGCATTCCCGCACTTACCTGGAGATTGACCTCCCCGGAGACGCCGACGCGCTCCTCAGCGAAGTCCCCGTTAACCGCACTTAAAAGGTCTTGACTAATCAGTCAAGACCGCCTATGCTTTTAGCAGGTTCGATATTTCCAAGTAAAGCCAGGTCCACAATGAGCACAACGGCACCATCGATCGAAGCACTCGCCAATCAAGAGTACAAGTGGGGCTTCGTCACTGAGATCGAAGCGGATACGATACCCAAGGGCCTCAGCGAAGACGTCGTTCGCATGATTTCAGCCAAAAAGAACGAGCCCGAGTTCATGCTGGAATGGCGGCTGAAGTCCTATCGCCAGTGGCTGAAGATGGAAGAGCCCCAGTGGCCCAACGTCCACTATCCGCGTATCGATTACCAGGACCTCATCTACTACTCCGCCCCGAAAACCAAAGTCGGGCCTAAAAGCCTGGACGAGGTCGATCCCGAACTACTCAGAACCTACGAAAAGCTCGGCATCCCGCTGAAAGAACAGGAAGTGCTCGCCGGGATTGCCGTGGATATGGTCTTCGACAGCGTCTCAGTGGCGACCACCTTCAAAGCGAAGCTCGGGGAGCTGGGCATCATCTTCTGCTCCTTCTCCGAAGCCGTCCAGGAGCACCCGGATCTCATTAAGAAGTATCTCGGCTCGGTGGTTCCTTATTCGGACAACTTCTTCGCCACCTTGAACTCCGCTGTTTTCAGCGATGGTTCCTTTGTTTATATTCCCAAGGGAGTTCGCTGCCCTATGGAGCTTTCCACCTACTTCCGCATCAACGCGAAAGACAGCGGACAGTTTGAGCGCACACTAATTATCGCCGACGAAGGGGCCTCCGTCAGCTACCTGGAAGGCTGCACGGCCCCGATGCGGGACAACAATCAGTTGCACGCGGCCGTGGTCGAGTTGGTCGCGCTCGACAACGCCCAGATCAAGTATTCGACCGTGCAGAACTGGTATCCCGGCGACAAACAAGGCAAGGGCGGGATCTATAACTTCGTAACTAAGCGCGGCAAAT
This sequence comes from Bryobacterales bacterium, assembly GCA_038215275.1. Classification (GTDB taxonomy): domain Bacteria; phylum Acidobacteriota; class Terriglobia; order Bryobacterales; family Bryobacteraceae. Next base: position 641 of record JBBQRA010000064.1, on the reverse strand, counting down.
GCCTGGGCGCCAACTCGAAGATCTCGTGGACCCAGGTTGAGACGGGATCGGCGATTACCTGGAAGTACCCGAGCGTCATACTCATGGGAGATAACTCAGTGGGTGAGTTTTATTCGGTGGCATTGGCGAACAACTACCAGCAGGCGGACACCGGCACGAAGATGATCCACATTGGCAAGAACACGCGGAGCACCATCGTGTCCAAGGGCATCTCCGCCGGCCACGGGCAGAACACTTACCGCGGGATGGTCAAGATCCTCAAGGGCGCCGCGGGCGCGCGGAACTACTCGCAGTGCGACTCGCTGCTTTTAGGCGACGAGTGCGGCGCGCACACGTTCCCCTATCTGGAAGTGAAGAACACATCGGCACAAGTGGAGCATGAGGCGTCCACTTCCAAGATTGGCGAAGACCAGATCTTCTACTGCCGCCAGCGCGGCATCTCCGCGGAAGACGCAGTTTCGATGATTGTCCACGGGTTCTGTAAAGAAGTTTTCCGGGAACTCCCGATGGAGTTCGCGGTGGAAGCGCAGAAGCTGTTGGGCATCAGCCTCGAAGGCAGCGTGGGTTGAGGGAACTCAGTATGGCTTTACTTGAAATCAAAAACTTACACGCGAGTGTGGCCGGCAAGGAGATCCTGCGCG
>JBBQRA010000063.1:0-25713 GCA_038215275.1 Bryobacterales bacterium | reverse complement strand
ACATTGACAATATTGGCGTGCGGCCGGACGTGGAGTTGGACTACATGGCGCGGGAGAACCTGATGAACCGGGGAGTGCCATTTGTGAATGCGTTTACGCGCATCATTCTCGAGCAGATCGGAAATTGAGAGGGGGACTTCGGTAAAGAAATAAAGTGGCCTGTACTGCATTGGCGGCTGCGGAAGTGCTGTGCTGGCAGCAGCCCTTCCGCAGGTCGGGGATTGGTGCTGGGCAGTTTTCGATGCGTGAGTTGCCGGCGTATGTGATTGCGCAGGTGCGGGGGAAGCAGTGGGGGGGGGGTGTAAAGCGAATTCGCAGGGCGGCTATCAGTCTGGGTGCAACGGGCCGGCGGTGTTTGTGGGGGGCGGCCCGGGCGTAAATGAAAAAAGGGCCCGCCGGTTGGCGAGCCCTTTTGTTGGGTTCGTTTCGCTCTGTGGGTTAGAAGCTATAACGGAGGCTGAGCTGGAGGTTGCGCTCGCTGGTTTTGCTGGTGATCTTGCCGAAGGTGGCGGCGGTGGGATTGGTATCCACGCCACCCCAGTTCGGGTGGTTGAGCCAGTTGAAAGCCTCGAACTTGAACGTCACAGCCTGCCGCTCCATGAACCGGAACGCCTTCTGCGCCGAGAGATTCCAGTTCTGGAAGCCCGGGTTGTTGAAGCCGATCGAGTTGCGGTTCTGGTTGGGCAGGGTGCCGTTGGCCGGACGAGTGGCGAGGTTGGAGGTGCCGTTGGACGTGGGGAAGAAGAAGTTCGGTTCCCCGACGTAGTTGCCAGCGGCGGTGACGTTGCTGAACGCCCGGCCGGAGTTATCCGGCGTGAAGTTCAGGTTCCAGGGCTTGAAGTTGGTGGAGCCGATGCCGAGGTAGTCGTCGCCATTGCCGATGGTGAACGGGGTGCCCGTCTGCCATTGGTTGACGCCGGCCAACTGCCAGCCGCCCGCGAGGAAGCGGACCGCTTTGTTCGTGTCCTGACCGTTGAAGAACGGGAGTTCCCACACGACGCTGGCCACGGCGATGTGGCGGGTGTCGTTGGCGGACTTGCCCCAGTTCAGTTCCTGGTTGTAGACGTCGATGAAGCCGTCACGCGGACCAGAGTTGTTGTCCATGGTCTTCGACAAGGTGTACGAAAAGCTGTACAGGATGCCCTTGCTGAAGCGTCGGTTGGCTTCGACCTGCAGACCATGGTAGGTGCTGCGGCCGGAGTGTTCGAGCATCGGGATGTTGGCGAAGCCCTTAAAGGGGCGGAGGAAGTTCACATTAGCGCCGGCGTTGGCGGCCTGGAACGTGGTGCCGGTGGGCAACTGGTTCAGGTCGCGTTCGCGGGCGAGGAACAGGCCCGTGGTGCCGACGTAGCCCACTTCGAGAGTCGTCGAGAGACCGATTTCGCGCTGGTAGGTGGCATTCCACTGGTAGGACCGGGGAATCTTGTAGACGCGATCGATGGTCATAAAGAACTGCGGGAAGTTGACGCGGGTGGCGCCGCCGGGCTGGTCGACGCTACCGTTGGTGACGGAGGCCATCGGCTGGAAGGGCGGGTTGCCGCCGAGGAAGACCGAGTCATAAACGCCGGGACGGGCCATGAAGCCGCCGAATCCCATGCGGATAACCTGCTTAGGCGTGACGGAGTAGGCGAGGCCGAGGCGGGGCATCATGTTGAACTGGCTCGGCGAGGGATAGCCATCGCCGCCGTCGAACAGGTTGTTGTAGAGCCCCGAATCGATGGCGGGAACACGGCCCTTACCGGCATCGGGGAACTCGGTTCCGGGGATGCGGACCCCGTTGAAACGGTTGCCGCTGAGCACGTTGCCGGTGGCGCGGTCGACGACGGCGGCCTGGGCGGGATCATAGTTCTTCGGATCGAAATAGGCCATGTTGCCCCAGAGCGACTTGTAATAGCCGGTCTGCCAAGTGCCGCGGAAGCCAAGTTCCAGCTTCAGCTTCTGGTTGACGCGCCAGGAGTCCTGGGCGAAGAACTCGAACATGTTGCCGCGGTAGGGGGTATAGCTGCGCGGACCGATTTCGGCGTAGGTGGAGAAGAGGCCGAGGGCCGCATCCGCCAGGCCGGTGCCGGAGCCGGGGGCACCGCCGGGACGGAGGTCGTTGAATTGGAAACGGCCGTTCTGGTTGTTGGTGCCGCCCGGGACACCGGAGACGTTGATCTGGTCGAAGTCGTTCTGGCCGGAGCGCTCAAAGAGGGCGCCGAACTTGAACGTGTGGTTGCCCACGATCTTCGTCAGGTTGTCGGAGAAGGTGTAGATCGGACCGGCGGAGGAGGCCGGGTACGGGCCGCCGTCGATGGTGCCGACGTTCGGAATGACGATGGTCGGGATCTTGTCGTTGATCTCCTTGGGCTCCGTAAAGAGGTACGGATAGGTGATGTTGTTGACCGAGCGCTGGAAGCGGCCGGAGCGCTGAACCGCTATGGTCACACGGTCGTTCGAACCCGTGATCATCGCTTCGTTGATCATGGTCGGCGAGAGCGTCCAAACGTGAGTCAAGCTGGCGGTCTTGTTCGGGCGGTCCAGGGCGGCCGGTGCGAAGTCGAAGCCGCCGCCGAAGGCGTTGGCCACATCGAAAGCGAAGTTCAGGTGACGGAAACGAAGGGTCTGGTTCGATGTGGGGTTGTAATCGATGGAGACCGTATCTTTCCGCTGGTTCTGCGGCTGCGGTCGAACCTGGAGGAAGTTATTGTTGCCCTGGAAAAGGCCGTTGGGGGCCGGGTAGGTCCGGAGGAAAGCGATGCCGTTGGGGCTGAGGCGATTCTGCGGAATAACGTTGCCAGGGAACGGTGAGCCGGTGAGCGGATCATTCAACGTGCGGGGCGACGAGTAGTAAGGGTTGGTGCCGAGCAGTTCGCTGAAGTCGCCGTTGCGCATCGCCAGGCTGGGAACGCGCTGGAAGGAGGTCTGGTCCTGGCGGAAGCGAACCCATTCCTGGGCCCAGAGGAAGAACAGCTTCTCGCGCTCTTTATTGAAGATTTTCGGAATCATCACCGGACCCGAGACGTTGTAGCCGAACTGATTGAACTTCAGGGGCGCCGTGGAGTTGGTGATCGCCGAGCGGTTCCGGGCCCAGCTATTGGCGTCGAGTTGGTTGTTACGGAAGAACTCGTAGGCGCTGCCGTGGAAGTCCTTCTGACCCGAGCGAGTGACCATGCGGATCTGGCCATTGCCGGACCGGCCGTATTCGGCCGAGTAGTTGGCGGCGAGGATCTGCACTTCCTGAACCGTGTCGGCGTCAGCGGTACCGATGGAGGTGCCGTTGGCGCGGGTGCGAATGGCGACGGCACCATCGACGGTGATGAGCGAGTCGTTTGAGCGACCACCGTTGATGGTGAAGCCACCGCTGGAAAGGCCGAAGCTGAAGCCCGACAGAGCGCCGCCGCGAACACCGGGGCGGAGTAGAGCCGCGAAAAGCGGGTTGCGGCCGTTCAGCGTAAGGTTCTGTATCTGGGCCTGTTCAACGGTTTTGCCAACGGTAGCCGACTCGGTGTTGACTTGCGCCGAGCTGGCTTCGACGGTGACCGATTCGGTCAACTGGCCGACGGCAAGGTCGACGTTGACGGCGATGGGCACACCGGCATCGAGCTTGTTGCGGCTGGTCGCGGTCTTCTTGAAGCCGGGGGCTTCGACGGAGACGGTGTAGTAGCCAGGCGAGATGTTGGTGACGGTGTAGAAACCGGAGTTGTTGGTGGTGGTTTGGCGTTCAAAGCCAGTGTCGTCGTTTTTGACGGATACTTTTGCGTTGGCGACCACAGCACCGCTGGGGTCCTTCACCACGCCGGAAATGGCTGCGTTGTCCGATTGTGCGAAACCGGATACCGCGAACAGGCACAGCGCCGCAAGGGCAACTGTAGCTCTGCGTAGAGCTTTCTGAAGCTTCATAGGTTCTCCTTACCAAAGCGGGGGGTGCGAACCCCCTCGTTTCATCAGTTTAACTTATCGAGGTCATAATGGGTGTTTCGATATGATGACGCCATTATTAAGATGGGATAACGTAACGGTGATGCACGACGAGGTGACCGCCCTCGATCAGTGTTCGCTTTCGATCAATCCCGGGGAGCATGTGGCGATTTTGGGGCCGAATGGGTCCGGAAAATCGACGCTTATCAAGACAATTACGCGGGAGTTGTATCCGCGGTGGCCGGCGCCGCGGTGCCGAATGGAGGTTTACGGGCAGCAGATCTGGAACGTTTGGGAGTTGCGGGCGTGGATGGGCATCGTGACGAACGATGTGGTGCTGCATTGCACGCAGCCGTATCCGGTGATGGAGACGATCCTTTCGGGGTTCCATTCGTCGGTGGGGATTTGGCCGTACCATCCGATTACGCCGGAGATGGAGGCGCGGGCGGAGGAGTTGCTGGATCTATTGGAGATCCGGCATTTGAAGGATCGGCTGTTGACGGAGATGTCGAGCGGGGAGGTGCGGCGGGCGGTGATTGGGCGGGCGCTGGCGCACCGGCCGAAGGCTTTGATTCTGGATGAACCGACGAACTCGCTGGATATCGCGGCGATGCGGGAGTTGCGGGAGGTGATGCGGACGCTGGCGCAGGGTGGGGTGACGGTGGTTCTGGTGACGCACCATTTGCCGGACATTATTCCGGAAATCGGGCGAGTTGTTTGCTTGCGGCGGGGGCGGATCTACCGGGATGGTCCCAAGGCAGAGGTCTTGACGCCGGAGTGTTTGAGCGATGTTTTTGAGACGCCTGTCCAGGTGTTCGAACATGATGGTTTCTATCACATGTGGTGATGGTAGGCTGTTAGTTCGGGGCCCTTAGCACAACGGTTAGTGCAGCGGACTCATAATCCGTTGGTTGTTGGTTCGAATCCAACAGGGCCCACCAGTTTTATGCGATCGCTCGTACTGCTGTTGGCTGCGACGGCTTGGGGGGCGGACCCTGCTTCCCTGCTCCGGGACCGGTGCTTGAAGTGTCATGGCGGGGAGAAGGTCTCGGCGGGTTTCGACCTGACGAAGGCAGGTTCGCCCCGGGTGATGGCGAAGGTGGAGAGCGGCGAGATGCCGCTGGGCGGGCCTCGACTGGGGCCGGAAGAGTTGGCGGCGGTGAGGGCTTGGGTGGAGGACGGGGCGAAGCCGTTGGTGGCGGCGCCGCGGAAGCAGTTCTGGGCGTTCCGGCCGGTGGTGAAGCCGGCTGTTCCGCAGGTGGCAGGTGCGAAGACGGCTATTGACGCGTTTTTGCTAGTGAAATTGCAGGCGCAGGGGTTGGGGTTTGCGCCGCGGGCCGATGAGCGGACGCTGCTGCGGCGGTTGTCGTTTGACTTGGCGGGGTTGCCTCCGGCGGAGAGTTTGCCCTATGAGAAAGCGGTGGAGGCGTATTTGGCGTCGCCGCGGTACGGGGAGCGGTGGGGGCGGCATTGGCTGGACGTGGTTCGGTTTGGGGAGACGGACGGCGGGGAGCATAATTTCGAGCGGGCGCTGGCGTGGCCGTACCGGGATTACGTAATTGAGTCGTTGAACGCGGATAAGCCGTATCCGCAGTTTTTGCGGGAGCAGATTGCAGGGGATTTGCTGGCGCCGCAGAATCCGAAGATGGTGCGGGCGACGGGGTTCCTGACGGCGGGGCCGTGGGATTCGGTATCGGCGGAGTTAAACAAAGACGTCGCGATGAAGGCGACGGCGCGGATGGATGAACTGGACGATATGGTGACGACGACCATGCATACGTTCCAGGCGATGACGGCGAACTGCGCGCGTTGCCACGACCATAAGTTCGACCCAATTCCGACGCGGGACTACTACAAGCTGACGGCCGTGTTTCAAACCGTCGGGTTCGGGACGCGTGAGGTGGTGACGCCGGAGGCGAAGGCCGCCTATGAGAAAGCCACGGCGCCGCTGCGGGCGCACTTGAAGGACGTGGAGCATAAAATTGCGGATGCCGAGGACCCGGTGCGGGCGGCGTATCTGCGGAAGGCGATTCGCGCGTTCCATGAAGGACGGAAGGGAGAAGCACGGCGGATTCCGGTGAACCCGGTTTTCAATGTCAACCGGATTCGCGAGGCCGGGGAGTTGCGACTGGTGATCACCGGTCATGACGGGCCGGTGGCAAAATTGGATTGGCTGACGGTGGGGGGACGGCGGGTCGAGAAGTGGCAGGCGGAGCGGAAGGCGACCCCGGATGAGCCGGTGTATTTATCGCTGGGGGTGGTGGCGGCTCCGGGGGAGATGGCGTGGGCTTGCGATGAGCAGTGGGCCCGGAAGCCGGGCGGGATTACGGTGTATCGCGTGGAGGCGAAGCGAGGGGCGGAGTGGGCGGAGGTGGCGAGTTCGCTGGACCACGTGCGCAGCGTGGAGGTTTCGCTACCGGTGGCTCCGGATCCGGGGCTGGTGCCGGAGCTGAAGAGAGAGCGGGACCGGTTGAAGGCGGAGATCGCCAAGATCCCCGCGCCGGAGCGGATCTATGCGGCGATGCCGCATGCGCCGGATCAGGCTTATGTGTTGGAGCGGGGGAGCATTGGGAAGAAGGCGGAGGCGGTCGAGCCGGGGGCTTTGTCCGTGCTGCCGGCGGCCTTTGCGGCGGATAAGGACCGGCGGCTGGCGCTGGCCGACTGGATGACGGATGCGGCGAATCCATTGGCGGCAAGGGTGATTGTGAACCGGGTTTGGTACTTCCATTTCGGCAATGGGTTGGTGAATACGCCGAGCGACTTCGGGTTGATGGGAGACCGTCCGTCGCATCCGGAGTTGCTCGATTGGCTTGCGGCTTCGTTTGTGGAGAACGGGTGGAGCTTGAAGTGGCTGCACCGGCAGATCTTGATGACGCAGGCGTATCAGCAGTCGGCGGCACATAACGAGAAGGCGTTTGCGGCGGACGCAGGGAACCGGTTGCTGTGGCATATGCCACTGAAGCGGATGGACGCCGAGACGCTGCGGGACTCGATGCTGGCGGCGGCGGGGACGTTGGATCTGGCAATGGGCGGACCGAGTTTCCGGCTGCATCGGATGGAGTCGGGCGGATCGTATATTTTCAAGGCGGTGGCGAATCCGGGGCCGGAGACGTGGCGGCGGTCGGTGTATCGGTTTAATGTACGGGGCGGGGATCGGTTGATGCTGGATAACTTCGATTGCCCGGATCCGTCGGTGGCGACGCCGCAGCGAAGTTCGTCGAATACTGCGCTTCAGGCGTTGACGCTGTTGAACGATGATTTTGTTTGGGAGCAGGCGCAGAAACTGGCGGCGCGGGCGGGGAGCGTGGGGCGGGCGTATGAGCTGGTGCTGGGGCGGGCGGCTACGGCGCGGGAGCTGGATCTGGGCGGGAAGTATGCGGCCGACCATTCGTTGGCTTTGTTTTGCCGGGTTTTGTTGAATACGAACGAATTTTTATACATCCCATGACGAGACGAGACCTATTGTGGAACGCCGGCGGCGGCGCGGCGGGATTGGCGTTGGCGCAACTGCTGCAGGGCAAGGGGACGCATTTTCCGGCCAAGGCGAAGCGGCTGATTATGATCTTCCTGCCGGGCGGGTTCAGTTCGGTGGACACCTACGACTACAAGCCGGAACTGGTGAAGCACCACGGCAAGGAGACGCAGGGGGCGAACACGATTACTCCGTTTTTCGGCAAGCGCGGGACGGTGATGCAGTCGCCGTGGAAGTTTGCGCAGCATGGGCAGAGCGGGAAATATGTGAGTGAATTGTTGCCGCATTTGGCGACTTGCGTGGATGACACGACGTTTGTGCATTCGATGGTGACGCGATCGAACGCGCATGGGCCGGCGTTGTTCCAGATGTCGACGGGGTTTATCTTTCAGGGATTCCCGTCGGTGGGTTCGTGGATCAGCTATGGGCTGGGGAGCGAGAACGAGAACCTGCCTTCGTTCGTGGTGCTGCCGGACCGGCGAGGGCTGCCTCCGTGCGGGGTGGCGAACTGGGGGAACGGGTTCTTGCCGGCGGTGCATCAGGGGGTGGCGTTCGGGAACCAGGAGCAGCCGATTGCGAATCTGCGGCCGCCGGCGGCGGTGAACGCGAAGGCGCAGGCGGCTAGTTATGATCTGCTCAGCCAGTTGAACGAGGAGCACGCGGGGGCGAATCCGGGGGAGGATGCGCTGGTGTCGCGGATCCGGGCGTACGAGTTGGCGGCGAAAATGCAGTTGGCGGCGCCGGAGGTGACCGACATCAGCGGCGAAACAGCGGCGACGCGAAAGGCGTATGGACTGGACGATGCGGAGATGCGGGACTACGGGTACAACTGCCTGCTCGCCCGGCGGCTGATGGAGCGGGGGGTCCGGGTGATCCAGATGTACAACGGCGGGCACTTCGGGGCGCCGCGCGTGAACTGGGACGCGCATGAGGACCTGATCACGAACCATGGGAAGAACGCGCGGATTCTGGATCAGCCGACGGCTGCGCTGCTGCAGGATTTGAAGCAGCGGGGGATGCTGGACGATACGCTCGTCGTGTTTACGACGGAGTTTGGACGGTTGCCGATCTCTGAGGGGTTGGGGGAGGGCGGGCGGGACCACAATCCCGAGGGCTTTACTTCTTGGATGGTAGGTCCGGGGCTGAAGAGGGGTTTCAGCTACGGGTCAACCGATGAAATGGGCTACAAGGCGGCGGAGAACCCGGTGACGCTTTACGATTTCCACGCGACGATTCTGCACCTTATGGGGCTGGACCATACACGGCTGAGCTGGTACCACAATGGTCTGCAACGGCGGCTGACCGACGTCCACGGACACGTAATTAAGCCGCTTTTCGCTTAGACAGGAACCAGCCGGCGGCGACGACAAGAGCGGCGCCGGCGACCTGGATGGCGATTTCGACGGCGAACGGCGGGTGGTAGACCCTGGCGACGACGGGATCAGTGAGGATCATTTCAGCACCGACGCGGCCGAGGATGGCGGCGCCGATCCAGACGATGATGGGGTACTTGTCCATGATGGTGGACAGGAGTTTCGACGTGAAGACGACGAAGGGGATGGAGAGGCCGAGGCCGAATATCAGAAGCGGCAGGCTACCCTTGGAGGTGCCGGCGACGGCGAGGATGTTGTCGACGGACATGGTGATGTCGGCCACGAGGATGTACCAGATGGCGGACATGAGGGAGGTGGCTTGGGGGCCACCGCCGTCGTGGTCGGCGGCGTCGGAGAGGAGCTTGATGGCGATCCAGAAGATGAGGATGCCACCGACGAGTTTGAGCCAGGAGACCTGCAGGAGTTGGGCGGCGAAGAAGGTGAGGCCGATGCGAAGGACGACAGCGACGCCGGCGCCGATCAGGATGCCGAGTTTCTTTTCGCGCTCGGGGAGAGACTTGACGGCGAGGGCGATGATGACGGCGTTGTCTCCGGCGAGAAGGAGATCAATCAGGACAATGGCGAAGATGTCGGTGAGGAGTTGGAGAGACAGTTCCGGCATGCAGGGGCTGGTGTCCTGAAGATAGCACGACCGGTTGCCGGTTCTGCGCATCCTAATGGTTGACTATGGCTCCTGAATGGATGAAGCGTTGGCTGCTGGCGGCCGGGATTTACAACATCGCCTGGGGGCTGATGGTGGGCCTGTGGCCGAATCTGATGTTCGACTGGGCGGGGATGGAACGGCCGAACTACCCGGAGCTGTGGCAGTGCATCGGGATGATTGTGGGGGTTTATGGGGTGGGGTACGCGATTGCAGGGCTGGACCCTTATCGACATTGGCCGATCGTGCTGGTGGGTTTTCTGGGGAAGTTATTCGGGCCGATCGGGTTTGTGCAGGCGGCGGTGGAGGGGCGGTTTTCGTGGTGGTTCGGGGTGAACAACATTACGAACGATTTGATTTGGCTAGTGCCGTTTGCGTTGATTTTGAGGGGGGCTTGGGCGGACCGGGGGCCGGTGGGGGATCTGGGTTCGTTTTTGGCGGGGCACCGGGATGCGCTGGTCGTGTTTCTGCGGCACGCGGGGTGTACGTTCTGCCGGGAGGCTCTGGCGGACGTGGCGCGGCAGCGGAAGGAAATTGAAGCCGACGGGACGAAGATCGTGCTGGTGCATATGGGCGGGACGGAGGAGTTCTTTGCCCAGTACGGGTTGGCGGATGTGGAGCGGGTGCAGGATCCGGAGCGGGCTTTGTACAAGGCGTTCGGCTTGAAGCGGGGGACCATTTGGCAATTACTGGGACCGGGGGTTTGGTGGCGGGGGTTCCAGGCTTGGCGGCAGCACGGGGTGGGGTATTTAGAGGGCGATGGGTTTCAGATGCCGGGGGCGTTTCTTGTTAAGGGCGGAAGGATCGTGAAGGAGTATCGGCATGAGACGGCGGGTGATCGGCCCGACTATTGCCAGCTATCGTAGAGACATGGGTTTTGACGGGCTTCGGGTCCTGGCTTTAGAATCGCGCCGCGCGGCGGAGATGGGCGTGTTGGTGGAGAAGAATGGGGGCGTGGCCACGGTAGCTCCTTCGATGCAGGAGGTGCCGCTGGCGGAGAACCCGGAAGCATTTGAGTTTTTTGACCGGCTGCGAGCGGGCGAGTTTGAACTGGTGATTTTGTTGACGGGCGTGGGGACGCGGGCGCTGGATAAAGTGCTGTCGACTCGGTGGCCGGAGGGGGCTCTGGCTGAGGAGTTGCGGAAATTGCCGGTGGTGGCCCGGGGGCCGAAGCCGATGGCGGTGCTGCGGGAGTGGAACGTGCCCGCGGCGGCGATGGCGCCGGAGCCGAATACGTGGCGGGAGTTGATGCAGGTGATGGCGGGGCGGACAGAGCGGCGGATGGCGGTGCAGGAGTATGGGAAGTCGAATCTGTCATTGCTTGATGCGCTGCGGGAGCAGGGGGCGGAGGTGACTCCGGTGCCGGTGTATCAGTGGGCTTTGCCGGAGGATACGGGGCCGTTGCGGGCGGCGGCGCGGGGGTTGGCGGCTGGCGCGTTCGACGTGATTTTGTTGACGACTTCGATTCAAGTGACGCATTTACTGCAGGTGGCCGCGGAGGAGGGGGTGGACGTGATGCCGGGGCTGCGGCGCATGGTGATCGGGTCGATTGGGCCCACCACATCGGAGGCGCTTGAAGAGATAGGATTAAAGGCCGATATGGAGCCTTCTCACCCGAAGATGGGAATCCTGGTGAAAGAAGCCGGGGAGCAGGCGGCCGCGATCCTGGAGACAAAGCGATGAATCGGCGCGATTTGGTAAGAAACTTGGTGAGCTTGGCAGCGGGGTCTCCGCTTTTGACCGCGGAGGTGCCGGACGAGTTGATGGGGCCCATCAACGTGCACGAGTTTGAAGAGGTCGCCAAGCGGAAGATGCATAAGCTGGCGTACGACTTCATCGCCGGGGGCGTGGAGGACGAATATACGCTGCGGGCGAACCGGGAGGCGTACGGCAATTATACGTTGCGGCCGCGGGTGATGACGGATGTTTCGAACGTTTCGCTGGACGTGGATCTGTTGGGTATGAAGTTGGCGAGCCCCATTATCATTGCGCCGACCGGGGGGAAGAACCTGGTGCTTGAGAGCGCGGATGAAAAAGTTGCGGCGGCGGCGTTGGCATCGAAGACGCTGATCTGCTCGGCGACGGGGGTGCAGAAGATTTTGGAGAGGGGCGAGCCGCTGCTGTGGTGGAGCAACACGATTGGGGCGGCGACGAAGGCGCAGGCGCGGGGCTATGCGCGACGCATTGAAGACGGCGGCGGGAAGGCCATTACCCTGACGGTGGATAACCAGTACCAGTCGAACCGGGACCGGAACAATCGCAACCGGTTTGACTATGGGTATATGCAGACGGGGGTGCCGAAAGAGGGCGAGTCGAAGGGTGCGCCGCGGTCTCCGGCGCTGCCGGCGATGTGGCAGCCGCATACGCCGCAGATGACGTGGGAGCAGATTTCGTGGCTGAAAGAGGGATCGAAGATCCCGGTGATTGTGAAGGGGATTATTCATCCGGAGGACGCGGCGCTGGCCGTGAAGCACGGGGCGGACGCGATTGTGGTTTCGAACCATGGCGGGCGGCAGTTGGATGGGGTGATGGGGACGCTGGAGGCGTTGCCGGACTGCGTGGACGCGGTGGGCGGGAAGGTGCCGGTGCTGATGGACGGCGGGTTGCGGCGGGGCACGGATATTCTGAAGGCGATGGCACTGGGGGCGAAGGCAGTTCTGGTGGGGCGGGCTCCGTTGTGGGGCTTGGGCGCGTTTGGGCAGCCGGGTGTGGAGCGGGTTTTGTGGATGTTGAATGCGGAGCTTAAGCTGGCGATGGGGCTGGCGGGTATGGCTAAGCCGGGCGACATCACGCGGACGATTGTGAAGAGGAAGTTGGGATGATTTGGGTTCTGCTGTTGCTTTTGGGTTCGTTTCGTCTAGGGGCTCAACAGGACTGCGCGCCTTGCCACAACGAGCAGATTGCGGACTTCGGGAAGCATAAGCACAATACGAAAGCGGGCTTGCAGTGCGGGGTTTGCCACGGGCCGAGCGACAAGCATCGGAAGAGCAATGGCGAGGCTCCGCCGGACCGGGTGGCGGCTCCGGATGAGGTGGCGGGGATGTGCGGGAACTGCCACTTGCAGGAGAAGAATCAATACGTCGAGAGCAAGCATCATCATGCGGTGGTGCAGCGGACGGCGAGATCGGCCAACTGCAGCACGTGCCACGGGCACCACGCTATGAAGGAGTGGACGGCGACGCAGGCGGGTTGTGCGCGGTGCCACACGTCGACGCCGGCGGCGTGCAAGGAGAAACCGGTGGGCGTGGCGGCGGCGAAGGTGACGTGCATGAACTGCCATGCGCGGCATACGCTGGCGGTAGCGGCCCGGTGAAGCGGGAACGCAGTGTTGGGCGCTTGATTTCGGACTACATGAGTCTGGCGCTGATTCTGCCGGTGAGCCTGCTGGTGGGCTATGCGATTGGCTTGGGATTGGATAGGGTTTTCGGGACGAACTTCTGGTACATCGTGTGGCTGATTGCGGGGGTGATTGCGGGGATGCGGGAGTTGGTTCGGAAGCTGAACAAAGAGTTTGACCGGGATACGGATTCGAAGTGACAGATTACGACGGGCTGGTGAGGCGGATGGAGTGGGGAATTGCGGGGTGGGGCGTGGTGTTTGCGACGGTGGCGGGAGTGGGGTGGGGAGGGTTGGCGGCACTGGGGGTGGCGACGGGAGCGGCGGCGGCGTGGGCGAATTTCCGCTGGTTGGAGAGTGCGTTTTCCCGGCCGACCCCGGCGCGCGCGGGCTTGCTGGGCTTGCGTTTGGCCGTTCTGGGCGGGGTGGGCTATGTTATGCTGAAAGTCTTTGCGGTTACCCCTGTCACGTTCCTCATCGGACTGTTGACCGCTGCGGCTGCGGCGCTGGGGGAAGCGCTCTACCAACTGATTTATGCACGAATCTCATGAGCTCTGGCTCACCGCCCTCTTCAACGATCACCTGGCTGGGCTAGGAAATTCGATTCTTTCGGCGGTGGGCATGCAGACCCACGCGCGGCCGTGGGCCAATTACATCACGATGGAAATCCTGGTGGCGGTGTTGATTGTGATCCTCTTCACGATTGCCAAGAGCGGCTTCTCGATGACGGCGCCGGGCAAGTTGCAGCATGTGTTGGAGGCGATGTACGAGTTTCTGGGTGAACAGGCCCACGACAACATTCATGAAGGCTACAAGAAGTACATCCCGATTGCCGGGACCTTTTTCGTGTTCGTGCTGTTCTCGAATCTGCTGGGCGTGATTCCGACGTTTGAATCGCCCACGATGTACCACTATGTTCCGGCGGGAATCGCGTTGCTGGCGTTCCTGTACTACAACATTCAGGGCATCCGGCAGCACGGCGGCCACTATATCAGCCAGTTTACGGGTCCCATATGGTGGTTGACCCCGCTGATGTTGCCGATTGAAATTGTGAGCCATGCGGCCCGGCCGGTTTCGCTGACGATTCGTTTGTTCGCCAATATGTTTGCGAGTGAGCAGGTGACGCTGGTCTTTTTGAGCTTGACCTACATCGTGATTCCGGTGGCCTTCATGGGGCTGCACGTGTTCATTTCGGTGATTCAGGCATACGTTTTCGCACTCTTGACGCTGATCTACGTCGGCGCGGCAGTGGGCGACGAACACTAGATTTTTTATTCGGCATTAACCCCGCGCCAGTGTGAGCCCTCCCCGTCCCAACGGCGGAACGGAACCACCTCCTGAGCGCAACTTATACCCAAGGAGCAACACCCTATGTTCGGAAACATGTTCGTTCTGGCCTTCGTTTTGATGGCCTTCGCTATGCCCTCGATGGCCGCTGACCCCGCCATTGTCCTGACCAGTGCTTTCTCGATGGCCCTTGCCTCGGGCCTCTGCGCCCTCGGCCAAGGCAGGGCGATTGCCGGTGCTGTGGAAGCCATCGCCCGCAACCCTGGCGCCGCCACGGTGATCCGCGGTCTTGGACTGCTCGGCCTCGTCTTCATCGAGTCGCTGGCACTGTTCACCCTCGTTATCGTCTTCGTGAAAGGCTAATTCTCTTAGGGCGCGGCGCTCCGGAAGACGGGGCGGTCGCGCCCTTCGTGTTTCTATATGTTGAAGATTCAGGGCATTCTCGTTCCGGTTTCGACACCGTTTGATCATCGCGGCGATGTGTATCAAGCGAAACTGCGCAGTAATGTAGAGCGGCTGAACGCGATCAGTCTGGCCGGGTATGTGGCGGGCGATTTTTTGCTGACGGCGGAAGAGAAAGCCCTCGTTTGGGAGTTGGTGGCGGCGAGCGCGAAGCCGGGGAAGTTGCTGGGGGCGGCGGCATCAGCGCCGAGCGTGCGGGAGACGGTGGTGCTGGTGAACCGGGCGGCGGAGTTGGGGTATCAGTTTGCGTTGCTGCGGGCGGCGGCGGAGTTTGCGGGGGAGACGCGGGGGCTTTACTACCGGGCGGTGGCGGACGGGGCGCGGATTCCGGTGGTGGTGGACGGGGACGCGGCGCCGGAGCATCCGAATATTTTGAAAGTGGCGCTGGCGCGAGATGCGGCTGTGTTGTTTAGCGCTTTCAAGTCGGGGGCGGGGGCTGCGCTGGTGGAAGTGGCGAACGCGATTCCGTACTCGGTGCAACTGATCTGGGAGGCGTACCGGCAGCGGGAGGACGAGGCGGGGGCGGACTGGCAGGAGCGGATTCGGCCTCTGGTGGCGCTGGTGGAGGCGCACGGCACGCCGGCCTTGAAGTGCGCGATGGACTTGAACAGCTACTACGGCGGGGCGCCGCGGCTGCCGTTGACGCCGGTGGCGGAATGGATCAAGCCGGCGATTGCGGCCGCCCTACACGATCTAAAGAGTTGATATGATCGGGGTCCATGAAAACGATTTTAGGTGTAGCATTACTCGCGACCGCTTGCTTCGGCCAAGCGGAACAGGAATTGAAGGCGGTCCACGCCGAGTACGTGAAGGCGGCGAAGGCGGGCGACGCGGCAACGCTGAATAAGCTGTTTGCGCCGGAGTTGCAATATAGCCATTCGAACGCGCTGCTGGAAGACAAAGCCACTGCAGTTGCGGCGCTCGTGAAGGGGAAGCCAACGTTTCAGGTTCATAGCGAGGCGATTAAGGTCTACGGAAACACAGGCACGATTCGGGCCCGCGTAACTTCGATTGCGAACCCGAATATTGAGATGACCGTGTTGCTGGTGTGGGTGAAGAACGGGAGCCAATGGCAGTTGGTGCAGCGGCAAACGACGCGGCTACCAGCCAAGAGCTAAATGTAAGCGACGGAGCCATCGACGCGGTAGTCGAACCCGCGGCGCCATGGCTTAGGAGGCATTCGGCGAAGGGCGTCCTCATTGAGTTCGACGCCCCAGCCGGGTTTGGTGGGGAGCGGGAGGTAGCCGTCCTTGACCATGAGGGGATCCTTGAGAAGATCCTTGCGCGGGGAGACGTCGTCGGGGTGGTATTCGAGGACGAAGAAGTTGGGCGTGGCGGCGGCGAAGTGGACGTTGACCACTGTCGCGAGCGGGCCCATGGGGTTGTGGGGCGCGACCATGACGTAGTGCGCTTCGGCCATCGCGGCAATTTTCCGCATTTCCCATAAGCCGCCGCAGACGCAGATGTCCGGTTGGATGATATCGAGCGACTGATTGGCGAGGATCTTGCGGAACTCGTGGCGGGTGTAGTTGCATTCGCCGCTAGCGAGAGGGATGTTGACGTGGCCGGCTAGCTTCTCCATCGCGTCTTCGTTTTCGGGGCGGATGGGTTCTTCGAGCCAAGCGGGATGGTAGGGCTCGATGGCCTTGGCGAGGCGGACGGCGCGGCTGACTTCGAGGAAGCGGGCGTGGATATCGCAACCGATGTCGACATCGGGGCCGACGGCTTCGCGGACGGCGCGGACGCGGTTGGCGGCGCCGAGAGTGACGGCGTTGTAAGAGAGTTGGTTGTCCTTAGGGGGCTGGGGGCGCATCTTGAGACAGGTGTAGCCGTACTTGGCGACGAGGGCTTTTGCGTTGGCGGCGATCTCGTCGGGGGTGTTGCCGCCGACGGATTGATAGACGCGAATTTTTTCGCGGACCTTGCCGCCGAGTAGCATGTAGACGGGGAGGCCGGCGGATTTACCGGCTATGTCCCAGAGAGCGTGTTCGATGCCGGAGATGGCGGCGTTCACGATGAGTCCACCGGGGAAGCGGGTGAAGTTCATCATCATGTTGTAGAGGTGCTCGATATTACGGGGGTCCTGGCCGACGAGCCAGCTTTTGAAATCGGCGACGACGGCGGCGGTGGCCTCGTCGGGGCCGCAGGAGTAGGCCTCGCCGATGCCGGTGTGGCCCTGGTCGGTTTCGATTTTGACGAAGCAGGTATTGCGGCTGCCGGTGCCGACAAGGATGGTCTTGATGTCGGTGATTTTCAGGGTGGGTTTACCCCCGGGTTGAGCAGCCTGGAGCGCGGGCACGGCGCTGGCGGCGAGGGCATGTTCAAAGAAGGCGCGGCGTTTCATCGTGCCGCGAATTCTATCAGAGCGGGAGGGGGCTAGTGGCAACCGAGGCAGCGGAAGTCGCGGCCGTGGCAAACGGTGCAGGTTTCGCGTTCGAGTTTGTCTTTGAACCGGTTGTGGCGATCGATGTAGCCGGGGGTGTGGGTGGCGGGCACGAGCTTGGCGGGTTCAGCGTGGCACTGCTCGCAGGAGAAGGGGGGATCGATCTTGATATGGCAGGTGAGGCAGTCGGCCATGTGGGGGAAGTGGGCCGACTTTTCAGCGATAGCCGTGCTTTGCTCGATGCCTTGGTGGCAGGCGGCGCAGGCGTTTTTGGTATCGAGGTGAGGAGCGCGGACGGCGGCTTCAGCCTTGGTTCCGAGCCACGTGCCGGCGGTGATGGCGCCGCGGAATGCGGGGGCGAGATTGCCGAGCTTGGTGTGGACGGAATGATTGAACTTGTCGACGGTGCGCTTGGCCTGGGCCTTGACGGCGACCTCGCCGGGCTTATGGCATGAGGCGCAGACGGCGGCGTCCGGCAGGTTATTGTCGGCAGCTGCGGTGGACTGCGCCACCTTCTGATGGCAGGTGACGCAGTTCAGCTTGAGGGCGAGATGTTGTTGATGGGAGAACGGCGCCGCCGCGGCGATGGCGGCGCACAAGATCAACCCTTGTATGAGATACGCCAAACCTTATTGCCCCCGTCGTCGGAGAGAAGCAGGCTGCCATCGGGCAGTTGCAGGAAGCCCACCGGGCGGCCCCAGACTTCGCGCTTGCCGGGGGCGAGCATCCAGCCGGAGAGGAAGTCCTCTTTCTGGCCGACGGGCTTGCCGCCTTTGAAAGGGACGAAGGCGATGGAGTAACCGATGCGCTGGGAGCGGTTCCAGGAGCCGTGCTGGGCGACGAAGACGCCTTCTTTGTACTTCTTAGGGAACTGGCTGCCGGTGTAGAAGAGCATGTCGAGGACGGCCACGTGGGCGCCCATGAGGAAGTCCGGGACAATGGTTTTGGCGACGAGTTCGGGGTTCTTGCCCTTGTTGGTGGGGTCTTCGTTGGTGCCGATGTAGGCGTAGGGCCAGCCGTAGAAGCCACCGTCTTTGACGTTGACCAGATAGTCGGGGACGAGATTGTCGCCGAGGCCGTCGCGTTCCTGGACGGCGGCCCAGATTTCGGAGGTGCCAGGGCGGTGGCGGAGGCCGATGATGTTGCGGAGGCCGGCAGCGTAGATGCGATGGCCGGAGCCGTCGGGGTTGTACTGGTTGAGGGCAGCGCGGCGGGGATCTTCGCCGGGGGTGGAGTTCGATTCGGAGCCGCAGCTGACGTACATCTTGTCCTTCTTTAGATCGAAGAGGATGGTGCGGGAGTTGTGGCCTTTGCCGAGGCCGGCGTAGGAAACGACCTCTTCGCCTTTGCCGGCGGTGAGAGCTTTCGAGTCGTACTTGTAGCGTTTGATGGAGGTGGGTTCGCCGACGTAGAGCCAATCTTTGTAGAACGCCAGTCCGTAGGGGCGATCGAGGCCTTCGATGATCTTCTTCTTGTCTTTGCCGTTATTGGTGAGGGCGTAGACGACGCCGTTGGGAGCGACATTGGTATCGGTAATGAGGATTTCGCCGTTCGCGCCCTGGAGCATGAAACGGGGGCGGGAGAAGCCGGTGGAGAATTCTTCGATGGAAAAGCCGGCGGGAAGATTGAGTTGGGCGCCGTCGGGACGGGTGATTACTTGGGGCCGGTTGTTGACAGAGGGGGTGGCGTAGGGCTCTGGGAGGGTGATCTTGTTTTCTTGAGCGAAGGCTGCGCTGGTGGCGGCGAGAGCGGACAGAGTGAATAGGCGACGTTGCATGGGGACTCCTCGAAAACTTTATTCTATCGTTCTAGAAGAGTCCCCACGGGGTGGTTTACTGGCCGAAGAACGCGACGAAACCGATTAGCAGAGTGGACTGCGATTTGGCGCTAGCGTTTTCGTTGCCGCGGTCATAGAACGGCTGGTTCGACCAGTCCTTCCGGTATTCCAGGCGGCTCAGGAGGCCTTGGGCCCACTTGTACTCGCCGGTGAGGGTGAAGGTATTCAGCTTCTGGGCCTGACCGGTGATAAAGCCGTCACGATCGTTGTAGTGCTCGTAACGGGGAGTGAAGGCCATGGTCTTGGTGAGCTGGAACTTCGAGGCGACGCCGATGGCGATCCAGGTATCGCTGCCGCTGGTGAGACGCTTGTCCCGGCCATAGTCAAAGTTGATGTACATCGACATGACGTCGTTGGGGTTGATGTTGAGGACCGTGTCGTAGAAGTTACGGAACCCTTCGTTCGTGCCGGTCTTTTCGGGGCCGGTGTAGTAATTATTGAACCAGGCGACCTTGGAGCCGGTCCAGGCGGTAGTGAAGCCGAGAGTCTTTCCGGTGTTGTTGTCTTCGACGTTGTTCCAGCCGTTGACGAGTTGGACACCGGCGGAGAAGGACTTGGTGATGGGCTTGGTGAGGCGGAGGCCGGTGTGATAGTACGGTCCATTGGCGTACAGATAGCCTCGGGAGTAGTTGGCGGACAGGTGCGTCTCGGTGAGTTCGGCGCCTGCGGAAGTATAGAATTTGCCGAAGTCGATTTGCAGGCCGCCTGCGTTCTTGGGTTTGAGGCTGACATAGGCTTGGGGGATGTAGCGAACGATATCGGTGCCTGCGGGGTCGGTGGCGTGGAAGATCTCCCAGGCGCGGCCGAAGCCCACGTCAATTTTGAAACCGACCGGATCAGCGTCGTGTTCGAAAGTCAGCTTTGTCATGTTCAACGTGAGCGAGTTCGCCTTCACGTCGAAGTTTCGCAACACATTGTTGCCAGAGGCGGGGTTGCCGAAGTTTTTGCTGTAATAGCCGTCGATCAGTCCAGTGATCTTAATCGAGCCCACCGTCCAGGGGGCGGGATCTGCGGGTGCGGGTGCGGGCGCAGTGGTCTGCGCAAAAAGGCCCATACCCGCAAAAGACAACACGACGAGGGTGAGATTCGCCGGAATCTTCATTGAGAGGTTCTCCAATTGTTTTAGGGTGAGTGGGAACGACGGGGTTCCTGGGGAGAATAACGAATCGCTTAGCCGCAGGGCCAATAGATTATTTCAATCGCCTGAATAGCAATGTTCGATTTCCCATGGAGATACAGGCGTAGCATCATGACAGACGATGCACTGTCGCAAGTCTGCCCTGTCCGCAAGACTTCCTCACACTCACCACTCCAATCGAGGTGTTTCATGAAGAAATTTTTCACCGCAAGTTCGCTTGCCGCGCTAGGAGCGTTTTCGCTACTAGCCCAAGCCCCTCCCGCCGCACCGACGACGGAAGAACTTGTGCCCAAGATCGCAGCAGCCCAGTCCGCCGGCGATAACGCCTGGATGTTGGCGAGTTGCGCGCTTGTACTCCTGATGACCGGTCCCGGACTGGCCCTTTTCTATGGCGGCCTGGTTCGCAAAAAGAATGTCCTGGGAACTCTGATGCAGAGTTTCATCCTGATGGCTGTGGCCACCGTGATGTGGGCGCTGTTTGGATATTCTTTAGCGTTTGGCGACGGCAATTCGTTTATTGGCGATATGCGATACGCGATGATGAACGGTGTTGGGATGGAACCGAACACGGACTATGCGGGTACGATTCCGCACTTGACCTGGATGGCGTTCCAGATGATGTTCGCGATTATTACACCGGCGCTGATCACGGGCGCTTTCGCTGAACGGATGAAGTTCAGCGCGATGCTGCTCTTCACGATCCTTTGGAGCCTGCTGATTTACTATCCGATGGCCCACATGGTGTGGGGCAAGGGCGGTTTGTTGAATGCCTTCTCGGGCGGTTCGATTCCGACTTTGGATTTCGCAGGCGGTACGGTGGTGCACATTACGTCTGGTGTTTCGGCGCTGATTTGCGCGATTGTGCTTGGCAAACGTCTGGGCTATCCGAATGAACCGATCCGGCCGCATAGCCTGGTGCTGAGCTTTATCGGCGCTTGTTTGCTCTGGTTTGGCTGGTTTGGTTTCAACGCGGGTTCCGCACTGGCGGCGAACGGTTTGGCGGCGAGCGCATTTGTGGCGACGCACTTCGGCGCGGCGGCGGCGGCGTTAGGATGGATTCTTGCGGAATGGTTCCAGCACGGCAAGCCGAGCATTTTGGGCGGCATCTCCGGAGCTGTGGCGGGTCTGGTGGCGATAACCCCGGCTTCGGGCTTTGTGAAGCCGGTTCCGGCGCTGATCATCGGCTTTGCGGCCGGCATCGTTTGCTACTTCGCCGTGGTGAAGGTGAAGAACATGCTGGGGTATGACGACTCTCTGGACGCGTTCGGCGTTCATGGCGTTGGTGGTACGCTGGGCGCAATTCTAACCGGAGTGTTTGCGACCAAGGAAGTGAACGCGTTGAAAGATGCAGCGGGCAATGCAATCGACACCGGCATGGTGGATGGGAACAGCGGCCAGGTGGTGAACCAGTTGCTTGGCGTGGGCATTTCGTGGGCCATCGCGATTGTGGGATCGTTCCTCATCCTCAAGATCGTTGATGTGGTGGTTGGGTTGCGCGTGACCAGCGAACAGGAGACGATGGGTCTCGACCTGAGCATGCATGGCGAAGAAGCATACAATCTCGAAGCGTAGGAACGGAGGCCACGAAAATGAAAAAGATTGAAGCCATTATTCAGCCGTTCAAGCTGGAAGAAGTGAAAGAAGCCTTGAAGGCGATCGGGATCGACGGGATGACCGTCATGGAGGTCCGCGGACATGGGCGCCAGAAGGGTCACAAGGAGGTCTACCGGGGCCAGGAATACCAGGTGGACCTGTTGCCGAAAGTGAAGATTGAGATAGTGGTACCGGACGTCCGGGCGGAAGAGGTTATCTCCGCTTTGGCTACGGCGGCACGGACAGGGAAGATTGGGGACGGGAAGATCTTCGTGTCCGAGATTGCCGAGGCCATCCGGATTCGCAACGACGAACGCGGTGAATCCGCCCTTTAACTCGCCGCTTGCCGGCATTCGTTCCGCGTTCTTCCAGGAGTGGGACCCCGGAGCCGTCCACTCCGGAAGAACTGCGGACGTTGATCGCATCGTCCAGGCCGCCTTCGACCAATACCTCACCCCGGTCTATCCTGCGGGATTGACCGTTTTGGCAGTGGGCGGCTATGGCCGTCGGGAGTTGTTCCCGAATTCCGACGTGGACGTTTTGTTGCTTACCGAAAGAGCGCCGCACAATGATGCAACGCGAGACGCTCTTTCGGCTTTTTTACGAGCGCTGTGGGATGCGAATCTGCGTTTGAGCCACTCGGTGCATTCGATTGACGAATGCTGCCAGTATCATCCGCAGAATGTGGAATTGAATATCAGCCTGCTCGACCAGCGCTACTTGTGCGGGGATAAGGCGGAGTACGAGAAGCTGTCGAAGCGGTTGCCGAAGTTTGTTTCGAGCGAACGGCAGGCGCTGGTGCGCCATTTGATCCGGCAGGTGCGGGAGCGGCACGAGAAGTTTCACTCGACCGTTTACCATCTGGAGCCCAACGTAAAGGAGTCGCCGGGCGGGCTGCGCGACATCCATTCGATTGGTTGGTTGACGAAGCTGCAGGACCCGACGCGAGAGTTGCCCAACTGGCTGGGCGAACTGGCGGAGCCGTGCCGGTTTCTGTACGCAACGCGATGCTACCTGCATTTTCAGGCGAACAGGGATCAGAATCTGCTGCAGTTTGATTTGCAGGAATCGATTGCGGCGGAGCGGGGCGTGACGCCGGCGGAGTTTGTCCGGCAGTATTTTTTGAGTGCCCGGAAGATTCACCGCGGGGTGCTGCAGGCGATTGATATGTGCGAGACGTTGGTGCCGAGCGGGTTATTGGGGCACTTCCGGGATTGGCGATCGCGGATGTCGACGTCGGAAATTTCGGTGAACAAAGACCGGCTGTACCTGAAGAACGCGCAGTTGCTGGAATCGGACCCGGATGTGTCCCTGCGGTTGATCCGGTTTTCGGCGCGGCATGGGTTGCCGCTCTCGGCGGACGCGGAGCGGCGATTGGTGGCGGCGTTGCCAGGATTGGCGGCGCACTATGCGCAGCCAGGGCCGATTTGGAACTACCTTCAGGAGATTCTGTTGCAGCCGCACGCAACGATGGCGATGCGGACGATGCACGAGACGGGGTTGCTGGCGGCGATTCTGCCCGAATGGAAGCTGATTGAAGGGTTGGTAGTGCGGGACTTCTATCACCGGTACACGGTGGACGAGCACACCCTGATCGTGATGGAGACTCTGCTGGCGCTGCGGAAGAATACGGACCCCACGCGGCGGCGGTTTGCGGGGTTGTTTGCGGAGATTGAGTCGCTTCCGGCGCTGCTGTTTGCGATTTTATTGCATGACGTAGGGAAAGGGATTGACGGGCCGACGCATGCGATGGAGTCGGCACGGCTGGCTACGGCGATCATGGACCGAATTCAGGTTCCCGAAGAGGAACGGCCGCTGATTCACTTTCTGATTGACCAGCATCTGGTGCTTTCGAGCGTGATGAATTCGCGGGATCTGTCAGACCCGGCGACGGCCGAGCATCTGGCGGGGCGGGTGCAGACGGTGGAGCGGTTGCGGTATCTAGCCTTGCTGACGTATGCCGATATCAGCGGTGTGAACACGACGTCGATGACGCCTTGGAGGTTGGAGCAGTTGTGGCGCGTGTACGCGATTGGGCAGCGGGAGTTGACCAAAGAGCTGGACACGGACCGGATCGGATCGGCGGCTTCGCATCCTTTTCTCGAGGGGTTTCCGCAACGGTACTTGCGGACGCACACCGAGGCGGAGGTGGAGCAGCATCTGGCGTTGGCCGAGGCGGCGCTGGATACGGGCGTGGCAATTGATCTGTCGCGGCAGGGCGGCGTTTGGAATTTGCTGGTGATTACGCGGGACCGGCCGAACCTGTTCGCGGCGCTTGCGGGGGCGCTGGCGGGTTCGGGGATGGACATTGTGAAGGCGGAGGCGTTTGCCAATAGCCGGGGCGAGGTCCTGGATTCGTTCACATTTTCCGATCCGTCGCGGAATCTGGAATTGAATCCGCCGGAGATTGACCGGCTGCAGCAGACGATTGAACGGGTGGTATTGGGCAAACTGGACGTGACGACGCTACTGGCGAGCCGGCGGCGGCCGTTTGCCGCGAAGGCCAAGCCGGAGATCCGGCCGGCGGTGTACTTTGACGGCGAGGTGAGCAATCACGCGACGCTGGTGGAGATTATCGCGGAGGATCGGCCGGGATTGCTGTTTGACTTAGCTTCCACAATCTCGCAGTCTGGATGTAATATCGAAGTCGTGCTGATTGATACCGAGGCCCATAAGGCGATCGACGTCTTCTATTTGACGAAGGAAGATCGCAAGCTGACCGAAGAGGAGTCGCTGGCGTTGGAGCGCCGCCTGGACGAAGTGTGCCGGCCCTACTGACGCGCCGGAGCATGCTGGCCGGTATAGCGGCGCCCCCGGCGCGGCGGCCGAATATTCTGCTGTTGCTGCCGGATCAATGGCGGCCAGATTGGATGCCGGGACAGCCGCGGATTCCGGTGCGGCTGCCGAATGTGGAACTGCTGATGGCGCGGGGCGTCCGGTTTGTGAACGCGATTACACCGTCGCCGTTGTGTGCGCCGGCGCGAGCCTGCTTGGCGTCGGGGAAGGAGTATGCGCGGTGTGGCGTCGCGTCGAACGCCTTTGACTATCCATTGGGGCAGCAGACTTACTATCAGCTGTTGCGCGATGCCGGCTACCACGTGATGGGCTGCGGAAAGCTGGACCTGCATAAGAAGACGCTGGACTGGGGGCTGGACGGGACGAGGCTATTGGGGGAGTGGGGGTTTTCGGACGGGATCGACAACGCGGGGAAGATGGACGCGGTGCGGAGCGGAGTACCGACGCCGAAAGATCCGTACATGAAGCTATTGCACGACCGGGGGTTGGCGGAGGCGCACGTGAAGGACATGCGGGCGCGCAAGGCCCACGACGGGACGTACCCGACGCCGTTGCCGGACGATTTGTACTGCGACAACTTCATTACGCGCAACGCCTTGACGCTGTTGGGGCGGGCGCCGCGTAACCAACCGTGGCATCTTACCGTCAACTTTACCGGTCCGCACGACCCTCTCGACATTACTGCCTCCATGGAAAATACAGCGCGCGACCGTGCCTATTCTCAGCCAAACCGGAACACGCAGGACTCGCCGGAGCACCACGTGGCAGTGCGGCAGAACTATTCGGCGATGTGCGAGAACATTGACCGGGGTATTGGCGAGATTCTGGCCGCCGTTGCGGCGCGAGGCGAATTGGAAAACACGCTGGTGGTGTTTTCGTCCGACCACGGCGAGATGCTGGGGGACCACAATCGCTGGGGGAAGCATGTGCCGTATCAGCCTTCGCTGGGCGTGCCGCTGGTAGTGGCGGGGCCGGGCGTAAAGGCGCGGGGTACTAGCCTGGCGCTGGTGACCCTGATGGACCTGGCGGCGACGTTTTTGGATTGTGCAGGAGTGCCTGTTCCGACGGCGATGGATAGCCGAACGCTGCTGCCGCTGCTGGCCGGAAAGACGCGGGCGCATCGGCGGCACTTGGTGGCGGGGCTGGGGGAATGGCGGTTGGTTTGGGACGGGCGGTACAAACTGATCGAGGGCTTTGAAAAAGCACCCAAATTATTTGACCTGCAGTCTGATCCATTAGAGAATCTAAATCTGTGGGAAGCGGAGAGGCGGATCCGGACCCACTTGAAAACTCTGCTCCCCGCCTGAAAATAAAGAATCCGGTCAAAGTAATCCGATTTATAATCTAGTTATATGAAGTCGCCTTCACCCCAGGAGCCGCGCCGCGGATTTCTCATCGCCTCCATTAACGGCCTTATGGGCCTGATAACGGCAGCCTTAGCGCTGCCTTCCGCCGGGTATTTGCTAGGCGGATCG
>JBBQRA010000062.1:0-25899 GCA_038215275.1 Bryobacterales bacterium | reverse complement strand
CTCCGAACAGCCGATGTTTCTGGTCTGCGTGACGGATCAGGCCCGCCGCCTGGGCGTCACGGTACCGGGCGCGGCCCGGAAACCAGTTCGCACGGAAATTTCCGCTAACGTACGCAAGGTTCGCGCCGTCTAGAACGGTAGCGGGTCCGCACTCCGCTCAACTGATATACTCATCTATAGATCTCCGGAGGTCCCGCGGTATGGCGTTTAGCCGATCAACAGTCCTTATTCCTTCAACCGTGCTTTTCTGTTCCCTGGTTGGGGGCATCCTCGGCCCTGGTGTCACGGGCGTCTCGGCCGCAGGCGCCGAAGACGAAGTCCAGCAGAGCATTAAGACTTTTGCTCGGGTTTACGCCTTGGTCGAAGAGAACTTCGCCGACAAGGTCACTTCCGACAAAGCGATCTACAAGGGGGCCATAGGCGGCATGCTCCGGACTCTGGATCCGCACTCCAGCTTCTTCGATCCGAAAGACTTCCAAGCGTTACGCGAAGATCAGCGCGGCCACTACTACGGTGTTGGGATGACTGTCAGCGAGCGGAACCGCCGCACGGTCGTCATTGCTCCCTTTCCGGGCTCGCCCGCGTACAAGGCCGGCATTCGTCCCGGCGACATAATCCTTGAGGTGAATGACAAGCGCACCGACAGCCTGACCACGACCGAAGTCGCCGACATTCTCAGAGGACCACGGGGCACACCGGTGCAGGTAAAAGTCACCCGCGAAGGCGTCGACAATCCCATAGTCTTCAATATCATCCGCGGCGAGATCCCGCGCAAGAGCGTTCAGGACGCCTTCTTCATCAAGCCGGGAATCCTTTACATCGACGTCGAATCGTTCAATGAGAATACAAGCCGGGAGGTGGAAGAGAACTTTCGCCGCGTCGGTGAGCAAAACGTGAAAGGTCTTATTCTCGACCTTCGCGAAAATCCCGGCGGCCTGCTGAACGAAGGCGTCTCCGTGGCCGGTCGCTTTCTGGCCCCCGGTCAAACCGTGGTTTCGCACCGCGGCCGAGCTTTCGCCGAGCGTCCTTACGTCGCTCGCAACGGCAGCACCAAACGCGACTATCCTATTGTTGTTCTCGTCAACCGCTATTCTGCTTCGGCGGCTGAGATCGTGGCCGGGGCCCTGCAGGATCACGACCGCGGCTGGATCCTGGGCGACAACACCTTCGGTAAGGGCCTTGTGCAGACTGTGTATCCGATGGGCGATAACACCGGCCTCGCGCTCACGACCCAAAAATACTACACGCCGAGCAATCGCCTGATTCAGCGCGACTATCAGCACACCTCGTTCCTCGACTACTACTACCGCAAAGATACGGCGACGGCGAACATGAGCGACGTTAAGATGACCGATAGCGGCCGTACCGTCTACGGCGGCGGCGGCATCAAGCCGGACGAACAGTTCACTCCGGCTAAGTACAACAAGTTCCAGACCGAGCTGCTGCGGAAGTTCGTCTTCTTCAGCTACACCGCTAAGTACTTTGGTTCCCGTGACGCAAAGCTACCGCAGGGTTGGGCTCCGGATGATGCGGTGATGGCTGAATTTCGGCAATTCGTCGCCAAGGCGGGCGCGACTTTCACCGACGCCGAATGGAACGAGAACAGGGAATGGTCGAAACAGTCCCTGCAGCGCGAGATGTACCTGACGGCTTTCGGCGCTGAAGAGGCTCGCCAGCTGGGTGTGGAAACAGATCCGATGGTCCTCAAGGCTGTTGACGCTCTGCCCAAGGCCAAATCCCTGTTAGAAAACGCGAAGAAGTTGATTGTCCAGCGGACCGCTCCGCAGGAATAGTAGCCCTGACTTTGTGAACGATCCCGCTCTCGAACCGCAGATTTACATTCTTGATACCGGTGGGCAGTACACCCATCTGATCGCTCGCAAGGTTAGAGAATTGGGCGTCTACGCCGAAGTCGTCGCCAGCGAAACCGAGACCTCCCGTTTTGCGAAGGCCAAAGGCCTGATCATCTCGGGAGGACCCTCGAGCGTCTATGAGGAAGGGAGCCCGACCATTGACGGAACGCTCCTCGCCGCGGGCGTCCCCGTTCTCGGCATCTGTTACGGCCAGCAGTTGATGGCCTATCGTCTTAACGGCGAGGTGACGAAGGGCCTGAAAGGCGAGTATGGCCTTGCGTATTTGGATATCGCCGGCGCCAGTCCGCTCTTCCGGGGCGTGGCCAATCATCAGCAAGTCTGGATGAGCCACCGCGACACCGTGACCACACCGCCAACGGGATACGCTGTGCTCGCTTCCACCGGCACCTGTGCCGTCGCCGCCATAGGCAACGAAACCACCCGGCAATATGGTGTTCAGTTTCACCCTGAAGTCGTCCACACCACCGAGGGTCTGAAGATCCTTCGCAACTTCGTATTCGCCATCTGCGGCTGCACGGAAGACTGGCAGCCCGCCAGCCGGATCCCCGTCGTTGAGCAGCAGATCCGCGAAGTCGCGGGCGACCGTAATATCTTCTTTTTCGTCAGCGGCGGTGTTGATTCCACTGTCGCCTATACGCTCTGCCTCCGCGCCCTCGGCGAGGCCCGCGTCCACGGCGCCTATGTTGATACCGGACTGATGCGCGAAGGCGAAACCGAATTTGTCCGGAGCATTTTCGAATCGCTCGGCGCCCGGCACTTCCGGATCGAACTCGCCCAGGAAGAGTTTCTCGAAGCGCTCGATGGCGTCACCGAACCCGAACTCAAGCGCAGAATCATCGGTGAGAAGTTTGTCGAAATCCAAGAGACGGTCCTTGAGAGCGGCCCCTATCTCGATGGGCACTGGATCCTCGGCCAAGGCACCATCTACCCGGACACCATCGAGAGCGGCGGCACGGCCAAGGCCGATCTCATCAAGACCCACCACAATCGGGTCGCTGGTATTCAAAAGCTGATCGACGCTAATCGCATCGTTGAACCCCTCGCGTCGTTCTACAAAGACGAAGTCCGCGAAATTGGCCGGGAACTCGGCCTCCCATCGGCCTTCCTCGACCGCCATCCCTTCCCCGGCCCCGGACTTGGCATTCGCTGCCTCGGCGCGGAGCGGGACGAGGCCATCGAGGTGATCGACGGCGGATGGATCGCCACCGTCCATTCCGTTGGCGTTCAGGGCGATTCCCGCAGCTACCGGCCCGTGCTGATCGTCGACCATCTTGATCATGCGCACGCCACCGAAGCCATCAATGCCAACCAGCGCGTCAATCGCGTGATCGGTATTGTCGGCCGCAATCTGCCGATGGACCGTTTGAGCGTCATCGCCAGCGGCATCAGCCCCGATCGGATGGCCCGCCTCCGCCAAGCCGACGCGATCGTCCGCGGGCTGTCCCTCGAATATGACTTCGAGTCGCAGGTCTGGCAGTTTCCGGTCGTTTTGATTCCGCTGGGTGGCGATGGTCTGCCCGATTCGGTTGTCCTTCGGCCCATCCATTCCGTTGACGGCATGACGGCGCAAAGCGTGGTGATGCCGCAGGCGCTACTGCACCGAATGCGTGACGCGCTACTCGCGATCCCCGGAGTGGCTGCTGTTTTCTACGATTTAACACACAAACCACCCGGCACGATCGAGTGGGAGTGAGTCTCGCGATATAATTGCGAGAGTATCTTTAGTCAGGAGTTCCCCTTTCCATGTTCGACCTTTTCCGTAGCCGCGACAAGAGCGTCCGCATTGTGTTGACCATCTTGTTGGGCTTTGTTGCTCTCTCGATGGTTGCCTATCTGATTCCCGGTGGGCCCGGCGGCCCCGGCATGGGAGGGAATGACACGATCATCGCCGAAATAGGCGATGAGCAGCTCTCGATGTTGGAAGTGCAGCGAACGCTGCAAGGGGCCCTGCGTGGCAAGCAGTTCCCGCCAGAAATGCTCCAAAACTATGTCCCTACGCTCGTCGATCAGATGATTGCCGAGCGCGCAGTGGCCTACCAGGCCGGGCGGATGGGCTTCACTGTTACGGAGGAAGAACTCGGCAACGCTCTCCGTTCCATGCTCGGCAACATCCTGCAGGGCGGCTTCGACAAAGAGCGCTACGCCGCTTTCCTAGCCCAGCAGAATATGACGGTGGCCGACTTTGAAGGCAATGTTCGCAAGCAGATGCTCCTCACCAAGCTCCGCAACATCGTGCTCGAAGGCGTCGTGGTCACCCCGGACGAAATCGAAGGCGAGTATCGCCGTCGCAACGAGAAGGTGAAGCTCGACTACATCGCCTTCAGCACCGATAGCCTGAAGAAACAGGTCAAGCTGTCTCCCGAAGATATCGAGAAGTTCTTTAACGCCAACAGGGCCGCCTTCCGGATGCCGGAGAAGCGTAGCTTTGAAGTGCTAGTCGCCAACGAAGAGAAGATCGGCGCCTCCATCAATCTCTCCGACGATGAACTCCGCAAGCTCTACGCCTCCAGCCTCGACCGCTATCGCACCGGCGAGCGCGTCATGGCCCGGCACATCCTGCTGATGACCCAGAACAAGTCGGCCGACGATACAAAGAAATTGGAAGCCAAGGCAGCCGATCTCCTGAAGCAGGTTAAGGCCGGCGGCGACTTCGCCGAAGTCGCCAAGAAGAACTCGGATGACCCCGGCTCGGCCCCTAAGGGAGGAGACCTTGGATGGGTGACCAAGGGCCAGATGGTCCCGAACTTTGAAGCCACCGCCTTCTCGCTCAAAAAGGGTGAGATCAGCAACGTAATCAAAACTGAGTATGGCTTCCACATCGTCCAGGTCACCGACCGCGAAGATGCCCGCGTGAAGCCGTTCGACGAAGTGAAAGCGGAACTGGCTACCGAAAGCAAGAAGCAGTTGGTGTTTGACCGCATGCAGAGCTCCATCGAGCAGGCCCGCGCGGCTCTGGTCAAGAGCCCCACCTCCGGCGCCCAGATCGCCCAGCAGTTCAATTTGAACCACTACGTCGTGCCGAACGCCGGCAGCGGTGATCCGGTGCAGGAAATCGGAATTAACGCCGAGTTCGCTGGTAGCATGTTCGGCCTCCAACAGGGTGGCGTTACGCCGGTGATTACCGCTCCGGGCAACAAGGTCGCCATTGGTGTGCTGACGGGCATCACCCCGAGCCGCGGCGCCGAGTTGGCCGAGGTCGCCGATCAGATCCGCGAACAGGTCACCGAAGTGAAGGCTCGCGAAATGCTGACGGCCAAGAGCGCGGAAGTCGCCCGCTCGATGTCCGAGGCCGGTGTCGATCTTGCCAAGCTCGCCAAGTCGCTTGGAGGCGAATTGAAGACCACGGCCGAATTCGGCCGCGAAGGCGCCGTTGAGGGTATTGGCGACGCTGCCTACTTCGCTGATGCTTTCGTCAAGCCGGTGGGAACCATCATTGGGCCGGTCACCATGCCGGCGCAAGTTGTTGTCGCCCGGGTTGCCGCTAAAATCGAAGTTGACCTTTCCAAACTCGCTGCTGAGAGGGAAGGCATGGTGAGTGCGCTGAAGGGCCGTAAGTCCCAGGAGCGGAAAGATCTATTTGAAGACGGTCTTGTTCACCGCCTGGTTGAGCAAGGCAAGATCAAGATCAATACCGACGCGATTAAGAAGCTGCAGAACAGCTACCGCAGCTAACCTCGCATGCTGCATACCGTTCTGGACTTTTTGAAGACCCTCACCAATCCTGACGGTCTGATGCAGTTGCTCACCAGTGTCTTCTCCGGCTGGCAGGGCTACGGCTTACTGTTCGCCATCGTGTTCTCCGAAACGGGTCTTCTGGCAGGTTTCTTCCTGCCGGGAGACTCGCTTCTGTTTACCGTCGGCGTCGTCGCCGGCGCCGGCGGTCTGAATATCTGGGCCATTATCGGGGTGCTGATCGTCGCGGCGGTTGTTGGCGACGGGGTCGGCTACCTACTCGGCCGTAAAGCCGGAGTTAATGTCTACAACCGCCCGGACTCCCGGCTCTTCAAGCGGGAACATCTCCTTCGCACCCAGGCGTTCTACGATAAGCATGGCGGCAAGACCATCATCTACGCCCGCTTCGTCCCCATCATCCGTACGTTCGCACCGTTCATCGCCGGCGTGGCCCAGATGAACTATTCCCGCTTCCTATCGTTCAACATCTTTGGCGGCATCGGCTGGGTGGTCTCCATGACCATGGCCGGCTACTTTCTTGGGGACAACGAAATCGTCCGCAAGCATTTCGAGAAAGTGATTATCGGCATCGTCTTCCTCTCCGTTCTGCCGATTGTTTTCGAATACTTCAGAAGTCGCGGGCGCAGCGAAAGCTAATATTCGTGGTCGCACTGTCCGGTGTGTTCTTCGTCCGCGCCGCCGGCCGGTAGCGATTGCAATAGCTCTTGTGGCACAGGTAGCTGCCGCCCTTCATCGTCCGTTCCCGTCCCTCGGGCGGGCCCACCGGGTTCACGTGCGTCGCCGTCATATGCCACGTCGGGTGGAACCAGTCCTGGCACCACTCCCACGCGTTCCCCGTCACCGACAGCAGCCCATACCCGTTCGCCGGAAACGCACCGACCGGCCCCGGCGCTGTATAGCCGTCCTCGCCGAGGTCGATCTTCGGGAATTCGCCCTGCCAGATGTTGCACAAGTGCTTCCCGGCCGGCGTCAACTCATCGCCCCACGGGAATTTCTTCTGCTCCAGGCCCCCCCGCGCCGCATACTCCCATTCGGCTTCCCGCGGTAGCCGCTTACCCGCCCATTCGCAATAGGCCTGGGCATCGTTCCAGGCAATCTGTACCACCGGGTGATGCGGCCGGTCCCCAATCGACGAGTCCGGGCCTTCCGGATGCCGCCAATCGGCTCCCGGCACTTTGCACCACCACTCATGCCCCAGTACCGTGTCCTCCACGATTCGCCGGTACTTCTCCTCCAAAATATGGCCCGCAAACACGAAGCTCCAGCCAAACCGCTCGCTCTCGGTGCGGTAGCCGGTCACCCGCACAAACTCGCTGAACTGCTCGTTCGTCACTGGTGTCGTATCGAGATAAAAGGGATCGACATGAACTTCCCGGATCGGCCCCTCGCCATCCGCCGGAAAGCCCTCGGCGTCCTCGGCGCCCATCAGGAACCGGCCCCCGTCGAGCTTGGTCATCCCCGCGGTGGACCCCGTTCGGATCACCAGCCGCTCCTCGGCCATGCGCTTCGATAGTGCTAGCTCCGCCTCCCGCTGGCGGCTTGGAATACAGCACGGGTTCACCCCGTCCAGAACTTGGAACGGATCGCTCATATGGCCGGTTGCTTGGCGGTCTTCACCACCGCCTTATCCTTCAGTTGATCTACGAACGCTTCGAGTGCCCGCTCCCGTTTCTCTGCCTGCAGCGCCCCTTCCATCTCGCCCCGCACGTCGTTGAACGGCCGGATGCCTTCGGCCCGGCGGTCGTGCAGCTGCGCGATGTGGAATCCGAACACGGACCGGAACACCGGGCTCACCTGCCCCGGCTCAAGCTGCATCACGGCGGCCTCAAACTCTTCCACCATCTCGCCCACGGGAAACCATCCCAGACTCCCGCCTTGGCCAGCGCAGTCGGAATGCCGGTCGGCCACTTCGGCGAACGCCCCGCCAGCCGCCAACTCCGCCACCGCGACGGCAATCGCCGCCTCCGCCGTCGCTTCATCCACTGTGTCGTTCACGTTCTTCACGATATGCGAGGCATGGAGCATCGGCGGCACCGCGAACCGCTCCCGGTTCGCTTGATAGAAGTCCAACAGCTCCTGCTTCTTCGGCTTCGGCGCCTTCTCCCCCACGTCCTGCACCAGTCGTTCCATCTGGATCTCCGCCTGGATCTCCGCCTTCATCGCCTCGTGGTCCACTCCGGCTCGCGTCGCGCCGGCTTCGCAGTCGTCAGGATCCCCGGGCGGCGGCAGCAGCTCCGTCAGCCGCTCGTTGATCTCCTCCTCGGAGACGGCTGGCGCCCGTCTTGCCGCCTCCTGACGCAGCAGAACCCGTTCGATGACGTTCTCCTTGCTCCAATCCTTTAGCTGCATCTCCCGGGCGACGGGTTCCATATCCGCCATCATCGCCTCGTAGTGCGGCCGCAGCGACGCCATCTCCTGCCGGATGAGCGCGTCGTCGACGTATTCGCCATTAATGAGTAAACCCATATTCCTCCTGCTATGCTATCGCGTATGTTTCTTCCAGTCTCGATCCTAGGCACGGGATCGATCTTGCCCTCTCGCCGAGTGAGCGCGGAAGATCTGGATGCCCAACTCGGGTTGGCGCTGGGAACCACCCTGGCCCGCAATGGCGTGGCGACCCGCTACTTTGCGGCGCCGGAAGAGACCTCCAGCGAGTTTGGCGCGGCCGCTCTTCGTCAAGCCCTCACCGCGGCCGGACGCGAACCGGCTGACCTCGATGCTATTCTCTTTGCCAGCGTCTTGGCCGAACAGCCGATGCCGACCACGTCGATCCTCATCCACCGCCAGATCGGCGGGCGCGCCGAAGGCGTCACCTGCTTCGATCTCAACGCCTCCTGCAATGGATTCCTGAAGCTGTTGGAAATCGCGGCATCCGGCATTCACGCCGGCCTGTGGCGCCACGTTGGTCTAGTCACCGCCGAACTCGGCTCCAAGGGCCTCAACTGGGATGACCTCGATACCTGCACTCTCTTTGGCGACGGCGCCGCCGCGGCCGTCCTCGGCCCCAGCGCCACGGCGGGCATCCTAGCGGCC
This sequence comes from Bryobacterales bacterium, assembly GCA_038215275.1. Classification (GTDB taxonomy): domain Bacteria; phylum Acidobacteriota; class Terriglobia; order Bryobacterales; family Bryobacteraceae. Next base: position 17,299 of record JBBQRA010000062.1, on the reverse strand, counting down.
CGCAGCGTCACTCTTAGCGACGGCCTGGACCTCTGCCGCATACCGGCAGGCGGCTCCCGTTACAACGTCCGTACGCCCCCGCCCGCTGAGACGGACTACTTCTTCTCGATGAACGGCCGCGGCCTCCTCCGCCTCATCCAGGAGCACCTTCCGCCCTTCCTTGACGAACTGCTTGCCGCCCACCCGGTCTCGCTGGTAGTCCCCCACCAAGCCAGCGCCATTGGCCTTGCCTTCCTGGGCAAACAGTTGCGCTCCCGCCAAATCCCCCACATCGACATCCTCGCTGGAGTCGGCAACCAGGTCACCGCCTCTCTCCCCACTGCCTTGGACCAAGCGACCCGGCAACAGCAAATAGCCTCGGGGGCCACCATCCTCCTCCTCGGCACCGCCGCCGGAGTCTCGTTGAACGGTGTCGTTATCAGGTACAAGTAGCGCGCCGAATCCCGGTCTCTAAAACACTCCCCACCATTTCCGCCGCTTTTCAGGCGGCTCTATTGGCCCCCGATCGATTTCCCTTCCTTCAATCACCGCCTGCGGATGAGTCTTCAGTAAAGCCTCCGCATACTCGGCCCCGTACTTTTCTTCGACGTGCTTCCAGGTCTGGTCCAACCGGGGCGTCCGCCGCTGCGTGTCGTGGGCATCACTTGCCAGAAAGTGAACCCAACCCTTCTCCACCAGACGCTCAGCGAACTTTCGAACTTCCGGCCCGAAGAAACCCAACAGCGACTGCCCGGTCACCTGGAGGAAAGCGCCTTGATGCACCCACTCCTCCAGCCGCTCGGGCTTCTGCCGCAACAGCCAGTTGCGCTCGGGGTGCGTCACAATCACCCGCATCCCCGCGTTCTCCAGCTTCACGAAGATCTCCTCCGTGTTCGGGAAGATCATCAGATCGGAGAACTCCACCAGCAGCCACCCCCGCCCGTTCACCGTGTACTTCGCCGGATGCGCAATGGCGTCCTGGATATTGTCCAGCTTCAAATGGAAGTCGCACCCCGTGTGCAGGCGGATGGTCTCCCCCAACCGCTCCTGCAGATCTTTCCGCCGCTCAACAATTAACTCCGGCTGAAACGCATACTGCAGGTCGGCATGTGGCGTCGCCACAATGTCCGTTGTCCCATGCGCCGCCGCCATCCGCAGCATCGCTTCACTCTGCTCCACCGTCCGGGCCCCATCGTCGAGACCCCACAGCACATGACTATGAATATCGACCATGCCGCCTAGACTTCCGTCTCCCGCGTACCCGGATTAAACCGCACCCGCCGGCCCTTCCGCAGCGACTCCATTGCCATGCACAACGCGATGTTCGTCGCCTGCCCCGCTTCGACCGGCGCATTCGGCTCCTGACGAGTTTTGACGCACTCGAGAAAGTTCCGGATATGCGCCCGCGTGGCCGGGCCGAAACTTCCTGGCAGCCGCTTCTCCAGCGTCGGCTTCAGCTCCAACGCTTTCGGATCCTCCCGGATCAGGCTATACCCCTCGCGGCCTAAATCAAACCGCGCCTTCGACCCGTGGAATTGCGCCAACTGGTCGTTCACCGGTGCGTACCGCATCGCCTTGTACCCTACCGTGAACACCGCAAAGTAGTTTTCCGGGTATTCAAGACAGATTGTTGTCGTCTCCGGCACTTCCACGCCGGGCAAATTCGCTTGGCCGCCCGCCGTGGTCACCGCTGTCGGGTACTGCGAGCCCATAAACCAATGGAAGACATCGAGCATGTGCGCCGCCTGTCCCACCATCAACCCGCCCGAATAATCCCAGAAGTAATACCAGTTAAAGAACCGCTGGGCATCCACCGGACGCGCCGGCGCATTCCCCAACCACTGCTTCCAATCCAACTTCCCCTTCAGCGGCTCATTCCGAATCGATGTCTGATGGTTGTACCACCACGAATTGATCAGCCGGATCTCCCCCAAGTCCTCCGCCTTCATCTGCCGGTAGGCATCCTGAAACAGCTCCGAACTTCGCCGCTGCATGCCCACCTGGACAATCCGCTTGGTTTGCCGCACCGCCGCGATGATGCGGTCCCCGTCCGCGATCGTGTGCGCCAGCGGCTTTTCGACATATACGTCCTTCCCCGCATGCACCGCGTCAATCACCATCTGCGCGTGCCAATGGTCTGGCGTCGCGACGATAACCACTTGAAGCGACTTGTCCTCCAGCAACTTCTTATAGTCCGAGTACGCCGCTGCACCCGAAGAAGCCACCGCCAAGCCCGCCTGCAGGTTCGGTTCGTAGACGTCGCAAACCGCCGCCATCTGCACCCCGATCTCTTTAAACTCGCCGGTCAAGTAGCGGCCGCGCCCGCCCGCGCCAATCACCGCGCCGCGCACCGGACCCTCCGCCGCCAGCGCCGCGGAAGAAGCCAAAACGAAACTGCGCCGGTCAATTCCTGGGATCATCATTGTTGATTGCGAAGTTAGCATGGAAACCGGTCTCCTGCCACTCCTCATAAACGCCGCCGCCACGCTGTACATGACCGGCCTCATCTGGTTCGTCCAACTGGTTCACTATCCTCTCATGAGCCAAGTCGGCGCCGGCGGCTATCGCCAGTACCAACTCGGCCACCAGAATCTCACCTCCCTTGCCGTGGGCCCCGCGATGATTGCCGAACTCCTCTCGGCTGTTGCTCTCGTCGTCATCGACTCAAAAGACCCATGGCGGTGGGCCGGTCTCGCCGCGGTCGGTGCGCTCTGGGCCTCCACGGCCCTGCTTCAAATGCCTCTTCACGCCACTCTCGCTGACGGCTTCAATCGGGAGGTCCACGCCCGCCTCGTCTCCACGAACTGGCTCCGCACCGTCCTGTGGTCCGCCCGTTCCGCTCTCGTGCTCTGGCTCATTGTCCGTGCATGGCAATCGCGGTGAACACCGCCGCCACCGCCACCACCGGCGCATGCGGTAGCGCCAAACTGTCGGCCAGCCCCAGCTTCTGCTCCGGTAACCGCCGCAGGTTCCGCCACGTCTGCGCCACCCGCCCCCGGGCGACAATCACAATTACCGCCACCGCCCCGCCAATCACCGCGCTCAGCACGAACAGGAGCAGCCAGTTATTCCATCCGATTATTGCCCCCATCCCGGCCATCATCTTCAGATCCCCCGCACCCATTCCCCGTAAGAGAAACAGCACTGCGTAGATCCCCATCGCCGCACCGAATCCCAGCCCCGCAAATCCCAGCCCCTCCCATCCTGCGCGCCAGACATGCAGCCCAAACCCGCTCACCACTCCCCCCACCGTCAGCCAATTCGGAATCCGCCGGCTGCGCAGATCCGTCGCCGCGCAAGCCGCCGCAAACACGAGGAGCAGCGGAATCATGCCGGCAGCGGAGGCCGTCGTTTGTGCCAATCGGTCTGCGCCTGATACTGTTTCCCAATCGCCAGTAGCAGGTTCTCCTGAAACGGCCGGCTCACTACGCTCATCCCTAACGGCAGATTCTGCGCAAACCCGCAGGGCAGGGAAAGCGCCGGCAGCCCCGCCAGGTTCCCCGCCGCGCCTAAATCCTTCAACCCCCGCTTCGACGATCCCCCGTTCCCGGCGCCGCGGTCCAGCGGCTCATCAATCTTTGTGGCCACGCCCGGACGGCTCGGGCTGATCATCACATCCACATCCACAAACAACTTCGCCATCGCGTCCTGAATCATCCTCCGCACCCGCATCGCCTTCAGGTAGTCCGTCGCCTTGTACGCCGTCGCCGCCACGATGCCCGCCGCCTGATTCTTGTCCACCAACTGCTGAATCCGCCCATCCGCCACCAGCGGTTCAAAGATCGACGCCATCTCGCACCCGATAATCGTCGACGCCACCGTCCGGTAGGGCAGATCCGGCAGCTCTACTTCCTTCACCTGGAAGCCCAGCTTCAACATCACCTGCGTCGCGTCCTGAAACGCCTGCCGCGCCGCCGGATCCGCCACCGCCTCCAAATCCGCCGGGCTCCACCCTATCCGCATCTCCGCAAACGGCCGCACATACTCCGGCGTGTAGTAGAAGCTCTTACCCGCCGAACCCGGATCGTCGCCGTCGCCACCCGCGATAACTTGCAACACCAGGCCGCAATCCTCCGCCGTCCGGCACAACGGACCAATCTTGTCCATGGTCCACGAAAGCGGCATCGCGCCGGTCCTCGAAACCAGCCCGTAAGTCGGCCGCAGTCCCGTCACCCCGCAATAGGCCGCCGGCGTCATAATCGAGCCCCACGTCTCCGATCCCAACGCAAACGCCACCAATCCCGCTGCCACCGCCGCCCCCGAACCCGACGACGAGCCCCCAGCCCATCGCGTGATGTCCCAAGGATTCAACCCCGGCCCCGTCGTCGAAGCATTCGGAAACCGGTACCCGCCGCCCCCGGCCAGTTCCACCATCGCCAGCTTGCCAATACAGTTCGCCCCGACGCCTTCAAGCTTCGAGATTACCTTGGCATGCTCTTTGAAAACCTGCCCCTTGTACTGGGGAGCGCCCCATTCCGTCGGGTGTCCGGCGTAACTTAACAGGTCCTTTGCCCCATACGGGATCCCGTGCAACGGACTCCGGAACCGTTCCCGCTTGAATTCCTTGTCGTGATACTTTGCCGCTTTCATCGCCGGCTTCCGAAGGGAATCCGCCAAAGCGTTGTACTTCGGCCCGTACTGCTCCAACCGCTTCGCCCACGCCTCGGTCAGCTCTTTGACCTTGAACTCTTTCGCCCGTAGCTTGGCCTGGATCTCGCCGATTGAAAGAAAGAAGAACTCCTCGGGAAAGGTGGTCTTCATCGCTAAAAAGCCTTGAAGACGAACGACGGCTCCGTCGCGATCGTCAACTCGAACTTCGCCAACTCCGCCGACGCCGCTTGCACCCGCTGGCGGGCCGCCGTCAGATCGTCCATCGGCCCTTGCGCCACGGTCTGCGCCGGGGCGGGCAATCCAACGAAGAGAAGAGAAGCTAAGTCGCGGCGGCGCATAACCCCATTATGCGCTTTTCGCTCCCAGCGCCTCCAGCGCCGCCTTTTCCATCACGCTCCGCGGAGCCGCCTCGCCGGTAAAGATCTCAAACTGTTGCGACGCCTGCTCCAAAAACATCTGAAGCCCGTCGATCACTTCGCGCCCCTGCTCCTTGGCGTTCTTCAGCAGCACCGTCTCGAGTGGGTTATAGACCATGTCGAACACAATATCGCCAGGAATCTTATCTTCAAAGAAGCAGTCCTTCACGTTAGGCCACATGCCGATCGGTGTCGCATGGACCACCACATCGAAATGCTTCTGCACCGCCTGCTCTCGCGATAAGGGCTCACCGCCGCAGATCCGCGCCAACGCCCGCACCCGGTCCAAATTGCGCCCGACCAACGAGATCTTCGCGCCCGCATCGGCTAGCGCAAACGCCGCCCCTCGCGCCGCCCCGCCGTTTCCAGCAATCAACACGCTCGACTTGTTCAGCTTCACCCGTTTGGCTAACGGCACCGTCACCCCGGCGGCGTCGGTATTCGTCCCCCGCCACTTGCCGGCCTTCTTCCAAATCGTATTCACCGCGCCAATCCTCCGCGCCAACGGATCCACCGTATCCAGATACCGGATGATCTTTTGCTTGTGCGGGATCGTAATGCTACAGCCCGCCAACGGCAGGCTATCTGCGAAAGTAAAGAAGTCTTTCATCTGGGCCGGTTGCACAAGCAGCGGCAGATACACGGCGTCCAGCCGTCGTGCCTGAAACGCCCGGTTATGCACGTTCGGGGAAATCGAATGCCGCACCGGGTCCGCCACTACCCCGAATATTTTCGCGTTCTTCGAGAACTTTTCAATCCGGTACAGATTGCGCAGCAGCCGCGCCGAAACCTGCCCGCTCGCTGTTCCTTCGGCCGCGTTCGGCGCCGCATATGTATAAATGCCTCCCCACGCCGGCGAGAGCACGCGCGTAGGAAATCCCGCCTCGCCCATTGCCAACAAAATCAGCTTCTCGCGCGGAAAGGTTTTGGCTAGAGACAACAGCCTCTGGCTGTCGTTTGGTTTCTTCGCGGTCGTCACCACCTTATACGCATGAGCCGGAATCTTCATCATCCGCTTCAAGATCGCTTCCGGTGGCGGCGTGCCCTCGTAGTTGTGATAGCTCACAATGAGCGTACTTTCCGCCCGCAGATGATCTAACTTTCCGGCAGAGTTCTCTGCGCTCTCAATCTCCACATCCACGGCGCAAGCGCCAAAGCGCACCGCTGCTTCCAGTATGCGGATCTGTTCATCAATCGATCCGTTAAACCGCCCATGATTCTGATGCCGGCGGCAGGTCGCCAAAATCGACACGTCTGGGTTGGCGTCGAGAAATTCCCGGATCGCTGCCGCCCCTTCGGCCGGGTCAGGCAAGTAGTCCAGACGGAATTCGAGAAAGCGTTCTCCGCTCTCGATCTCAGTGCGGGCGTGCTGTAGGAGCTTCTCGACTGTCGGCAGTCCGAGAGCGATACAGATCTTTGGAAGTTGCTGTGGAAGCGGTTTACGCGGAGGCATGGCGTGCGCGGTTCCCTAGCTTATCACTGCTTTCCGGCTATGTGGGATTTACCCACAATTTAAGTTGTGCTAAAGTCTACCGCCTTCAGGTCGACGATGTAATAGGATATCCGCATGAAGTTCAATCGCAGACAGTTGGCCAAGGCAGCCTTGGCGGGTAGCGCTAACCTCCAAGTCGCTTCGGCGCAATCCACCATCACCCACGGACCCTTCCTCGGCCACGTAGGCATGAACGACGTTTGGGTCTGGGCCCGCACCCCCCGGCCCGGCGCTTTCCGTGTTCGCTACGGCCTCTCCGCCAATGCGATGACGCAGCTCTCTCCGGAGGTCCCCACCACCGCGGACCGCGACTGCTCCGCCTGGACCCGCCTCTCGGGCCTCGAACCCGGCACCCGCTACTTCTATGCCATTGAAGGCTCCTCTCTAACCGCTTCTTTCTCCACGGTCCCCAGCCCCGAACGCTTCCGCGATCCCGGCACCAACCCCCGCGGCCTCTTCAATTTCAGCTTCCAATTCGGCTCCTGCGCGGATCAGAAGGTCGGCGGCCAACTCGGCAGCACCCTCCCCGCCTATAAGGACATGCTCGAAAAGCACGGCCGCAAGGTCCTGTTCTCCATCATGAACGGAGACTGGATCTACGAAGAGAAGCGAGACTTCACCGTCGACCAATGGAAGGCCCAAACCGGCCAGACCGAAACGCCCCGCTTAGCGAAGATCGCCCCCAGCATCACTGGTGTCTGGGAGAATTTCAAGCTCTATCTCGAACGCGGCAAGAACCTCGCCGCCTGGCATCGCGAAGTCCCGGGCTACTTCACACCCGACGATCACGAAATCCTCAACGACGTTTACGGCACCGGCTCCGCCGGCGTCAAGACCCAGGAAGCCGTCTTCCGCGACATCGCTCTAGAAGGCTGGTACCACTACATCGCCGGCAGCAATCCCCTCGCCACCAAGCAAGGCATCCACTTCGGTCAAGCGACTCTCAAAGGCAACATCCTCACCGATCCCGAAGCCGATTTCACCCGCCTTAACCTCGCCGAGGCCACCAACATGCACGTCCATTGGGGCGGCCCTCGCGCGGGTGTCCCCCCCGGCCGCAATACGGCGCCCGAAGGTAACCCCAGCGCCGGTGTCTACGATATCGACGGCGTTATCGACAAGACTCGCATCCGCGTCAAGCCCGGCTTCCCCGCCGACGTCGCCTGCTCCTATTCCATCGGCCGCCATAACTACGGCAGCTTCCGCGTCGGCAACGTCGAGGTCTATCTCCTCGATACCCGCGGCATGCGCGACATGCACGACATCCCCAACCCCAAAAAGCCCGGCCTCTACATGCTCGGCAAAGTCCAGCACGACTGGCTCAAGGCGTCCATGGCCAAAAGCGACGCCGACTTCTTCTTCCTCGCCTCCACCGTCAACCTCATGATTCCCCACGTCGGCTCTCCCAACTCGATGGACCCCATCGCCGGAAAGGACGACGCCTGGACTGCCTTTCTCGCCGAACGCGAAGAGCTCATCCAGTTCTGGGAAGGGCTCGGCAAACCTGTGATGGTTATGACCGGCGACCTCCACAACTCCTGGGCCATCAAAGTCACCGAACGCGTCTGGGAGTTTGCCTCCGGTCCCCACAACTCGCAGAATCATCCGCTGACTTCCGAAGGCGGCCGACCCTATAATGGCGAATTTGATTCCCGCGGACGCAAGTGCGACATCCGCTGGTCCAGCTTCGTTCGCAACGATGTCCCCAACCCGCTCCGCTGGCGGCCCATCTATGCCGTCGCCCAAATCAACAACGTCTTCCGCAACCCCGGTCCGGACGGCCGCGAGCGCTGGGTCGCCTACAATAAACCACATGTGGTCATTCAGTACTTCGACGGCGTTTCCGGCGACCTCCTTTATGCCGAACCCGTCCACGTTAAATAGGCGCGCCTGCCTGCTGGCCCTCCCCTTCCTGGCCGGCTGTCAGAAACCCGCGGAGGAGGTGAAGTTCTACCCCGTCCGCGGCGTCGTGAAGGCTCTGCAGCCCGCCGACCGCATCGCCGTCGTCCAGCACGAAACGATTCCCGGTTTTATGGAATCCATGACAATGGAATTTCCAGTAAAAAATCCCGACGAATTTGCCAAGCTCCAAGTGGGTCAGCAGATTCGAGCCACCCTCTGCCAAACGCAGAAGGGCCTCGATTTCTGGCTCGAAGGAATTGTAGTGGAAAAGTAGGGGTTCGTCCGGGTATGCTTGATCGGGGATTTGAAATCAAACTCAGGAGAGACCGCATGAAACGTTTGCTCGCAATGACATTGCTGCTTGGCGTTAGCGCCATGTTCGCCGATGATCATGAAGCTTTTGAAACTGCCATGAAAAAGGCAGGAAAGACGATGGGCCCGCTGAAGAAGGCCCTGGATGGTGATGCGTTCGCTGATGCCGCACCTGGAGCGGCTAGCCTCGTCGAAATCTACGACGTCACCGAGAAGTTCTGGAAGGCCAATGGCGCTGCTGACGCCATTGCCATGAGCGCCACCGGAAAGGCTGCCGCGACTGACCTCGTGGCCGCCGTGAAGGCCTCGAACGGCGCCGATGCCAAGGCCGCTTTCGGTAAGCTCGCCGGCACCTGCAAAGGCTGCCACGATACCCACCGGGAAAAGCTCTCCGACGGCAAATACAAAATCAAATAACCCAACCGTCCTGCAGTTCTATGATCCGGTGGCCCACTTTGGCGTTCTTGTCATTGTGGGTCACTTGGATAATCGTCACCCCCTCCTCGTTCAATTTCTTGAAGAGGTCCATGATCTCATCCCCTTGCGAAGAATGCAGATTCCCCGTCGGTTCGTCCGCTAAGATCACCTTCGGCTTCGATATCACCGCCCGCGCCACCGCCACCAACTGCTGCTGCCCCCCGCTCAACTGATTCGGAAACAGGTCCTTCTTTCCCACAATGTGGAACCGGTCCAGCGCGTCCGCCACAATGGACTCCCGCTCCGATTTCCGGATGTTCCGGTAACTCAGCGGCACCTCAAGATTTTCGTACACCGTCAACGAATCCAGCAGGTGGTAGCTCTGGAAGACAAATCCGAAATACTCCTTGTACACCGCCAGCCGGTCATTCTTCCTCAGCTGGTGAATTGCCCGGTCGTCCAGGAGATACTCCCCATGCCAGTCTGCATCGTGCATCCCCAGAATATGCAGGAGCGTCGATTTTCCGGCGCCGCTCGGCCCCATAATCGAGACGAACTCGCCCTCTTGAATGTCGACATTCACTTGCCGCAGAATCCACGTCTTCGATAATCCGTGGGAAAAGTACTTCTCCAGGTTGCGCAGCGAAATAATCGGCTTAGGCATCCTGATCTTCCGCCGCCATCTGTGCGGCAGTCTTCTCTTCCACAATCCGGCCGTCAAACAGGCGAATCGTCCGGTCGGCGTAACGCGCATACCGCGGGTCGTGCGTCACCATGCAAATCGTAGCCCCGCCCCGGTGCAACTCGCGCAACAGGTCCATCACCTGCTCGCCGTTCTGCGAATCCAGGTTCCCCGTCGGCTCGTCCGCCAGCAGCACCGCCGGATCTCCCGCCAGCGCTCGCGCTACTGCCACGCGTTGTTGTTGGCCGCCCGAAAGCTGCGATGGATAATGCTTGATCCGGTGCAGCATCCCCACCCGCTCTAGCGCCTCCTGCACCCGCTTCTTCCGCTCTGCCCCGGACATGCCCCGGTACGTCAACGGCAGTTCGACGTTCTCGTAAACCGTCAAATCGCCAATCAAATTGAACGCCTGGAAGATAAACCCGATCTCCCGATTTCGGATCCGCGCCCGTTCGGAGAGCTTCAAATCCTGCACTGGTGTCCCGTTGAGCACATAGCTCCCGCCGCTCGGCGAATCGAGCAGTCCCAGAATCGCCAATAGCGTCGACTTCCCGCAGCCAGAGGGGCCGGAAATCGAAACATATTCGCCCTTCTTCACCTGTAGATGAATGCCCGCCAGCGCGTGCGTCTCCACTTCATCGGTCACAAAGACCTTCGTCACTGAGTCCATGTTCAACAATGCTGTCGACATTCTTCCTCTCTCCCCACTATTGCAGCCGAATCCGGTTATGCGTGTCGTACTGCGACATATCCGACAAAATCACTTTATCCCCGACCTTCAACCCTTCCACGACTTCAATCGAGTTTACCGACGCCCGGCCCAGTTTCACCGGTACCCGCAGCGCCTCTTTTCCGTCCGGGTTCACCCGGAACAGCGTGATCGTCGAAAACGGTTGGCCATACACCGGCCGCCCCATCTGCACGACATCTCCGATTCGTTCGAGATCCACCGTCCCGTCCACCGACAGGTCCGGCCGCGCCCCGGCCGGCAGCGTCGACGTCAGCTTCACGTCCACCGTCACTGTCCCGTTCACTGCCGCCGGATCAATCCTCGACACCACTCCCTGAATCAGACCGTTCCGCGTATCCACCGTCGCCGGCAAGCCGAGCGTGATCTCCTTCACCTGCGTCTCGGCAATCTTCAACTCCGCCTTCAGTCGCGTCGGCTGCGCAATCTTCGCCAGCACCGCGCCCATCAAAATCTTCTGCCCTACTTCCACTGGCATTTGCTGCAGCACGCCCGCCGCCCCGGCTTTCACTTTCAACTGCCCCACCTGCTGCCTCTTAAACGCCACCGCCGCCTTCAACTTCTCGATTTGTACCTGCTGCGAAGCCAACTGCGCCTCCACGGACTCTTTGGTAATTTCAATCCGCTGCCGTTCTATCTTGTACCGGCCCTCCAACTCGTCCGCCTTGGCCTTCGATAACTTGTATTCGAGATCCGACTTCAGCCCCAATTTGATCAGCGCCTCATCCCGGTCGGAGGTGAGCTTCGCTTGCGTCCATTCCGATTGCACCCGCGCCGCTGTTGACTCCTGGTCCAGCCGCGCCGATTCCAGTTTCACCCGCAGGTCTTTGTAGTTCGCCTCGGCCTGCTTCACCTGCCACTCGGCGTCCACAGCCGCCAGTTCCAACTCCGGGTTCGACAGTTCCAATAGCACCGTATCCGGCCTTACTTCTGCTCCCGCCCGCAGGTAGATCCGGTTCACCTGGCCATCCGTGATCGCCGGCACGAACAGGATCTCTTCCGGCACCAGCGTACCCATGCCGCGCACGTTCCTCAGCATCGGCCCCCGCTTTACAGTATCCGGCCACAGTGTTGACGCCTCCACCGCCACCGCCGCCGGTTGCAGCCGCGACAGCCAGAAGGTTAGCCCTCCCACGGCGCCCAGCACCACCAATCCGGTGATGGCCCGTTTGATATTCTTCTTCCGCGAGACTCCAGTGCGAGGGACGTCCATGTTGTGTTTCCTGTATCCATAATGGCAAGCCCGGGGCCAAAAGGCACGATATTGAAAATGCGCGTGTTACACCCATAGCCCCCGTCCCATGCTGTCCGCTTCTGGGACGCAACTGCGCGGCAGTAGACCACTCTTTCAAGAACTATCTATGTCCGACTTCACCCGCCGTTTCCTCCTCTGTAGGTTCTTGCTTCCCCGCCCGAGCGCAATCTCTCGGGCTCGCCCTTACCGGCGGTGCGTTTCGTTACGGCACCGCCGCCGAACGGCCAACGCTACAAGGATTTCGGTGAACTCCTGCTTCACCTCGCCGGCAACTCCCGCAACCCCGCGTCCTGATGAAACGCAGGTGCCCCGCGTACTTCCCAATACCAAACGTACCCTTTTCAACAAAAAGGGGAAGGCATAAGAGGGATAATAGCGGTTTACTATGCCAATTGACTCCTCCCGCCGCATCCTCGTCACCGGCGGCGCCGGCATGATCGGCAGTGCCATCGTCTGGAAACTGAACCATCTCGGCTACCAACGAATACTCATCGCCGACCGCCTCGACCTCTCCGAAAAATGGCGCAACCTCGTGCCACTCCAGTTCCTCGACTACCTTGACGGCGAAGACCTCATCCAAACCCTTCCCCAACTCGGCGAGGTCGACACCATCTTCCACCTCGGCGCTTGCTCCGCCACCACCGAAAAAGATTCCGCGTTCCTCATGCGCAACAACTTCGAATACACGAAGACCCTCGCGCATTGGGCGCTCTCAAAAGGGGCCCGCTTCGTCTACGCCTCCTCCGCCGCCACCTACGGCGCCCGCGAAGACGATTTCCGCGAGGACCTCCCCCTCGATTCCCTCCGCCCCCTCAACATGTACGGCTACTCGAAGCACCTCTTCGACCAGTACGCCCTCCGAGCCGGCTTCACCGAACGCGTCGTCGGCCTGAAGTACTTCAACGTCTTCGGCCCTAACGAAGACCACAAAGGCGACATGCGCAGCGTCGTCCACAAAGCCTTCCATCAAATTCGCTCTACTGGCAAACTCGAACTCTTCCGCAGCCACCGCCCGGACTTCGAAGACGGCTGCCAACAGCGTGACTTCCTCTACGTTAAGGACGCCGTCGCCATGTCCATCCATCTCGCCGACACCCCCGAGGCCGGCGGCCTATTCAACCTCGGCTCCGGCCACGCCCACACCTGGCTCGACCTCGGCCGCGCCATCTTCGCCGCCCTCGATCTCGAACCCAACATCGAGTTCATCCCCATGCCGGATCACCTCCGCGGCAAGTATCAATACCGCACCTGCGCCGCCATCGACAAGTTACGCGCCGCTGGCTACACCCCCGCCATCACGCCACTCACCGATTCCGTCGCCGACTATATCCGCAACTACCTCAACCACGACCGCCGCCTAGGCGACGAGTCGCTCTAGCTCCCGGCACAAGTTGTGGACGAACCCGGCGTTGTCATGCTGCACATAGTGCATCGGGCAGCCCATCCGCGAAAAACTCTTGCAAAAACGCAGATAATACGCCGGATTCGTCTTGGGCGGTTCCCCCTGCGTCCAGTCCCAGCCTCCGCCGTCCTGCAGATCCACCACGTAGATCTCGTGGCCAGCCACGATCCTCCGCCCCGCTCCCAGCCGCAGATTGTTCACATTGCTCAGCGTCTTCTCAAACACCTGCGGCGCCATAATCGCCGACCCCACCGAAAGCACCACGCCCCCGTCCAACCCCTCCACCGTATCGCCCAACAACCGGAAATCCATCCCCGCTCCGCGCCCGATCACGGCTCCATTAAACGCCGGATGGTTCGCAATAATGTCGTACCCAATCCCCGGATGCACCGTCGCCGGCACCCCATGCCGGAACGCATGATACAAAATCGACGCCCGCTTCCACCCGTGCTCCACCGCCAGCCGCCCGCCCGGCAACCCTGCCGCCAATAAATCCGCCCTGGCCGCGGTCAACGGATGTCTGGGCTCTTCCCGAATCAACCGTTCCAACTCCGCCGCCTCCGGCAGCGTCACCCCGTCTTCGGCAATGAACCGTCCGAGCGACACCCCGTAACCCTCGCCCCGCAGCGCCCCGGCCATCATTGCCACATGCAGATTTTTTCCTGTTTCGTCCCAAGAGCCAAACGTCCCCGTCGCGACGTTCTCCTCCACGCTCTCCGTCGACCGGCCCAGCCACGCATACTCCCAATCGTGGATCGTCCCCGCCCCGTTCGTGGCCACGTGCGTAATCCATCCCCGCTCCATCATCCGGTCCAGAATTAACGCCGCGCCATTCCGCAGCAGGTGCGCCCCGTAGAACAGCACCACCGCCGCCCCCCGTTCCCTCGCCGCCAGAACCTTCGCCGCGCACTCGCCCACGGCCCCCGGAGCCGGCTTCGGGTCACTCGCCGGATCAATCAAAATGTCTTCCACCCGGGTCAGGCTCTTTCTTTCACTCAACGGGAACACCCGAAGTTTCAACCAATCTTGAGGTATCAATTCTTCATGATACGCTGGCGCCATGCGAAGCCTCCTTCCGTTTCTCCTGGTCCCCACCGCCCTCCTCGGACAGGACGCCCCCATCCGCGCCGCCATGCAGAAGATGATCAACGCCCAGGAGGTCCCCGGCGCCGTCACCGCCATCGCGACCCGCTCCGGCGTCACCCATCTCGCCGCCACCGGAGCCGTCAAGAAGGACTCCCACTTCTGGATCGCCTCCATGACCAAACCTGTCGCCGGTACAGCCATCCTCATGCTCCAGGAAGAAGGCAAACTCAACATCAACGACCCCGTCGCGAAACACATCCCCGCCTTTTCTAAGTATCCCGCCATCACCCTCAAACACCTTCTCACCCACTCCTCCGGCCTCGCCGAAGCCACCTCTGCCGAATGGGCCGCCGCCAAAAAGCTTGGCGACCTCATCCCCGCCTACCTCTCGAAACCCCTCCAATTCGAAACCGGTACCCAATGGAAATATTGCCAGTCTGGCATCAACACCCTCGGCCACATCGTCGAAGTCGCCTCCGGCCTCCCCTTTGATAAATTCCTCGCCCAGCGCCTATTTGAACCCCTCGGCATGAAAGACACCACGTTCTTCCCCACCGCCAAACAGAAAGCCCGTCTTGTCAAACCTGTCCGTAAAGAGAAACTCACCGGAAAGCTTGTCCCCGCCGAACTCCCCGCTGGCTTCGACCCCGAACCCTTCCCCGCCGCCAACGGCGGCCTCTTCTCCACCGCTGCCGACTACCTCCGCTTCCAGCGCATGATCCTCAACGAAGGCACCCTCGACGGCAAGCGTTATCTGAAGCCCGAATCGGTCAGGCAGATGACCACCATCCAGTCTGGTGATCTCAAAACCGGCTTCACCCCCGGCCACGGCTGGGGCCTCGCCTGGTGCGTCGTCCGCGAACCGCAAGGCGTCACCAAACTCCTCAGCCCCGGCTCTCACGGCCACGGCGGCGCTTACGGCACCCAAGCCTGGATCGACCCCCAGAAAGGCGTCGCCCTGCTCCTGTTGGTCCAGCGTGCCGGCTTCGCCAACTCGGACGATTCCCCCGTCCGGCACGCCTTCCAGGAAGCTGCCCTTAGTCAGTAAGCGACATCATGTAGTCGAGCATCGCGGTCATGTCGGCGGGTGAGAACTTGTACGCCGGCATGATCGTCCCCGGCGACTTGCTTTCCGGATCAATGAAGTGCTCTTCCATCCACTTCCGGTCCCACCGCTTGGCGACGCCATTCAGCGAGGGCCCGGACTTCATCCCCGCCCCGTTGATCTGGTGGCAAGCGCCACAATTGTTCGTCTGATACACAACGGCCCCGGCCACAATCGACTGCGGCGCCCGGTCCAGGCTTTCCACGTTCTCGTCATCCAGCTTCGACAGGAACGTCGCCAGCCTCCGCCACTGCAAGTCCCTCACATCCTTTCCGGCCGCTCCGCTCGAGTCCTGGAAGTGCTTCACCAGCCAATCCCGCTCCTTCAGCACGGCAATATCAGCCAAGTTCGGCCCCGGCCGCGATTCGCCCGGCGTCGTCGCGTGGCAATTCCAACAGTCCGCCTGCCGGAACGTCCCGATCGCCGCCATCTCTTCGGCAGTAAACCCTTTCCACGGATCCCGATGCGGAGTCGTTGAGAGCGCCGCCGCCGTCAACCCGCCCCACCCAATCAGCGCCAGCACCAACACCCCGATCGCTCCCGTCCGCTGCCGTAGCGCGATCGCCTTACCCCGGTCGATAAACGGCGTCAGGAACAGCAACACCACCGCCAACCCCGGCAGCACCATGCTGCCGACAATCTCCAGCGGCCCTTCGAAATACTTCAGCACCTGGAATAGAAACAGGAAGTACCACTCCGGTCGAGGAATGTAGGAGACGTCATTCGGGTCCGCCAGTTTCCCCAGCGGCACCCGCACCGCCACCGCCAGCACAAACAGCAGAGCAAACATCACAAAGATCGCGACCGTGTCCTTGAACACCTGCCGCGGATAGAACTTGATCGGCGGCGCAGTCTCCACCGGCGCCGGGGCCACCCCGTGCCGCCGAACCAAATACACATGCAGGAAGATCAACAGCGCCGTCACCGCCGGCAGAATCAGCACATGCGCGCTATAGAACCGAACAAAAGTCACCGAACCAATCTGCCCGTTGTCGCTGCCGAGCAGAGTCAGTATGTACGGGCCCATCCCCGGTGCCTTCGCGGCAATTTGCGTCGTCACCACTGTGCCCCAATACGCCCGGTTGTCCCACGGCAGAAGATACCCCGTCAGACCGAACCCCAACGTCAACAGAAGAAGCAATACACCCAGCATCCACGTTGCTTCCCGCGGCTTCTTGTAAGCACCCCACAAAAATGCCTGCAGCATATGCAGCACGACGATGATGATCATCATGCTCGCGCCCCAATGGTGCAGTCCGCGCATCAACCGTCCCGCCGTCAACTCCGTCAGGATATACCGCAGGCTGCTATGCGCCTCGGCAGTCGTCGGCGCGTAGTTCAGCGCCATCATGATCCCTGTAAATACCTGCACCAGGAACATGAACAACGCCATGCTCCCAAACACTTGGTGCCAGCCGCTCGACGCTGGAATATCTTCGTTCAGAAAGTGGTTGATCCCGGATTCCAGGCCGGTGCGATCCTCCACCCACGCGCGCACTTTGTTCAGCATGCCTACGCCTGGTCGGCCTGCCGGATCTCGCCGAGAAGTATCGTCGATCCGTCCATCTTCACGGCAAACCGATCCAGCGCCCGCGGTGCCGGGCCCGAAAGCACCGTTCCGTCCGTGCCAAAGCTCGACGTATGGCAAGGGCAGGAGAAGGTCTTCGCCGAACCGTCCCAGCTCACCGCGCATCCCAGGTGAGTGCAGATCGGGGAGAACGCCACAACTTCCTTCTCGCTCTTCTTCACCATCCAGGCGCTGGCTTTTTCTTTCACCGTCTTCCAGCCGTCCCGGCGCACCCGCTCAAAAACAATCTGTTCGGGAACGTTTTCTTCCAACTTCGCGAGGTCCGCCGCCGGAACCCAATCCGCCGGACGTTTCGATTTCGATC
>JBBQRA010000061.1:0-26077 GCA_038215275.1 Bryobacterales bacterium | reverse complement strand
ATGTCTTCTCCCCCGCCGCGCCCCGCGAGCAGATGCAAGGCAGCTTTCTCGAAGAGATTCTGCCCCGCGTATTCGGAGGCTCCGCCACGGCTCTGCTCGAGGGTGCTCTGAACGGCGCGAAGCCCTCTGCCGACGAACTTGCCGCCATGCGCCGCCTCCTTGACAAATACGAGGAGAAGCAATGAACACGCCACTCGAATCCGTCGGCCTCGCCCTCCCGCGTTCTTGCCGTCCTCTGGGCCATCGGCGCATTCGCCTTCGCGGTCCGCGCCATCGGCGGCTGGGCGCTCATCCTCCGTCTCCGCGGTCAAGGCGTGCCAGTCACGGATCCGTTCATTCTCGGCGACGTGAAGAAGTGGTGCACCTAACTCACGGCCGCCGTCGAATCGCCCGTCACCATGGGCTGGTGGCGACCGGTCGTATTGTTGCCCCTCTCCGCCCTCACCGGTCTTGGCCGCGCCGAACTCGAAGCGGTGCTCGCCCACGAACTGGCCAACTCAGCGGAGATCGCGCCCGCTACGCCCGCGCCCTGCTGCAATTGGCTGAAGTCCAAGCGTGCGGCCCACCGTCCCTCGCCGCCCGCCAAGGCGAGATCGAAACCCGGATCAGGTGGATCTTGAAAATGAATCAGAAAGCAACGTCAACGGCGCTCAGGAGCCTGCCTCTAACGCTTGCGCCTGCTCAGCCCGCCTACCAGTTCTGGCTCAACACCCAGGTGCAAATGGGTCATAGAGTCCCCCGAACGCGCCGCCTTCCTGCGCCTCAAAGAACCAGCCGAATGCGACCGCTTCATCGAGCAGTTCTGGAAACGCCGTGGCGAAAGCGCCCAAGCCGAGCACGAGCGCCGCACCTACGTCCAGCTGCCCGGCAAGGAGAAAAACTACACGATTCGCTTCGACATCAAAGGGCGCTAGCTATACTGGCCCTATGGCCGCCCAAAGCTTCAAGAGTCACATCCAGTGGGATCCCTGGTTTCATTTCCTGCTCTCCCCCATCCTGCTCATCAACGTGATTCTCGCCGTGAAACACGCGTGGGCCTATCCGGCCTACACCACCGTTGTCGCCGTCGCGATGGCCATGGCTCTCTTCCTGCTGGCCTTTAAAATGCGCCTTTACTCCCTCAAAGTGCAGGACCGCGTCATCCGCCTCGAAGAGCGTCTTCGTCTGCGCGACCAACTCCCCGCGGACCAGATCGCCAAACTCACCGAAAGCCAGCTTGTCGGCCTCCGCTTCGCCGCCGACGACGAAGTCGCCGCCCTTGCGCAAAAAGCCATCGCCGGCAACTGGAACCGGAAGCAGATCAAGGCCGCCATCAAGACATGGCGGCCCGATCACTCCCGCGTCTAGATCCCTTCGCCCACTTCGAAACGCTCTTTCCGCCGTAAGACCCCGCGGTCTTCAAGCAGCTTCATCAACACTTCGCTCGCCTCTTCGTCGTGCACCGGCAACTTCTGCGGATCCACCAACAGAAACCGCGTATCGCCCGCCAACTCCTGCGCCCGCTGCGCCTCCACCGGATCCGGCGAAGCAATCGAGCAGATCGCAATCAAACCAGCGCTGTTCAATACGCGCGCCAACTCCGGCAGCAGATGGCTCTCCCGGTCGTCGGCCAGCACATGGACAGAACAGCCTAAATCGAACAGCTTCCTCTCCAACAAACCGGCCAAGTCCTGCCGCGCCGTCAGCCACACCGTCGCCGGATAGTGGCCCGCCCGCTTGTACCGTTCGGCCGGCGTCACCGTCGCTTCAGTCTCGCCGCTGAATTCCAGGCTCGCGAGCTTCAATGGCTCCAACGATTCCGCCGTCGACTCCTCGATCATCCCGGCCGCCACGGTGGCGTTCGAAATCGGGTCGATCAAAATGACCGCGCCCGTCGTCCGGTTCTGCCCATAGGCATCGAAGAAAAGCGGCCGCCGTGTCTCCACCTGGATCGACGCGATCTCGTTCAGCTCCAGCTTATTCGCCGGCTGCTCAGCCAACGTGTTGATATCGATCCGGTGCCGGATCTTCGAAATCTGCGCCCGTACCGTCTGCGAAGTATGCTTCAACAGGTAGTCGCGCTCCGCCTCGCCCGGCGTCTCGTGCATCCAAACCAGCTTCGCCGCAAACCGCCGCGAAACATGCGGCACGTGGTTAGGGTCCACCAACATATCGCCCCGGCTGATGTCGACTTCGTCCTCCAGACACACCGTCACGGACATCGGCGGAAACGCCTCGGCCAAGTCGCCGTCGTAACTGGGCAGTGACTTCACCTTCGTAATGCGCCCCGAAGGCAGCGTCATCACCGTCTGCCCCGGCCTCAAAATGCCGCTCGCCAACTGGCCCGTGTACCCGCGGAAATCGAGGGTCGGCCGGTTCACATACTGTACCGGAAAACGTAGATCGGTAAGGTTCCGCGCCTCCACCAAGTCGACAGTCTCCAGATGATCCAGCAGCGACGGCCCCGTGTACCAAGGCGTCCGCGCGCTCGGCTCAGTAATGTTGTCACCTTCAAGGGCGCTTATTGGGAAAAAGGAAACGTT
Organism: Bryobacterales bacterium; assembly: GCA_038215275.1. Lineage (GTDB taxonomy): Bacteria > Acidobacteriota > Terriglobia > Bryobacterales > Bryobacteraceae. The sequence continues at coordinate 23,555 of JBBQRA010000061.1, read as the reverse complement.
ATTCAGCCCGACGCTTTTAGCATATGCCTGAAACTCGGTCTCGATTTTCTGGAAAACATCCTCCCGGAAGTCCACCAAGTCCATCTTGTTCACGGCTACCGCCACATACCGGATACCCAGCAGCGAAGTGATGAACGCGTGGCGGCGCGATTGCACCAGCACGCCCTTTCGCGCGTCGATCAGGACAATCGCCAAATCCGCCGTCGACGCCCCCGTCGCCATGTTCCGCGTGTACTGTTCATGGCCCGGCGTATCGGCAATGATGAACTTCCGCCGAGGTGTCGCCGCGTAGCGATACGCCACGTCGATTGTGATGCCCTGCTCGCGCTCCGCCCGCAGTCCGTCCGTCAGGAGCGAAAAATCAATCGGACCCGTCGAGCGGTTCACGCTCGAATTCTGTACGCTCGCCAGTTGGTCTTCGTAGACGCCCTTCGCCTCGTAAAGCAGGCGGCCGATCAAAGTCGACTTTCCGTCGTCTACACTGCCAGCCGTCGTGAAGCGGAGAAGTTGGCTCTCGATGCTCATGTTTAGAAGTACCCCTCGCGCTTCTTGATCTCCATCGACCCCTCGGTGTCGTGATCAATAATCCGGTTCTCGCGCTCAGAGCGCTTAAATTGCACCAACTCATCCATCAATTGCGGAAGGGTCTCGGCCTCAGAGCGAATCGCCCCCGTGCAATAGGTGCATCCCAACGACCGCATCCGCACCTTCACCATCTCCGGCTTCTCGCCAATCTGGATCGGGTAATTGTGCTCCAGCGGAGCGATGCTCAAACCCCGCACCAGCATCGGCCGCTCCTTCGCGAAGTACAGCGGCACGATTGGGATCTTCTCCACTTCGATGTACCGCCAGATATCCAACTCGGTCCAGTTCGAGAGCGGAAACACCCGAATCGTCTCGCCCTTCTCAATCTTGGCGTTATATACGTTCCAAAGTTCCGGCCGTTGATTCTTCGGGTCCCACTGGCCAAACTTGTCGCGGAAGCTGTAGATCCGTTCCTTCGCCCGCGACTTCTCCTCGTCGCGCCGAGCCCCGCCGAACGCCGCGTCGTAACCGCCAGCCGCCAACGCATCCAGCAGCGCCCGCGTCTTCAGCAGGGCACAGCACTTCTGCGTCCCTAGTTTAAACGGGTTCGTCCCGGCGTCCAGAGCGGCCTGATTCGTATGCACGATCAGGTTCAGACCCAACTCCTTGGCCAGGTTATCCCGGAACTCATACATCTCCTTGAACTTGTATCCCGTGTCCACATGCAAAACTGGAAACGGAATCTTCGCCGGATGAAAGGCCTTCTGCGCCAATCGAAGCATCACCGAACTATCCTTCCCGACGCTATATAGCATTACAGGATTGGAGAACTCGGCGACCACTTCCCGGAGAATGTGAATACTCTCGGCTTCGAGCGCACGAAGATGACTAAGGATGCGGGACTCCATATGAGTTTTCAGGTTACCAACCCAATGCCCTTCATGTCTATCGGAATAGGGGTATTTCTTGCGGGGAAGGTCCCGGCAAGTACACTGAAGTGCATGAGGCTCCTCTTGCTTGGTCTAGTGGCTGTCACGCTTTGGGGACAGACCGAAATCTCCGGCGGCCGTATCCGAGAGCATGTCAAGTTCCTGTCGAGCGACCTGCTCGAAGGCCGCGGCGTCGGCACCCGTGGCGGCGAACTCGCCACCGCCTACCTCGCCTCCCAAATGGCCCTCGCCGGCCTCCAACCGGCCGGCGACAACGGAACCTTTTTCCAGCGCGTCGACCTGGTCGGCGTCGAGCCCCAGTCCTCCGCCAAGCTCACCTTCGGCGCCACTCCGCTCACCTGGGCCGTCGATTTCGTCGGCAATACCCAGCAGCAGAGGAGCCTCGTCGAATTCGGCGCCGAAGCCATCTTCGTCGGCCACGGTATCACCGCCCCCGAGTTCGGCTGGGACGACTACGCCGGAATTGACGCGAAAGGCAAAGTTGTCGTCCTCTTCACGAACGAACCCCCCAGCGACGATCCCAAAGTTTTCGGCGGCAAGGCGCTGACCTACTACGGCCGCTGGACCTACAAGTATGAGGAAGCCGCCCGCCGCGGCGCTATCGGCTGCGTCATCCTCCACACCACGCCTACCGCCGGCTACGGCTGGGAGGTGGTGCGCAGCTCCTGGGGGAAAGAAGATCCGCAGGTCAAGCTCGATCCCGGAACCACTGGGCTCGCCTTCGCCGGCTGGGTCACCCGGGGCGCCGCCGAAAAAGCGCTCGGCAAGAATCTCGACGAACTCCTCGCCCAAGCCAACACCCGCGGCTTCCGCGCCGCGCCCCTCGGCCTGTCCATCAAGGGCTCCATCCCGACGAAGATGCGGGCCATCCGCGCCGCCAACGTCGCCGGCATCGTCCGCGGCAGCGACCCCGAACTGAGCAAGCAAGCCGTCGTCTTCAGCGCCCACTGGGACCATCTCGGCGTCGGCGCGGAGAAGGGAAGTGACGCGATCTATAACGGGGCCGTCGACAACGCCACCGGTTGCGGCATCCTCCTCGAAGCTGCCCGCGCGTGGGCTGCGCTCCAGCAGCGCCCCAAGCGCTCAGCCATCTTCATTGCGGTCACCGCCGAAGAAAGCGGCCTCCGAGGCGCTGAGTTCTACGCCGCCAAGCCCATCATCCCGGCTGGCCTCACCATGCTCAACGTGAACTTCGATTCGTTCTACCCCTTCGGCGCCGTGAAAGATGTCGTCGTCATCGGGGCGGAACGAACCAGTGTCTATCCCACAGTGGAAGCCACAGCGAAACGCTTCAATCTCAAAATCAAACCCGACCCTCATCCCGAGCAGGGCCACTACTACCGCTCCGACCACTTCGCATTCGCCCGCGCCGGAGTGCCCGCCTTCTCTGTCAACATGGGTACCGAGTACTGGGGCAAGGACGAGACCTTCGGCGACAACATCGTCTACGAGTACAACGCCAAGCACTACCACCAGCCCTCCGACGAGTATCAGGAAAGCTGGGACTTCGGCGGCATGGAGCAAATGGGCCGCTTCGGCTGGACCATCGGCCTCACCATCGCTAACTCCGCCGCCGTCACCACTTGGCGCGAAGGCGACGAGTTCCTCCCGGCGCGCCAGCGCAGTTTCAGCGCACTTCCGCGATAACCTTGATCCCGTTCTTCGAGCGCAAGGTGATCAGCGCCTTGCGCTCCACCACGTGACCCGGCTGCAGCCGGAAACGCCACCGCTGGGCAATCACGGCCAGCAGCAACACCCCCTCCATCCACGCGAACCGTTCGCCCACGCAGATGCGCGGTCCTCCGCCAAACGGAAAGTAGGTGAAGTCCCGTTTGTAGAAATCGCCGCCGGCCCACCGCCCAGGGTCGAACCGGTTCGGGTCCGCCCAATACTTTGGATTGCGGTGCATCAGGTAGGGGCTCATGATCACGATCGACTTCACGGGCAGTGTATACCCCGCCAACTCCAAGGGTTCCCGCGCCATCCGGCCAATCGCCCATGCCGGCGGGTACATCCGCATCGACTCGGCAAACACCTGCTGCGTATATCGCAGTTGCGGCAGATCGTCGAAGTTCGGTAGCCGCCCTTCCAGCACCGCTGCCAACTCCGCGTGCATCGCCGCCTCGGCCTCCGGATTCTGCGCGAGCAGGAACCAAGTCCATGCCAGGGCCGTGGCCGTGGTTTCGTGGCCCGCCAGGAACAGGGTCAGTGCCTCGTCCCGCACCTGCTTGTCCGACATCGCCGAGTTATCGCCCTCGGCGTCGCGCGCGTTCATCAACATGGAAAGCAGATCGCCCGGATTCGCGCCCGATGCCCGCCGCTCGTTCATAATCCGGAAGATCGTCCCTTCCACCAGCTTCGCCGCCTTTAGATACCGGCGTGTCGCCGGCAGCGGGACATACTCAATGAACTGCGACCCCGGCAACATCAGCAGCGGCATGATCGCAATCAGCGCGTTCATCGCCTCGCCCACCTGCGGCGCTTCGTCTTCCACATCGGCGCTGAACAGCGTCTGCCCGACGATGGCCAGCGTCAGCCGCATCATTTCCTGGTCGATATCGAGATTGGCTTCGTTTCGCCAACGGCCGCACGCCTTATCCGCCAGCGCCACCATCTGCGCACCATACGTGACGAGGTGGTCCCGGTAGAAAGCCGGCTGCACCATCCGCCGCTGCTTAATGTGGCTGGCGCCCTCGTTGGTCAATAACCCTTCGCCCAACAACGACTTCGCCCGCTGCAGAATGCGGCTCTTCGTAAACAGGCTGTTCCGTGTGACCAATACATCCCGGATCATCTCCGGTTCGTTCACGAAGTAAATGTGCTGATGCCCAGCCTGGAAGTAAGCGAACGATCCATACTCCGCCGCGAGCTGCTCAAGGTAAGCAAGCGGGTCTCGGCGAAAGCGAAGTAGGCCCCCCGAGAAAAAGCCCGCTCGCGGTCCCGGCGGTCTGACAATGTCCGCCATGAGACTCCTTAGAGTGGCTGGTTGAACGGCACAATGTTCTCGCGGTCGAAGGTAACGCCCAGGAAGCCGATGCACATCTCGTCCTCTGTTCCTTCACCCCATCGCACGGTCTTTAATGGATTGCTCGGATTCCGCGGATTCTTCTCTGAGTTATCGAACGTGCAGGTCGCCCGCACCCGGTCAAACGCATTCAGCCGGATCGGCTGCTGGTATTGGTAGAACCCCTGCCAATTGAAGTCCCAATTGTCGATAAAAATCAGCGGCTCCGTCCGTCCGTTCGGCCGGATCTTCTCGAGCTTGAACTGCCTGCCGAGCAGATGCATGTGCGGCGCCACCAGGTAGGCCGTTGCATCGAAGAGCGGCGGAATGGGGAACGTTGCCGTAACTTCATGGCTCTCCGCCCCCGGCGGAATCTGGAACCGCGTGTTTACTATCGGCAAATAAACCAGCCGCTTGCTCACCTCGCCCTGCGCGAAATACAAACCGACCCGTGTCTGGTCTTCCTGGTCTGTCCGTCCGCCGGGGTAGTAGTGAACCTGCATGATGATGTCGACATCCTTCGGCAGCAGCGTCCCCACGCCTTCAGGGAACCGATTTGTGGCCATTCCCGGAACCCATCCGCCCGCCATGCTCGAAAGCGAAAGCGGGATCCCGTCGCCCGGACCGCCGAAGCATTCGTAGCCAGGCTCGCCATCCCTTCCGTCCATCTGACGGGCCTTCCCGGATGTATCGAGATATAGAATCACGTGGTGAACCACCTGCCGATTCCCCGGTACTACCTGAAACGCATCGATAAACCGGTTGGACCCGAAATCCGTCGGGATCACAAAGCACCGGTACGTATCCCCGCGCCGCTTCAGTGAGTAACTCTGCGGCATCGTCAACACTACGTCCGGATCGCCCAGTCGAAACTCGCCGGTTGCGGCTAACGCTTCCGGCAGGTCCCGCGGATCGCCCTCGTCCGCTCCCCCGCGGTACCAATTCAAAATCAGGTCCCGCTCTTCGGCCGACAGCCCGAAGTTATGCTGGAACTCGCCGTGGCCTTCCACTGGCTTCCACGGAGGCATCCGGCGTTCCTCTATGGCACGCTGAATATCTTCACCCCACGTCATAGCCGCTTGGTAAGAGTCGAGCGCAAACGGCGCGATGTCGCCTTCCCGATGGCACTGTTGACACTTAGCCTGAAAAACGCGCGAAATGTCTCGCGTATAGGTCACCTGACCGAACGCTCCCACGGCCAATGCGAATAGCGACAGGACAAGCTTCACAGATACCCCTCTCTAATCGTTAGTATCGCGCACGATCGACACTATTGCTTGCGCTTCCGCCGATCGCTCCTCGCCCACGGGGCCCACCTTCTCCGCCGTCTTGAACTTCACATTCACCCGATCCAGCGGCAAGCCCACCAATTCCGCCAGACTCGCTCGGATCGACTCCCGGAAGTCCTTCAACTTCGGCCGTTGCAGCACCACCGTTGTGTCCACATTCGACAGCCGGTAGCCCTTCTCGTGGACCAGCGCCAACGCATGCCGCACGAAACGGTCCGACGACGCGCCCTTCCACTGCGGATCCGTATCCGGGAAGTGCATGCCTATGTCGCCAAGAGCCACGGAACCCAGCAACGCATCGGTCACCGCGTGGAGCAAAATATCGCCGTCTGAGTGCGCTTCAAACCCTGTCTCGTGCGGAATCACGATTCCGGCCAGAATCATAACCCGCCCCGGCGCCAGCCGGTGGTTGTCCCAGCCGAGACCGGTCCGGTAGTCGGTCATGCCGATTTCCGGGCCGCCTCTTCGGCCAAGAACGCCTTGGCGAGTTCGAGGTCGGTCGGTTTCGTGATTTTGATGTTCCGGTCGCTGCCCGGCACCACATGTACGTCCACGTTCTCGAGGCGTTCCACCAACGACGACTCGTCTGTAGCGGTGAAGCTATCGGCCGTCGCCTGCGCAAACGCCTGCTTCAGCAGGGAAAACCGGAACACCTGTGGGGTTTGCGCCAGAACCAGCCGTTCCCGCGGAATCGTCGTCTCGATGCGGTGACGCGAGACGCGCTTCACCGTATCCACCGGCACCACGCCAAGAATCGCCGCGCCACAGACGGCCGCTTCAGCGATGACCGCTTCAATCTGTTCGAGGCTCACAAACGGCCGTACTGCGTCGTGAACCGCGACGAGTTCCACGGATTCGTCGAGCGTTTCGAGCGCATGTTCGACAGACTCCTGACGCGAATCGCCGCCTACCACCAGACGTACCGGCTTGGCCAGCGCTTCTTGGTCCAGTAGCTCCTGGAACCATCCCATATCGTCCCCTCGCAGGGCTACGACGATCTCAGAGACGGTTGCGCTTTGGGCGAACTTCCGGATCGTGTGCATCAGGATCGGAGACCCCTCTAGCACCAGAAATTGTTTCCGATTGTGGGCCGCGTCCGGTTGCGATTTTGCCATGCGGGTGCCGAGACCCGCCGCCGGGAGGATGACAGCTACTCTCATGGTCAGGGACTCTAGTGTAGCGCGGCCTGAACCTTTTCGGCGGAGTGGGTTCGCTCATCAAAACGGCCGAAGATCATCTTGCCGGCAGTCGTCTGCAGCACGCTAGTGACGGAAATCTCAATGGTCTTCGAGATCATCTTCCGCGCGTTGTCCACCACCACCATCGTCCCATCGTCGAGATACGCCACGCCCTGATTCTGCTCCTTGCCCTCTTTTAGGATGAAAACCTTCATCAACTCACCGGGCAGCACCACCGGACGGAGCGAGTTCGCTAACTCGTTAATGTTGAGCACTTCCACGCCGTGGATCTGCGCCACCTTGTTCAGGTTGAAGTCGTTCGTTACCACTTTGCAGTGCAGGTGCTTGGCCAGTTCCAGCAATTTCATGTCCACGTCGCGCACCTGCGGAAAATCCTCTTCCACGATGCGAATATGCAGGTCGGGGTTCTTCTGGATCCGGCTCAGAATATCGAGCCCCCGCCGGCCCCGGTTCCGCTTCATCGAATCGGCCGAATCGGCCACCAGCTGCAACTCCCGCAGCACAAAGGTCGGGATGATAAACGTGCCATCGATGAAGCCGGTTTCGGCGATGTCAGCGATCCGGCCGTCGATAATCACGCTCGTATCGAGAATCTTCAGATCCTCTTTCGGCGATGCCGAATTCTCTCCGCCGAACATGCCGCCGCAGGCGCTCAAGTTCAGCATCTCGCCTTTGTTCGCCCCCACCACCAGGCCGCAGTAGGTCATCCAAAGCAGTAGCATGACTTGCAGGAAAGGCACCGTGTCGTGATTCATCGGAAAGGCTTGCGCCAGCACGAGCGTCATCAGATAAGCGCCCAGAATCGCGAGGATGCTGCCCATCGCGGCGCCTAGCAAGCGTTTCAATGAAATCTGCCGCACCCGCAATTCAAAACCCACAATCAGTACACCGGCCAGCGCACCCACCCCGGCGGCGATCCATGGCAGCAGCCCGGCTGGCTGCAGCACATAGGCGGCGGCCGTGAGCGCGAGTACAAACACGAAACGGACTATCAGCAGATCATTCACAGTGTGGAATCCCAACGGTTGGAGCGCGAAAGGCAGGGCCTGATTAACCTACCGCAGTAGACAGGCCCATGCAAGGGGATCGCCTCCTACGGAATAAAATTCTTAAGGTACCGGCCGCTCTGTATAAGCGACGCCTTCCGCAGATCGAGTGAGCCCTCAAAGGCCCGGTCCTCCACTTCGATACACACGGCCCCGTTGTAACCCGTCTCCGTCAGCACACTAAAGAACTTGCCCCAGTTCACGTCGCCCAGGCCCGGAAGTTTCGGCGTGTGGAATAGGTTCGGGTGCGCAAACACGCCCACCTGGTTCAACTTTTCGGTGTCGATGCGCGCATCCTTCGCATGCATGTGGAACAGCTTCGGCGCAAACTCTCGCATCGCCTGCAAATAGTCCATGTGCTGCAGGATGAAGTGCGACGGGTCGAAGTTCAGGCCGAAACTGTCGCTCGGAATATCGTTGAACGCGCGGCGCCAAATGGCCGGCGACGTCATCAGATTTTTGCCGCCCGGCCACTCGTCCTTCGTGAAGGACATGGGGCAGTTCTCAATACCAATTTTCACGCCCTGGTCCTCGGCGTACTTGATCAACGGCTTCCATGTCTTGAGAAACCGGGGCCAATTCTCATCCACCGACTTCGTATGGTCGCGGCCCACGAAGGTGTTCATCACCCCGATGCCCAACATCCGCGAAGCCTTGATGACGGCCTTAATGTGGTTCGTATACAGCTTCGATTCGTCGGCGTCCGCCGTGAGCGGGTTCGGATAGTAGCCCAAGCCACTGATGGAAACCCCGAATTGCGCCGTCAGATCGTGAATCCGCTTGGCCTCATCCGCCGTGAAGCCGGCTACATCAATATGAGTCACCCCGGCGTAGCGGCGTTCCGCCTTGCCCTGGGGCCAGCACATCACTTCAACAGCGGAGAAGCCGTTTTGAGAGGCAAAACTCAGTACCTCTGCGAGGGAGAGATCCGGCAGAATCGCCGTGACAAATCCGAGAGTAAGCATGCTCCATAGTTTGTCATGAAAGGAATTGGACCTCCTCTTCAATCACCAAACCGAACCGCTCTCGCACCCGTTGCTTCAACTCGCCCAGCAGAGTCACCAAATCCGCCGTACAGCCGCCGCCCGAGTTATAGACCAGGTTGGCGTGATACTCCGCCACGCGAATCGCCCCCACGGCCATCCCTTTCGCGTTCACCTGCTCGAGAAACCACCCGGCTGGAATCTTCCCTTCGCGGATAACACTCGCCGGTACCTGCGCCGCCACCTGCGGCGCCAACTCCCGCAGCAGCAGGTTCTTGAAAATCGAGCCCGCGCATTCCATTGTGGGAGGGAACTTGGCGTCCCGCGTCGCGCGGATCTCCGCCGACCGCGCTTCCAGCGCCGCCCGGTCCCCCGGTTCCAGCACCAGACCAGCCGAAAGAATCTGCCAATCCTTGTTCCGTTTGAAGATGCTTTCCCGATACCGGAATTCGCACTCCGCCCGGTTGAACTGTTTCACCTGAACGCCCACGACGAAACGAACCCAATCTACCCGCTCGGCGATCGACTGCCCGTAGGCGCCCGCGTTCCCATAAATCGCCGCGCCCACCCATCCGGGGATGCCGGCCATCGCTTCAAGCCCCGCCAAGCCGTTGGCGTTTGCGAAATCGACGAGCGCGTTCAACTCCGCTCCGGCATCGACGCACACGTGCGTTCCCTCGGCAGCCAACTCCGCCGCCGCGTACTGCAGCACCAGCCCCGGATAGCCGCCATCGCTCACAATCAGGTTCGTCCCGCCGCCAATTGTCGTCCATGTCAGGCCGGAACCGGTGAGAATTTCGAGCGCCGCGCGGTAGGCCGCCTCGTTCGTCGTTACCAGCAACGCCTCGCAGGGACCGCCGAGCCGAAATCGGGTATAGTCCCGCAAGAGCGCGCCCGGTCGCACCGATAAGCCCGGGATAGTCTGGAGACGCTCCAGCGCCGCTAGGGCCAAAGTCATTTTTTCGATTATGGCTAACCGCGATGCCGCGTGTCAGTCTAATCGGGAAAATGCACGAGATCGATCTCACGGTGGTCAGCCGGGTGCAAGCAGGCGAAAAGGACGCGTTCGGGCTCCTCGTCGAACGCCACAGCCAAAGTGTGTTCCGCGTGGCCTATCGCATCACCGGCAACGAATCCGACGCCGACGAGATCGTGCAGGAATCGTTTTTGCGAGCCTATCGGGAGATCCATCGCTATGAGTCGCGGGCTAGCTTTTCCACGTGGATTCATACGATTGCGCGGAATCTTGCGCTGGACTCGCTAAGAAAAAACAAACCCGGCGCCCCGGACCTGGAACTGGTCTCGACCGCCCCAACCCCGGAGCGCTTGGTCACCTCCCAACTGCTCGGCGAACGGATTTCGGAAGCGATGAAGCAATTGAGTCCTCACGAACGCGTGGCCTTTACTATGCGGCACTACGACGGCGTGCCGCTCCTCGAAATCGGCGAATCGCTCGGCTTGAGTGAAAACGCCACCAAACAAAGCATCTTCCGCGCGGTCCGCAAACTGCGGCGGGCGCTCCTACCCTGGGTGACGCTGACATGAATCATCTTTCTGAAGAACAATTAATTCTTCACTACTACGGAGAAGAGGGCCTGGACAGCGCAGAGGCTCATTTGGACGAGTGCCCGGACTGCCGGGCCGCCTATCACGGACTGCAGAGGGTGTTGAACTCGCTCGACGCGGCCCCGGTGCCGGACCGCGGCCCGGACTATGGCCGCCAAGTTTGGCAGACCGTCCGGCAGCAGGCGGAGCCGAGGCGCGGTTGGCCCCGGTCGGCGTTTCTACTGGCCGTGGCGGCATCAGTACTCGTTGGTGCCTTCCTGGCCGGATCGGCCTTCGAGCGAACACGGACACCGGCGCCGCTCGCGGTCGCGGCGGTGGATGACCTCACGCCGCGCCTGCTGCGGGTCGCCCTCGACGGCCACCTGGCCAGCAGTCTGATGGTGCTTTCCGAGATTCAAAACGCCCCGGCGGGCGCCATGGATATCTCCTGGCAGCAACACAACGCGGAGCAACTGCTCGGAGATAACCGGATCTACAAGCAAACGGCGGAGAACACGCAACAGGCCCGCGTGGGCCAATTGCTAGCCGGACTTGAGGAGATCCTGCTCGAAATCGCCCACAGCCCCACGAAGCTGGACCCCGCTCAACTTAACAGTCTGCGGGCACGCATCGCACGGAAAGGCATCGTATTTGAAATTCGCATTTTGGCGGCAGAACCGGCCATGGAAAAAGGAATCCTATGACTTCAGTTACTTTCTTTGAACTCACGCGTAGAACCGTTCGTATCTGCCTAACAGGAATGACCCTGGCCCTGATCAGCTTCGGACAACCGGCCCCGCCGGCGCCTCCCTCTCCACCTACGCCTCCAACTGCCCCCGCGCCGCCGGCCAAGCTCGCTTGGGCGGGCCGGGACTCCTATGAGCGGGCTGCACGCGAACTGGATCGCAAACAGTATGAACGCGCAGCCGAGATGTTCGGCCAAGTGGCTGATCGAAAGGCCGCCCGCGCCGACGGCGCACTGTATTGGAAGGCCTATGCCCTCTCCCGCCTCGGCCGCTCGACAGAAGCGTTGGCCTCTCTGGCCGATTTGGAAAAGACCTATCCCAAAAGCGGTTGGCTTAACGACGCTCGCGCTCTCGCCGTCGAGACGAAACAGGCCGCCGGACAGCCGCCGCGCCCGGAATCGGAAGACGATGAAGAGCTGAAGCTGATCGCGATTAATGGACTGATGCATAGCGACCCCGAAAGCGCCGTGCCGATGCTTGAAAAAGTGTTGAATTCCCCGAAGAATGGGCCCAGGCTCAAGAAGCGCGCCCTGTTCGTGCTGGCGCAGGGTCGCAGTCCCCGGTCCCGGGAAATCGTCACCACGTACGCCAAGGGCGGCAGCAACCCGGACCTGCAGGCGACAGCAGTCGAGTACCTCGGGGTGCTGAACACGCCGGAGTCGCGGCAGGCCTTAGCAGAGCTTTACGCAACGACGGCCGACGTGAATGTAAAGAGAGCCGTCCTGCGTGGCTTCATGATCGGCCGCGACAAGGAACGCCTGTTGCTGGCTGCCAAGTCCGAAAGCAACCCGGATTTGCGCCGCGAAGCGCTGCATATGCTTGGGGCCAGCGGCGGCCACGCCGAACTCGCCCAGTTGTATCCGAGCGAAACGGACAAGAATGCCAAGCGGGCCATCCTCGACGGGCTTGCCGCCAGCCGTAAGGCGGAGTTGCTGGTCGAAATCGCCCGCAAGGAAACTGATAGCGAATTGAAGCGGGCAGCCGTCGAGCGGCTGACCGGAATGAAAAGCAAAGAGGCGACCGCCTATCTGGTGGAGTTGCTTGGGAAAGACGAATGACACCTATTATTGAAATGACCAGCGTCAGCAAGCGCTTTGTGACCGACGAAGTCGAGACCCACGCCCTGCAAGGGATCGAGATGCAGATCGAACGCGGCGAATACGTCGCTATCTCCGGACCCTCCGGCTGCGGAAAGTCGACGCTACTGGCGATCCTTGGTCTACTCGATTCCCCAAGTGGCGGCAGCTATACCCTGAATGGCCACGCCGTCAGCGGGCTGAAGGCCGGAGAGCGGGCGCGGATTCGCAATCGCGAGATCGGCTTCATCTTTCAGGCCTTCAATTTGATTGGCGATCTGACCGTGTACGAGAACGTCGAATTGCCGCTGACCTACCGCAACATGCCGGCTTCGGAACGCAAAAAAGCGGTCCGCGACGCATTGGAACGGGTCAGCATGAGCCACCGTGAACGTCACTACCCCTCGCAACTCTCGGGCGGTCAGCAACAGCGCGTGGCCGTGGCCCGGGCCCTGGCCGGCAACCCCTCCATCCTGCTGGCCGACGAGCCGACGGGAAACCTTGATTCGCAGAACGGCGAACAGGTGATGACCCTGCTCGAAGAGTTGCACCGCGGCGGTGCGACCATCTGCATGGTTACGCACGATCCTCGCTTCGCCGGACTTGCCGGACGCAGCATCCATCTCTTCGACGGCCGCATTATCGAAGAGTCTTGCCGTCCTGTCGCCGCCACGGCGTAACCTGAAGTATGGCAACAGCGTTCCGCGGCTTCCCGGAAGCCGGCTTCGACTTTCTCCGCGAACTCAAGGACAACAATCAGCGCGACTGGTTCCAGCCGCGCAAAGAGGTGTATGAGTCCGCAGTCAAGGCGCCGATGACGGATCTGGTGGAGGCATTGAACGCCGAGTTCGCCCGCTTCGCCCCGGATTACATCACGGAGCCGAAGCGCGCCATGCACCGGATCTACCGGGACGTTCGATTCAGCAAGAACAAGAACCCATACAAGACCAACTCCTCGGCCAGTTTCCATGTCTCGGCGGAGGACAAGGAGTCTATGGCCGGGTTCTATGTTTCGGCGTCACCGTTCGAGATCGAATTGGCGGGCGGCGTCTATATGCCCCAGCCGGACCAGATGCTGGCCATCCGGAATCGCATCGCCTCTCAATTAGACGAGTGGACGGCGCTGGTGGAGAACAAAAGCCGAAAGAAGATCCTGGGTGAACTGCAGGGCGACTCCCTTACCCGGCCCCCAAAAGGCTTCCCCAAAGACCATCCGGCCGATTTTTGGATACGGAAGAAGCAGTGGCTCTACTGGGACACGAGTCTGGATCCTACCCTGGCGCTCAGTTCCAAGTTCATCAAGGAGATCACCCGCCGGTTCGAAGCGATGTATCCGGTAATCCAGTTCTTGAACGACGCTATGGCCAAGAAGAAGACGAACCGTTCGGACTTCTTCTAGGGCCTTCCGATCCCGCCACTTGCCATTCCGCTTCATTGCTTTGACCAAAAGGGGAAACGCCCTCATCCTGATAGGGATTACACTAGAGGTTTGTACCGGTGTGTCCTGATTGACGACGGCGTCCCGCCCGTCCGGGCGCATGTGACGCGCCAGTCCCCCGCTCGATGGCAGAAGAACCAAAACCCGTAAAGGCTCCGGCCGTGATGGCAACTGTTCCCTGGGAAGGTCCTATTCCGGATCTGCTCCGTGAGCATTTTGGGGCGGCCGTGCTCGAAACCAGCGCCTATTTGGATCAGCCGTTTGCCGTTATCACGTTGCCTGCCATGGTGCCGGCACTCGAACTGCTCCATGCCGAAGCGGATTTCGACTATCTCGTCGACATAACTGCCGTCGACTACTTGAAGCGGACCCCCCGGTTTGAACTCGTCTATGTCGTCTACAGCCATCGCCGCAATGAACGGATCCGGCTGAAGGCGGCCGTTGCGCTGGGCGAGCAACCCCTCTCCGCCGTACCGGTGTTCCTGGGGGCAAACTGGCTCGAACGCGAAGTCTACGACATGTTCGGGATTGCGTTCTCCGGCCACCCGGATCCCCGCCGCATCCTCATGCCTGAGGAATGGACCGGCTTTCCGCTGCGGAAGGACTATGGCATCGTCGAAATGGACAATCGCTGGGTGCAGGCGAACCTCGGCATTGAGAGCGGCCAATGACGGCGCTCGATAGCAATGAGATGGTCCTCAATATGGGGCCGCAGCACCCTTCTACTCATGGGGTGCTCCGCATCGTCCTGAAGCTTGATGGTGAGCGCGTAACCAACACCGATTGCATCATCGGATACCTGCATCGCGGCGTTGAAAAGATCGCCGAAAACCGCACCTACGTGCAGTTTGCGCCGTACGTCGACCGTATGGACTATTTGGCCGCCGTCTCGAACGGGCTTGGCTATTGCCTGGCGGTGGAGAAGTTGATGAACGCAGTAGCGACGCCGCGCGCTCAGGCCGTCCGCGTAATTCTGACGGAACTCAACCGCATCGCGTCACACCTTCTGTGGCTCGGAACGCATGCGCTCGATATCGGCGCCATTACGCCGCTGTTTTATACGCTTCGGGAACGGGAAGGCGTTCTCAAAATTTTCGAGAACTATTGCGGCGCCCGGCTGACGACGCACGCCTTCCGCATCGGCGGCCTGCAGTATGAGTTGTACGATGACTTCGAAAAAGAGGTGGAGACCTTCTGCCGTCAGTTCTTGCCGAAGGTGGACGAGTACGAGGAGTTGCTGAGCGGAAACCGGATCTGGCGGGAACGGCTCCGTGGTGTCGGCATCATCGACGCGGAGACGTGTAAGCGCTATGGCGTCACCGGGCCGGTGCTCCGCGCCGCCGGGGTGGCGTGGGACCTGCGGAAGGCCCAGCCCTACTCCGGCTACGAACAGTACGAGTTCGACGTCCCGACGCGCACCTCCGGCGATACGCTGGATCGCTATTTCGTCCGGCTCGACGAGATGCGCCAGTCCGTGCGCATTATCCGGCAAGCCGTGGCAAATATTCCGGCGGGGCCGATCATGGCGAAAATTGCCAAGGTCGTCAAACCGGCGGTCGGCGAAGCGTACGTTTCGATTGAAGCTCCCAAGGGTGAACTAGGCTACTTCATCGTGAGCGACGGCACGACCCATCCTTACCGGCTGCGCGTCCGCCCTCCTTCTTTCGTTAATCTGCAGGCCTTGGGCCACATGGCGCGAGGGGCGTTGGTGGCCGATGTGGTCGCCATCATCGGCACCATTGATATTGTTCTGGGGGAGGTGGACCGATGAGGAAATTCCTCCGCCGTTTCCTGTTGCTCGACCTGCTCGAAGGCCTGTGGGTGACGTTCCGGCATCAGAGCCCGAGCCAGATTGAGACCGAGCAGTATCCGAGCGAGCGCCCGGCCGTGAGCGAGCGGTACCGTGGCGCGCCGCGGCTAAACGTACATCCGGCGACGCAGGAAACGCTCTGCATTTCCTGCAATCTCTGCGCCGTCGCCTGCCCGGAGAATCTGATTGTGGTCGGCAGCGTTCGCAACCCGGAGACCAAGCGCAAGGATCTGGTGACCTTCACCTACGACCTTTCGCGCTGCATGTTCTGCGGCCTGTGTGAGGACGCCTGCCCCGTGGACGCCCTCGAACTCACGCAAGATTTCGAAATTGCCAGTTATACTCGCGAAGGTCTCATTTGGGACCGGCAAGCCCTGGAGGAGGGGCCCCGGCCCACCCAATACCGGCAATGAATCTGGAAGCTCTGTTCTTTTACGCGTTCACGACGCTCGCATTGGGCGGCGCGACGCTGGCCATTACCCGGCGCAGCGCCGTGCATGCGGCCATCTCGCTGATGGTGTCGTTGCTTGGTGTGGCCGGGCTGTACCTGCTGTTGCATGCCGAGTTCCTCTTCGTTGCGCAGATCATCCTCTACATTGGTGGCATCCTGCTTCTGTTCCTGTTCGTGATTATGCTCGTGAATTTGGACGCAGGCCGCGGCCTGCGTCAGTTTCATCAGCGCTGGCCGCTCGGCGCGGCGGTGACGGCCATCGCCGGGGTAGCGTTCGCTATTCTCTGGAGCCGCGTGCAACTGCCGCCGACGCAACAGATGCCGGACGCCGGTAACGTCGAACTGGTGGCTGACACGCTGCTTCAGGATTACCTGGTGCCTTTTGAAGTGGTCTCGCTGCTGTTGCTGGTGGCCGTCGTCGGCAGCGTCCTCCTGGCGAGGAAACGCGCTTGATCACGACAATGCACTATGTCGCCGTCAGCTTGGCGATGCTGCTGATCGGCACTGCGGGCCTGCTGACCCGCCGGAATATTGTCATCATCCTGATGTCGATTGAGCTGATCCTGAACGCGGTGAACATCAATCTGGTGGCCTTCTCGAAGCATCACGGCAACGCCGCCGGCCAGGTGTTCGCGATCTTTGTGATAGCCGTCGCGGTGGCCGAGGCCGCCGTGGGATTGGGCATTCTGCTCGCCTTGTTCCGCAACCGTGAAACAGTGCAGGTCGATGAAGTTGACCTGTTGAAATGGTAGGACCGGCCAGATGAACTTTCTCGATACGCTCTGGCTGATTCCCATGTTCCCGCTGCTCGGCGCGGCTCTCATGATGCTGCTCGGCCGGCATCAGTTCCTCGATCCTCAGATGAAGAACAGCTCGGTCGGCCATCATCACCATCACGACCGCGGCCACGATCAGGACTTGCGTCCGCGGCAGGGTCCGCGGTGGTTGATTGGTCCGCTTTGCTCCGGGTTCGTTTTGCTCTCGTTCCTGTGGAGCCTGGGCGCCGTGTTCGCCGGGCGTTCGGAGCAGGTGCTCTTCACGTGGGTAGCTGGGTTGCCGTTCCCGGCCTTCGATGGCCGCATGGTGACGTTGACGGCCGACTGGGGCTACCTGCTCGATCCGCTGAGCGCGGTGATGATTCTGATGGTCACGGGCATCGGCTTCCTGATCCACGTTTATTCGATCGCCTACATGGCGCATGACGGCGGGCTCTATCGCTACTTCGGCTGCCTGAACCTGTTCGTGTTCTTCATGCTGGTGCTGGTGATGGCGAACAACTACCTGCTGCTGTTCGTGGGTTGGGAGGGCGTCGGCCTCGCCAGCTATCTGTTGATCGGCTTCTACTTCAAGCGCAAGCCGGCCAGCGATGCGGCGATCAAGGCGTTCCTGATGAATCGCCTCGGCGATGCCGGGTATCTAATGGCGCTTTTCTTCTTACTGAGCATTTTCGGAACCGTGCGCTTCACGGAGATGCAGGCCGCGCCGCATCCCCTGCTGCCTTGGGCAACGCTGCTGCTGCTGGCGGCAGCTATCGGCAAGTCGGCGCAGATTCCGCTGTTCACGTGGCTGCCGGACGCGATGGAAGGTCCTACGCCGGTTTCGGCATTGATGCACGCGGCGACGATGGTGACCGCCGGCGTATATCTGATCGTCCGCGCCGAACCGTTCTTCCGCTTGACGCCGGAGGTTGGCTCGTTGACCGCCGCCATTGGCGCCGCGTCGGCCGTGATCGCGGCCTCGATTGCGCTGGTGCAGCACGACATCAAGAAGGTGCTTGCGTATTCCACCGTCAGCCAGTTGGGCTTGATGTTCATGGCGCTGGGCGTGGGGGCGTACTGGGCGGCTTTGTTCCACGTTGTGACGCATTCGTTCTTCAAGGCGCAGTTGTTCCTTGGGGCTGGTTCGGTGATTCACGCGCTGGATGGCGAACAGGATCTGCGACTGATGGGGGGCTTGCGCCACCAGATGCCGCAGACGTTCCGCACGATGTTTATCGGCACGCTGGCATTGGCCGGTTGGCCGGGGCTCGCCGGTTACTTCTCGAAGGATTCGATTTTGACGAGCGCGTGGGTGGCCTCGCCGGTCTTGTTCGGGGCCGGGTTGTTTACGGCGCTGTTGACCGCCTTCTATATGGGCCGCCTGCTCTTCCTCACCTTCTTCGGCCCTTACCGTGGCGACCAGAATATTCACGAGTCGCCGAAGCGTATGACAGTGCCGCTGTGGGTGTTGAGCATCGGCTCGATCGGCGCGGGTTGGTTTGGCACCCCGTTCGCGGGTTGGCTTGGCGCCACGCCGGAGCCGCACTCCTGGGCCATCATGGTGGCATCCGCTGTCGTCGCGGTTGCGGGCCTCGGCATCGCCTATCACTTCTATCTCCGCCGGCCGGGGACGGCGGATCGCTGGGAAGAGGGCGTTGCGCCCGTCGCCCGGTTGCTCCGCGCCCGCTGGTATTTCGACGATTTGTATGAATTGATCTTCGTTCGCGGTCTGGCCCGGCAGGGCGGCGACTGGCTTTCGGCTTGGGACCGCCGCGTGGTGGATGGCGGCGTCAACGGCGCCGGTTGGCTGGCCCGGAAGGCCGGCGACATCAGCAAGTGGAGCGATACCTGGATCGTCGACGGCGCCGTGAACCTGACGGCTATTTCCGTGAAGCTTTCCTCGTTCCCGGTGCGCTACCTGCAGACTGGACTGGCTCAGGGCTACGCCTTCTTGATTGTGCTGAGCTTGGCCGCCATGGCCGGGTGGTATCTCTTGAGGAGCGCCTGATCCATGCCCTGGCTCACTGCGCTATTGGCGCTTCCTTTGGTCGGTCTAATTGTCCTGCTGGCCATTCCGGGTAAGGCGCGGAACCTCGTCCGGCTTTGGGCCAACGCGGTGCTGCTCGCCGGCCTTGGCTTGGCGCTGCCGCTTTGGCAATCGTTCGACCGCACGGCGAACGGCTATCAGTTCGTTGACCGGATGCAGTGGATTCCCACGCTCGGTGCGCAGTTCCTGCTGGGGATCGATGGGATCAGCCTGCTGCTGGTGCTGTTGACCTCGCTGCTCGGACCCATTGCGGCGCTCGCTTCCTGGAACGCCATCGAGGAACGAACGAAAGAGTTCTACGCGATGCTGCTGCTGTTGCAGTTCGGAATGTTGGGCCTGTTTCTGTCGCTGGATCTGCTCCTGTTCTTCGTCTTCTTCGAAGTGGTGCTGGTGCCGATGTACTTCCTGATTGGCATCTGGGGCGGAGAGCGGCGCCTCTATGCGGCGATCAAATTCTTCCTCTACACGTTGGCCGGTAGCGTCGTGCTGCTGCTCGGGATCATCGCGCTCTATTGGCAGGGCGGGCTGCATTTGGCTCGACCGACGTTTGAGATTACCGAGTTGCTGAAGCTGCAACTGGCGCTCGACGTGCAGCGCTGGCTGTTCTGGGCGTTCTTTGTGGGCTTTGCGATTAAGGTGCCGATGGTGCCGTTCCATACCTGGCTGCCCGACGCGCATACCGAAGCGCCGACGGCGGGCTCCGTGCTGCTGGCCGGGGTGTTATTAAAGATGGGTACTTATGGGTTCGTGCGTCTCTCCCTGCCTCTGTTCCCGGAGGCCGCGCGCGAGGCCGCGCCGATTCTGGCAGTGCTCTCGATTGTGGCCATCCTGTATGGCGCGCTGATCAGCCTGATGCAGCAGGATTGGAAACGGCTGGTGGCGTATTCGTCCGTTAGCCACATGGGATTCTGCACGCTGGGCTTGGCCGCCTTGAACAGCAACGGCATTGCCGGCAGCGTGCTGCAGCAGTTTAACCACGGGATTTCGACGAGTCTGCTCTTCCTGCTGGTGGGGTTCGTTTATGAGCGGCGGCATACGCGGCAGATCGCCGATTTTGGCGGTCTGGCTGTTGTGATGCCTCGATTCGCGTTCGTTTTCGCGGTGGCCGTTTTCAGTTCGTCGGGCTTGCCGCTGCTCAACGGCTTCATCGGGGAATTCACGATTCTGCAGGGCGCGTTTATTGTTAGCCGAACGTGGGCCGCGTTTGCTGTGTTTGGCATCGTGCTGGGGGCGGCGTATCTGCTGTGGCTCTATCAGCGCACCATGTTGGGCGATTTGCGAAACGAAGCCAATCGCGGTCTGGCGGATTTATCGCTGCGGGAGTGGGCTACTGTGCTGCCGTTGCTAATGCTGGCGCTGGCGATCGGTGTTTATCCGAAGCCGTGGTTTGCGGTGCTGGAACGGCCGGTGCTGGAGATTGTCGGGAGGTTCGGGCGATGAGCCACTACTATACCGACGTCGACCACTTCGCGCTGCTGCCGGCCATCCTGTTGGCTTTGTTTGGTTGCGCGATATTCCTATTCGATTTCCTACTCGGGGAACGCTCGCGACGCTGGCACTTGATGCTGGTGCTGCCGGGGCTCGCGATTACGGGCTGGCACCTCTGGAAGCAGGGGCAGATAGCCCCGTTTACGGCGTTCCATGGGGTGTTGACCATCGACGCCTTTGGCCTGTTCTTTAACTGGTTATTCCTGTTGACGGCCGCGCTGGTCGCCGTGATCAGTTACCGGTACCTCGAGATTGAAGACGAACATCAGGGCGAATACTACGGCCTCGTGCTGATGGCCCAGGCCGGGGCGTACTTCCTGGCCGTAGGCACGGAACTCATCACGATCTTTGTTGGCATGGAGACGATGGGAATCAGCTTCTATGTGCTGGTGGGTTTTCTGCGGCGAAGCCGGCGGTCGAACGAAGCGGCGCTGAAGTATCTCATTTTGGGGGCGTTTTCGAGCGGAATTCTCGCTTACGGTTTCTCCATCCTCTACGGCATCGCGGGTTCCACGTACTTAACGGATATCGCCGTGGCCGTGGCGGCGCGGCCTGCTTTTGATCCGCTGACGATTCTGGCTATTCTGACGGTCAGCGCGGGAATCTTGTTCAAGATCTCCGCTGCGCCGTTCCATATGTGGGCTCCGGATGTGTACGAAGGGGCACCTACCGCGGTGACGGCCTATCTGGCTGTCGGCTCGAAGATCGCCAGTCTCGCGCTGCTGCTGCGGCTGTTCCTTGGGCCGTTGGGCTCGGCGCGGGAGGCATGGGAGCCTTTGCTGGCATTGGCGGCGATCGCCAGCCTGACGGTTGGGAACTTGGCGGCCGTGACGCAAACGAATGCGAAACGCATGCTCGCTTATAGCTCCATCGCGCATGCCGGTTACTTGTTGCTGGGCTTGGTGGCGGGGAATACGACGGGTTTGCAGGGTATCGCTATCTATTCCGGCGCCTACGTGTTCATGACCATCGGCGCGTTCCTGGTTCTCATGGCCGTGCATGGCGAGGAGATTGACGACCTGAACGGGTTCGCGCGACGGCATCCGGTTTATGCCGTTCCGATGGTGGTATTCCTGCTTTCCTTGGCTGGGTTGCCGCCGACGGCGGGCTTCCTGGGCAAGTACTACATTTTCCTCGCGCTGATTGAGAGCGGCCGTTATGTGCTGGCCTTGGTCGGCGCGGCGTATGTCGCCGTTGCGCTGTTCTACTACTTCCGGCTGGTCCGGTCGATGTTCCTGCTGCCGACGATTGAAGTGGAGCGGCCGAAGGCTTCGAGCCTGGGTCTGCGAGTGGCGCTTGGAACGACTGGTCTGGTCACGCTCGGTGCGGGCATCTATCCGGAGCCGTTTCTGCAGCTTGCCATGAGGTCGTTGCTCAAATGATCGAATTCTGGCTGATTCCTGTGGTGTTGATGCTGTTGATCGTCGGGCTGTTCCCGCCTATTGCCGGATACATAGTGCTGCTGGAGCGGAAGGTGCTGGCCGATATGCAGGTGCGCCTGGGCCCGATGCGGGTGGGTCCGCATGGACTGCTGCAACCGCTGGCGGATGCTTTGAAGCTGCTGCTGAAGGAAGACATCATTCCGCGGGATGCGGACAAGGGTATCTTCTATGTCGCGCCGATTATTTCGATGTTTACGGCATTTGTGGCGTTTGGCGTCGTGCCGTTTTCAGAGCAGTTCCGCATCGCGGATGTGAACGTGGGTCTGCTGGTGATCAGCGCGCTGGGCAGCGTGGGCATCTTGGGAATCGTGCTGGGCGGTTGGTCTTCGAATAGCCACTATCCGTTGCTCGGCGCGCTGCGTAGTTCGGCGCAGTTAGTGAGTTATGAGCTGGCCATGGGCCTGGGTTTGGTCTGTGGCGTGATGTCGGCGGGAACGCTGAGCATGGTGCAGATTGTGCGCAATCAACAGGCGCAGGGCGTCTGGTACGTATTCGATCATTGGGGCGCGATGGCGCCTGCGTTTCTGATCTTCTTCATCGCCGCGGTCGCGGAAACTAACCGGTCTCCGTTCGACTTGCCTGAAGCCGAGTCGGAGCTGGTGGCCGGGTTCCATACGGAATACAGCGGCTTCCGTTGGGCACTGTATATGTTGGCCGAATACGGCAACATTTTCGTTGTGTCCGCGGTGTCGGTGACGTTGTTCTGGGGCGGCTGGCTGCGGCCCTTCCCTAGCGTTGGTTGGCTAGAGATTCCATTGAATTCTGGTGTGCCGTTCCTGCTGTTCGCTGGGCCCGGCATCGCTTCGATTGTGTTGCTGGCTCCGAAGTTAAAGTACGCGCCGCACCGGTACGGGATGTTAGCGGTGGGTGGGGCGCTGACCTTGGTCGGCGCTATTCTGGTGATTCCAGCGGTGAATGCAGTGGCGGCGGCGCCCTTCTGGTTCCTGCTGAAGGTGGCCTTCTTCCTCTACATCATGATTTGGTTTCGCGGCACGTTTCCGCGCTACCGGTACGACCAACTGATGGACATTGGTTGGAAGGTTTTGATCCCGCTTGGGCTGGGGACGATCGCACTGAACGCCATCGTCGGTATGCTTTAAAAAAAGTTGCGGCATAGCGGAACGTTTCTAGGTCAGTTCCGTATAACCTTTCAACGGATCCGTCTCCGCTAAAGTAACTGACCCCAACGACAACCCCTTTAGCGGAGACGCCCGATCTGTTGAGTCAAAAACTGGTCTTGACAGTTCGGGAGCCTGGACTGTTCAAGATTCCCAGTTACGGACAGAGTATCATTTTTCACGCAACTGTCATCTTAATTTGCGGGCGAGTCTGCCGGAGATTCTGCCGGGCATTGGGACGTCTATCCCCGGGCGTGCCGGCGCGAGCATCCAGAAGCGAATCGGGGACGCACTGCACCCTCGGCGAGGAACAGTTTTCCATGCAAGAGTGGCGGCTGACGGATGAGGTCGTCGTCCGGCTGGAAGAGCTGAGCTTGCACGTGCATCGGCGACTTAGAGCAATTCTTGACTTAACCAAGGGCAGATCCACAATGTTTGAAGCAGTTTCTCGCCGTCTCGGCTGAGATCGCGGCGAGCGCCTGTGGGATGACCAGCAGGGCTCAATCGGATTGAAATCTGGCGAATAGGGCGGAAGATAGCGAAGCTCCGCCCCCGTGCCTTCAATCAGGGCCTGAACGCCATCGACCTTGTGCGCGGACAGATTGTCCATCACCACTATCTGTCCGGCTTGCAACGTCGG
>JBBQRA010000060.1:0-26107 GCA_038215275.1 Bryobacterales bacterium | reverse complement strand
AGAAATTGGGCGTGCAGGAAGTATCCTCCATCGCCCGGGAGGCCGGGGAGATTTTCAAGAGGCTGGCCGGTTGAGCCATACAGAGGATCCCCTACCAGGGGATGGCCGATGGATGCCAGATGGATTCTGATTTGGTGAGGGCGGCCAGAATTTAGGGTTACCTCAAATGTTGTGGTGCTTGTAGTGCGGGAGATCACCTTCGCCAATGACTTTGACGGTCTGCCACCTGGCTTGGCGGCCCACACGGAACCGATGAGCGGGTGCGGTACCAGGCCGATGGGTGTGAGGATTTCGTAGGCGTCGTGCTGTGCAAAGTTTTGAGCCAGCGCCCGGTAGATTTTTTGAATTTTTGGTGTGTTCCAGTTTGCGAATAGATTAGCGGCCGCCTGCGGTGTTTTGGCGAAGAGGACGATGCCGGTGGTGGCTCGGCCCAACCGGTGGACAGGGTTTGCGTTGGTGGTTTGCTTTTGCACCAGGCGAAGGAGGGTGTTCTCCATGAAGCCGCCGCCAGGGAGGGTGGGCAGCCCGCTGGGTTTGTTGACGGCCAATAGATGGGGGTCTTCAAACAAGACTTCGAAGTGCTGAGGGGAATCTGGTTCGATCCAGGGTGGACGGTTCCAGACAAGGGTTTGGCCTAACGTGACCGATTCACTTCCGGTGGCGGTGACGCCGTTGAGGGTGACTTCGCCGTTGTTCAGTTTTTGTTGCCAAGCTTGTGGGGTGGAGTGGGGGTAAAGGCTTGTCAGGTGGGAGAGCAGGGGTTGTCCATGGTATTTGCTGCTGATGATTGTGGTGTAGGCATAGCCCCGGTTGAGCATCTAGTTTGAGTGTAGGCTATGGCATCTGAGGCGCGGGGCCAGAAGGGTTTCTGCAATCCAATCGGCGCGAGGGAGCCCAGACTGGCCGAGTGCTTTTGTCCCTTTCGATGTCATACTCGACGCGGCGAATAGAGAGTATAGGCGCCAGTGAAGGTTTTGAAACCGCCCACGGGAGAACGAGCTGCATGTTGAATGTTGACGAAGCTTCTATCCCCTGTAAAGTCAGTTCTGAGCCTTTTACCCGGTTGGGTGACTTTAGATCATCGGACTAGGAAACAGAGCTACGAGATGGGCGCTAGACTTCAAACTGGACCGAGCACCTGACTCTAGCCTGCTCATACTCTGGTAAAGCCGTTTGTCGTGATGCATCACAGCACCAAGAGGTTGGGCGGCAGGAGCGGCGCCATATCAGTACCGCGGTTCAATGATCACGAATCCCACCCCAGACGTAAACGTATGGTCCTTCCTCGGCAATCGCAACGCCGTTGCCGTCTGGACACCGCGGAAACTGCTGAACGGCGCTACCGGGATTTAGTCGCTACAGAGCTTAGCCTCCCGGGGTCGTGACAGCTTTGACAAGAAACCGGGGATTTCTCAATTAACGTCGGCTGATCGAGCCACTTCCGGGCTCTCTCCTGAAAGGATGTGCCGGGCAGAGCCGCAACCAATTCTGTCAGTCTCTGCCGCGCCTCTTCGGTGCGACCTGTTCGTTGTGCAGCATGCGCGATGGCCATCAGCATTTCTCCGCGTCCATGAGGCGGCATCGTTGCAAGACGAGACTGGCTCAACGACAAAGCGGTTTGCCAGCACCGATAGGCAGCCTCATGAGCTTCTGCACGCATGGAAACAGGGAGACGATCCCCAAGGCTACCCCAAGCCGCGCCGCTGACGTCATACACGCCGACGCTCTTAGGAGCAAGCCGTTCTGCCTCCGCGAATGAGCGGGAGGCCTGGCTTTGTTGGCTGGATCGATCACTTGTGGACTATTTGTCTTCGGACTCCGATTACTTTACTGAAACCGAAGAAGCCTACTTTCCAGTAAAGCTCTCGTTTGCAGGCTTGCGGCAAGCTGCGGGCCTGCAAGCACTTCAGTTGCCGCCGGAAGAGTATACGATCCTGCTGCCCTTGCCCACTTGCGGTTTGTACCGCCCACCAGCGAAGGTCGCCCCCCAGACTTGAATACCGCTTCCCCAGCCTCCGAATGCCAGGAAACAATCCACCCTGCGAGGTATGTAAGGTTTTGCGGACCTCTCCGTCTGCACCTATGAACGGCGCGGAATGAGCGCTGATTTCAGGAGACTTAACATGATGCAACTATTGATTTTGATCGTCGGCGTCGCGGCTATAGCCTGGGTGAACTGGTACTTTTTCATGGCACCCAAGGCAGCCGTTATGGCGAAAGTGTCGGCGGGCGGAAGCCAGGAAGTAAACATAACCGTCGAAGGCGGCTATTCGCCTTCAGTAGTACGAGCAAAGCAGGGGCAATCGCTCCGGCTGATTTTCGACCGAAAGGAGAAGTCCCCTTGCTCCGACGAGGTCGTCATCAGTGAATTCGGCGTTCGGCGGTTTCTCAAACCGTTCGAAAAGACCGTCATCGAAGTCACCCCAACAAAGACGGGTACCTTCGAATTCGCCTGCGGAATGAGCATGCTCCGCGGGCAGATTGAGGTGGAGGGATAACCATGGAATCCAAGACAGCAACATTCAACGAGATCACGTTCCCTGTGCAAGGTATGTCCTGCGGATCGTGTGTCCGGCACATCAAGGCAGCACTCGCGGGCAACACGGGCGTCAAGACGGTGGAAGTAAACTTGGCGGCAGGCGAGGTAACCATATCGTACAACCCGCAAACCACTGAACCCGTCGCCATTGGCGAAGCCATTCGAAAGAGCGGCTACAAGCCAGGCGTCGCCCGAGCGGAACAATGATGGCGAACCTAAGGGAGACGACTACAATGCAACCGACAACCGCGAACATGGCCGAAGTCACGATTCCCGTCTCCGGCTTAACCTGCGCCTCCTGCGTCGGCCACGTCAGGGAAGCGCTGGAGGAACAGCCCGGCGTGACCGCTGCGAACGTCAATCTGGTGACGCGTGAAGCGAAAGTGTCCTTCAATCCGGACGACACCACCGTGGAATCTCTCGTGGAAACGATCCGTAGCCGCGGCTACGGCGCGGATCTGCCGGTCGTTCGAGCCAGTCTGGCTGAAGAACAGGCGGCACAGGAAGAGGCGCAGACCGAGGAGTACAACAACCTGCGCCGGAAGGCGATTGCGAGCGGAGCCCTGGGTGCGGTTGCCATGGTTCTCTCCATGCCCTTGATGTCGGGAGGTGATCACGCATCGCATGGTGGCGGGGACCCAATTCTCGGGCCGCTGATGAACCTCATCGAACCGCCCCTGCGCGCTGCGATGCCCTGGTTGTACTCGATGGATGCCACGACCCTCAAGTGGACGCTGCTCCTGCTCACCGTGGTGGTGATCGGCTGGGCCGGACGCCAGTTCTACACTCGCGCCTGGACAGCCTTCCGGCATCGCACGGCGGATATGAACACGCTGATCGCAGTCGGCACTGGGGCGGCCTTCGTGTACTCCCTGGCGGCGACAGTGGTGCCGGACTTCTTCGTACGGCACGGCGTGCCTGCGGAGGTTTACTACGAAGCTGTAGCGATGATCATTGCGCTGGTGCTCACGGGCAACGCATTAGAGAGCAGGGCGCGAGGAAAGACTTCCGAAGCATTAAAGAAGATGCTGCTGCTGCAGCCCGCTCGGGCCCGTGTCCTTCGGAACGGAATGGAAGTCGATATGCCGGCCGGCGAAGTGCAGAGTGGTGAAGTGGTTCTGGTGCGGCCCGGAGAGCGGGTTCCTGTGGACGGCGTCGTCATCGAAGGCAGAAGCGCAATCGACGAATCGATGCTCACGGGCGAACCTGTCCCCGTACAAAAGGAAGTGGGTGACAAAGTGATTGGCGGTACGCTGAACCGTCTCGGATCTCTTCGCTATCGTGCGACGGCTGTCGGTGCGGCCGGCATGCTCTCGCAGATCGTGAAATTGATGCGGGAAGCCCAGGCGTCACGGGCACCGATACAGAAGCTGGCGGACCGTATCAGCGCGCTCTTCGTTCCAATCGTCATCTCAATCGCGATTGCGACCTTCGTCGCCTGGCTGGTTCTGGCACCTGGAGCCGGTCTGGTTCGTGCTCTAAGTGCAGCCGTGGCCGTGCTGATAATCGCATGCCCGTGTGCTCTGGGACTGGCGGTGCCGACCGCTGTGACTGTCGCGATTGGTCGTGGCGCCCAAGCCGGTGTTCTCTTCAAGGGCGGCGAAGCCTTGGAGAAGTTGCATGGTGTTGACACGATCCTGCTCGACAAGACTGGCACCATCACGCAGGGCCGGCCTTCCGTAACTCACGTTGTCCCCGCTCCTGGGTTTTCAGAAGATGTGGTACTAGCCATGGCCGCTGCAGTCGAGCGATTATCGGAGCACCCTCTGGCTGAGGCGGTCGTGAGCGCTGCGGAAGAACGTGCTCTGGTCTCCTCGCCGGCCGGCGACTTTGATGCCATGCCGGGTCTTGGCGCCTCCGCGATCGTAGAGGGCAGGCGGGTTCTGATCGGCAATCAGCGCCTGATGGAATCGAGAGAAATTGAGCCAACGGCGTTGCTGGCCACTGCGGAAGAGTTAGCGGCGGCCGGAGCGACACCGGTCTTCGTAGCGGTTGACGGCTCACTCGCAGGCGTGATCGCCATCTCCGATCCCATCAAACCCACGTCCGCCGCAGCCATTAAGAAGCTGCGCAGCAAAGGACTTCGTGTGGTGATGCTCACCGGCGACCGGAAAACAACGGCCTTGGCCGTCGCGCGTATAGTGGGCATCGACGAGATTGTGGCTGGAGTACTGCCGGAAGGCAAGGTAGCCGAAGTGAAGCGGCTGCAGCAGGAGGGACGCCGCGTGGCAATGGTCGGAGACGGCGTCAACGACGCGCCGGCGCTGGCGCAGGCCGATGCCGGACTCTCCATGGCCTCGGGATCGGACATTGCCTCGGAGGCCTCCGACGTGACCTTGATGCGGAGTGATCTCGAGGCGGCTGTCTCGGCTATCGACCTGTCTGATCGCACTCTCCGCGTCATGAAGCAGAACCTGGCGTGGGCGTTTCTCTACAACGTGATTGGAATCCCGGTCGCAGCCGGTGCGCTCTACGCGGCGTTCGGCCTGCTGCTCACACCCGTCCTAGCCAGTGTCGCCATGGCGCTGTCTTCTTTCAGCGTGGTGAGTAACAGCCTCCGGCTCCGCCGGTGAGAGCAGGTTTAAGTTATGGAGAAAACAGCATGGTAGGCTCCTGGGATGAGTAGCGGTTCCGTACAGAATGCCGGGCTCAGTCCGGAAGCCATCACACGGCTCGTCGAAGGACGTCAACAGTTCCTGTCCTTCCTGGAAATGCGGGTCCAGTCCAAGGCCGCCGCAGAAGACATTCTGCAGGCGGCCTTCGTGCGTAGCCTTGAGAAGGGAGGCTCCGTCCGCGACGAGGATAGCGTTGTGGCTTGGTTTTATCGCGTGCTTCGCAACGCCATCATCGATTATTACCGCCAACGTGGGTCGGCGGAGCGCGTTTCCGAACAACTCGTCGCCCATCTGCAGGACCACCAGGAACCCGATGAGCTGTTCAAAGGTGAGATCTGCCAGTGTGTCACGGCGTTGCTGGAGAACGTGAAGCCGGAGTACCGGGACGCGATCCAGACCATTGATCTGGAGGATGGAAGCTTGGCTGACCTTGCTACGCGGGCGGGCATCACGGCCAACAATGCAGCAGTCCGCGTGCATCGAGCCCGTGAAGCCTTGCGAAAGCAGGTGGTAACCGCATGCGGCATCTGCGCCACGCATGGCTGCATCGAGTGCCACTGCAAGCCCAAGGGCGAATCCGGCTGCTACTGATATCTTTTTCGTTTCAGGTGTAAGGATCAACGGGCTCCCCGTCAGCACCGATGTAAGGAGCAATGAACCGATGAACCACCTGATTCGCACCAACCTGATCTTCACCAGCTTTTTGCTGGCCCTCACGTTCTCACAAACCGGAATGGCGCAGCATGTCCATGAGCAGCCGCCAGCCGCCATGGAGCCAAAGAGTGCCGAGCCCCAAGACCAAGAACACCATCACCATCAGCATCATGGGCAGGAGACAGGGA
Source organism: Bryobacterales bacterium (assembly GCA_038215275.1). Lineage (GTDB taxonomy): Bacteria > Acidobacteriota > Terriglobia > Bryobacterales > Bryobacteraceae. Next base: position 20,111 of record JBBQRA010000060.1, on the reverse strand, counting down.
GCGTGGCCAGTGCCAACCGCAGTACCGGCTTCCTGTTTGGATTCGGTTCTGGCACGAGCGTGAATCCGGCATCCTGGCCCATGCCCATGGTGATGCATACGAAGGGGAACTGGAACCTGATGTGGATGGGGCAGGCCTTCGTGGTCGCGACGCAGCAGTCTGGTCCCCGCGGGGGCGACAAGACTTACTCTGCCAACTGGGGCATGTTAGCGGCGGCCCGGAATCTAGGGCGCGGGAGCCTGATGTTCCGCGGCATGGTCTCGCTGGATCCGCTGACCGTCACCCGGAAGCAATACCCGCTCCTGTTCCAAAGTGGCGAGACAGCAAACGGTAAACCAATCGTCGATGGACAGCATCCCCACGATCTTCTGATGGAGGTGAGCATCCACTATGCCCGCCCGATGGGGTCGAAAGCGATGCTGAACTTGTATTACGCACCTGTTGGCGACGCCGCACTAGGTCCCATTGCCTTCCCACACCGTGCTTCGGCCATGGAACTGCCGCAGGCGACCCTGGGCCACCACTGGCAGGACGCTACGCATATCGCCAATAACGTGGTGACCGCCGGAATGACCTATGGCAAGTTTCGATTGGAAGCTAGCGGATTCCGCGGGAAGGAGCCGAACGAGAACCGCTGGAATATTGACATGGGGCCGATCGACTCCTGGTCGAGCCGACTCACGTGGCAGCCTGGCCGAAACTGGGTGGCGCAGGTCTCCGCCGGCCGCATCCGGCGGCCGGAAACAACGCATGAGGATAACGTGGTCCGTAGTACAGCGTCGGTCCATTACACGAAGCCGGTACGCGGCACACTGGGCTGGTCGAGCAGTCTAATCTGGGCTCGGAACTACAAGACCATCGGACGCTATGCCTCCAACGCCGTTCTGGCAGAGACGGTGGTCCCACTCAGTCGCAGGAACTTGGTGACCGCTCGATTCGAATGGTCCCAACGCGACGAGCTCTTCGAGTATGATCACGATTTGGCACACCGAATCTTCGACGAGACGGGAAAGCGCGCACACATCGTCGCGGCATACACCGTTGGATACACGCGCGAAGTCGGCTCTGCGGGGCCGGTGCAAGTGGCGTTGGGCTTCAATGTCACCGCGTACTCAATCGCAAGCACCCTCAAGCCTTACTATGGATCGCGCCCGCACGGAGCGAGCGTCTTCCTCCGCTTTAGGCTGAATCGCGCTGAATAATTTGATTGGAGGCCGCTTGGCTTGGTTGGAAGCGGCCTCCCTGCCCCAAAGGGAGACTGGGGGCAATTCTCCGGTGGTTATCGTTCATCCAGAACGCTTTGTTAAGCGTCCACCAAAATCCCATCCAACGCCCGCACACTCTTGGATCAACAAACCTTCGTCTCCGTTCGACGATACTCAGTAAATTCTTTCGCCGACTGTCTCAAAATCGTTGACACGTTCCGATGACGCTAGCGACACACGTAACCACATGAAACATCCCATCGAAAGAAATTATTATAAGTTAGTCCCTTGGGTTGTGACGGTGTGCCCTTCGTCTTCCACGACGATCTCCTCGAAGGCCGTTTGGACCGAGAGAAACTCTACACGATGCCGTTACACAGGAGATCTCTAGCATCTGAGTGGTCGGCGGATTATGACGAAGGCGTGAACCTCACCATTGAACTGGACCGTGAGGACGACGCCCGGCGGATTGCTGAAGCTATCGAACTGCCCGGCGTCATGTGCTACGGCCAAACGCGAGACGAGGCCATCAGCAACACCGAACGGCTGGCAATCGAAGTAATCGCGGACCGGATCGCCCATGGTGAAATGGCGCCGTCCGCAAATGCCGTGTCCTTCTCGATTCCTGATGAGCAGTCGGCCAGCCACTAAGTCTGATGTGAGCGTCGCTCGCCGCAGCTTCGCTACGAGCTTGGTATCCGCGTCGAATACTATCCTCTCGTTGAACGCACAATCGATGGCGCCAAAATCGAGGCCGCGCTCGCTTTGCTTGGCGTCACACCCATTCCTTTCCCTATACAACCCATTCCTTTCCCTATACACAAGATGAGGGGCAATATAACGGCTCGGCGCCAGGCGGACGGCGCCGCAGTATGTTTATCAGCTCAACCAAAGCGAAACGCAGCGACGGTCGAGAGGATCATTGATCTGCACCGGCGGGTGACGCGCTCTTCGTCAATTAGCGAGTTGCCGGAGTTTCCTCTCGGCATTGACCCGGGCCATATCCGCGCATCTTGCGTTCATCGTCTGTCCCCATTAAACCTCATCTGATCCTTAAATAATGATAGCCTTTTAAAAGTGTTTATTCATAATGGAACAAGCGTCCCTCAGCATCTTCCTGCCGCGTTCGAGGAAGGATTTCTTCGAGCCAAAGCTGCGCGAAAGCCGCTTCAGCACGCCGAGCGAATATGTCCGATCGCTTACTCGCGATGACCAAAACCTGAGCGGTCACGATGCGGTCGCAACCCTGATGCGCCGCGCCGGGCTGGCTCGTCTCCGGCGGGGCACATACGGCCGCCGGCCGCATTGATCGGACGGACAAAGACAGACCGGGCAAGGAACGTTCCCGTTAAAAGGCATTCAGATGACGAAAGAAACTTCGCATTGGCAAATACTTCTCGCCGAGGACAACGCGGCGGACATCATGCTCGTGCGGGAAGCGCTCAAGGAGCAGCATCTCGACTGCACGTTGCATGTGATCAGCGACGGCGCCGAGGTGATCGCCTTTCTCGAAGGCCTTGATCGCAATCCGAAGGCGCCCGGCCTGGACCTGATCCTGCTCGACATGCATCTGCCAAAATGCGACGGCGAGGACATCCTGAAGCGGCTGCGCTCCACCAACCTTTACCCGCACACGACCGTGATTGTCATGACCGGCTCCGCCTCGCCCCAGGATCGGGAAACGGCGGAGAAGCATGGGGCGCTGCATTATTTCAACAAACCGTCAGACCTAAGCGAGTTCATGAAGCTCGGCGTTCTCGTGCGGGATATCCTAATGGAAAGCCGGCATCGACAGACCGCAAACGGGGCAGCGCCGCATGAGCACCGGTAAAAAGGACGTCGCGGCGTCCGTAGCGAATAACGCCCCCCCGTTTTCAGGAGGCGCTGAGTTTTTCCAGGGGGGCGGCGAGATGGGCGCGAAGATCCGCAGCTTGGACTGGGCGCAAACACCGCTTGGCCCCCCCGAAACCTGGCCTCAAAGCCTCGTCACGGCGGTGCGAATGATGCTTTGTTCGCGGTATCCCATGTTTGTTTGGTGGGGCGAGGAGCTCACGAATTTTTACAACGACGCTCTTATTAAAGTTCTTGGGAAAAAGCACCCGGATGCGCTCGGCCGTTCCGCACGCGAAGTTTGGCATGAGATTTGGAACACTGTGGGACCACAGACCCGCCAAGTGATGGACAGTGAGGAGGCGACCTGGAACGAGAGGGTCCTTCTGGAAATGGAGCGTAGCGGCTACAAGGAGGAGACTTATTTCACCTGGTCCTACAGCCCGGCCTTCAATGATGCGGGAAAGGTGAGTGGAGTCTTTTGCGCGTGCAGCGAAGAGACGAAGCGGGTATTAAGCGAGCGCAGGCTCGGCGTCCTTAGCCGCCTGTCGGCGGAAAACATTAAGGCTGAAACGCCAGAGGCGGTTTGCGCGCGGACGGCCGAAGTGTTGTCGCAAAGCGGCTACGATATTCCCTTCGCCTTGATTTATCTTTTGTCTTCGGACGGGTCGAGCGCCGCTCTCGCTGGTTACGCCGGCATCGGCAAAGGCGCCGACGACGCCCCGGCAGAGTTGTCGACGAAGAGCTTCGATCCCTGGCCCGCCAGTGCGGCGATTGAGGGACAAACCGTCACGCTAAATGGACTGGAACGCCGTCGCCTTCCGGGCGGGCCTTGGCCCGACCCGGTTGGCACGGCACTGGTTTTGCCGTTTCGCGGCGGGGATGGAGCGGTGGCAGGCTTTCTGGTGCTTGGCGCAAGTCCACGAAGAGCTTTCGATGAGGATTATCGCTCGTTTTTTAACCTTGTCACGGAAGCTGTTTCAGGCGCCATAGGCCGGGCGCAGGGACAGCAGCAGGAACGCAAGAGGGGAGAAGCCCTCGCCGAAATCAACCGCGCAAAAACCGTATTTTTTTCCAATGTGAGTCATGAATTCCGCACACCTCTGACCTTGATGATCGGTCCCTTGGAAGATACCCTCGCAGGGACATCCCTGCAGCCAGCTGAGCGCGAGTGCCTCGATTTGGCGCACCGTAATTCCCTGCGTCTGCTGAAACTCGTCAATTCTCTGCTGGATTTCTCGCGCATCGAGGCCGGCCGGACGCAGGCTGCCTATCAGCCGACCGAAGTTGCCGCCCATACCGCTGAACTCGCCAGCAATTTTCGTTCCGCCTGCGAGCGAGCGGGCCTGAAACTCATCGTCGATTGCCGGGCACTTCCCGAGCCCCTCTATATCGACCGGGAGATGTGGGAGAAAATCGTCCTGAACCTACTCTCCAATGCCTTCAAGTTCACTTTTGAAGGAGAAATCGTGGTGGGCCTTCGCTTGGTCAAGGGGCAGGCCGAGTTGTCGGTGCGCGATACCGGCGTGGGGATTCCGCCAGAGGCACTACCCCGTCTGTTCGAGCGTTTCCACCGCATCGCCGGCCAGCAGAGCCGTAGCTTCGAAGGCAGCGGCATCGGACTTGCTTTGGTGCAGGAACTTGCCAAGCTTCATGGCGGCACGATTTCCGTTGAAAGCCTGGTGGGCCGAGGGACAACTTTCACGATTCGGTTTCCTCTGGGGACGGAACATCTTCCTAAAGAGCACATTGAACCACAGGGACGCGGCAATTCTTCCATACTCAGCCCCGATGCTTATGTCGAAGAAGCTTTGCAGTGGCTTGGGGCGGCTGGATCGCCATTGAGCGAATTTTCGGGGCGTGTCCCGGATTTCCGGGGGGTGCCCGCGTCTGTCCAAGGGGCGCGGATTCTTCTAGCCGATGATAATTCGGATATGCGGAATTATATCAGCCGCCTGCTTGGGAACCAGTGCGAAGTTCAGGCTGTTTCAGACGGGCAGGAAGCGCTTGACGCTGCCCGTGCCCGGCGTCCCGATCTCATCCTGTCCGACGTGATGATGCCCCGGCTGGACGGCTTCGGGCTGCTCCGGGCGCTACGCTCCGACCCGCAATTGTCCGATGTCCCGATCATCATGCTGTCGGCGCGCGCCGGAGAGGAAAGCCGCATAGAAGGCTTGGAGGCCGGTGCGGATGACTACCTGGTCAAGCCCTTCCCGGTGCGGGAATTGATTGCGCGCGTCGGTTCGGCTCTGGAGCTTTCGCGTGCGCGGCGCAACGTTATTACGGCGGCGCGCGATAGCGAACGACGTATCCGTTACTTGTTCCAGCAGGCGCCAAGTTTTATCTGCATCTTGCGCGGACCCGAACATGTGTTCGAGTTTACCAACGATTCCTACATGCGGTTAGCCGGGGAAGGCCGCGATTTCATTGGCAAGCCCGTGCGGGAGGCGTTCCCCGAAGTAAAGGGGCAGGGTTTTTTCGAGCTTCTGGATGAAGTTTACCGCTCGGGAAAGCCTTTTACTGGCCTTGAGACCCCGATTCAGCTTCAGCGCAAGCCGGGTGAGCCCCTGGTGAATCTGCTGCTCGATTTCATCTACCAGCCGATTGCAGATGAGTCGGGCCAGGTGACCGGCATATTCGTCGAGGGTTTCGAGGTCACTCAACGCGTCAGGGCACAGGCGGCGCTGCGAGAAAGCGAGGAGCGCTACAGAACGCTTTTCGAATCTATCGATGAGGGGTTCTGTATCCTCGAGGCGATACCTGCTAGCGGTGAGACCCCCACTGACTTTCGATACATCGCGGTCAATCCCGCGCTTGAAGTTCAAAGCGGGGTGCCAGCGAAAGTCGGCGACACGATCCGCGACGTGATTCCGGCGGAGGCTCAAACCTGGATCGATCTCTTCGACAATATTCTCCGCAACGGCGACCCGGTCAGAGGGGAACGTGGCCTACTTTCGCAAGGCCGGGTACTTGACGTCTACTCATTCCGCCTCGAAGACGAGACGAAGAGACGCGTTGGGGTGGTCTTTACGGACGTGACTGCGCGCAAGCGTGCCGAGGCGGAGTTGCTGCGAGCCAACCAGGACCTTGAGCAGTTTGCGTACTCCGCGAGCCACGATCTGCAGGAGCCTCTGCGCAGTGTCAGTATTTACAGCGAACTACTGGACAAGCGCTACCGCGACAAGCTTGACGGCCAGGCGATTGAATTTCTCGACTTCCTGAGGAGCGGCGCAGCGCGGATGGAGACGCTTATCCGAGATGTCCTCGCGTATACGCAGGTCGGCACCATCACGGCGCCCGGCGAGGACGTCGACGCGGAGGAATCGCTGAAATCCGCCCTCGCCAACCTGTCCGAAGCGATCGCGGCGAGCAAGGCGGAGGTGACTTCGGACCCTCTGCCGCGCCTGCGCGTAAACCGTACGCATCTGCAGCAGCTATTTCAGAACCTGGTGGGCAATGCCATCAAATACCGCCGCCCCGACGTGGCTCCACTGGTGCATGTGAGCGTCGAGCGGCAGAAAGACGGCTGGGAATTCGCGGTGAGCGACAACGGCATTGGCATTAATCCTCAGTATAAGGAGCGAATTTTTGGACTTTTCAAGCGACTGCATACAGGCGATGAATATTCCGGCACCGGAATCGGGCTGGCCATCTGTCAGCGAATTGTGGAGAGATATCAAGGGCGCATCTGGGTCGAATCCCGGCAAGGACACGGATCAACCTTCCGGTTCACCCTCGATGCGTGATAGCCCGGCCATTCAGGAACGCCGAGCCATCCTGATCGTGGAGGATAACAGGGCCGACTTGTTCCTTATCCGGGAGGCCCTCGAAGCAGCGCGGCTGACGCCGGAGCTCCATATCGTGACTGATGGCGAAAAGGCCATTCAGTTCATCGACGAAGCCGACGCCGATGCCGGAGCACCTTGCCCCGTATTCCTCATCCTTGACTTGAACCTTCCGAAAAAGTCAGGAGGCGAGGTTCTTGCGTACCTCCGGCAAAGCCGGAAGTGCGCCGCGGCGCAGGTGCTGATCGTCACGTCTTCCGACTCCACGCAGGACAGGGAAGAAACGGCGCGTCTGGGAGCGAACGGCTATTTCCGCAAGCCCTCCGGCTATGACGCCTACCTGAAACTGGGCGGGATAGTCCGGACGATGCTTGGCCCGGACGAACCCGTTGGCCCAAAAAACGCATGACCTGAATTCGGCAAGACATCTCCGTTTTTTGCGCGCAGGGGGAAACGTCGATGTCTGCATTTCAGCCCGATAGGGTCGCGCGAGTAGCGTGCCCGCGGGAAAGGAGTGCGCCGATGGCGCCTGGGGCAGTGGCGGATTCGGCGGCGGCGAGGACCTTTTGCTTATAGGCGGCCCGAGAATTGGAGGCGTTGGGCGCGGGGCCGGGGCACGGAGGGAACATCTGAAACTAAAAGTGTTTCTAACGACTCTTCTCTTTGGAGGAATCTATCTATGAACATGTATGCCAGATTTGGAGTCATGATCGCTAGCTCCACCGTTGTGATGTTCGGCCTGATGTACCTAAATACCTATGAGCTAGACCACGTTTTCTTCAGCCAGACTCGAACCTACATGGCGATGATCATGGGTGCGACGATGGCAGTGATGATGCTCGCGTTCATGCAGAAGATGTACACGGACAGGCGGCTGAATCTAGCAATATACGGGGGCAGTGTAGTCATTTTCTTTCTCTCTCTTTGGCTGGTTCGTAGCCAAGCCACCGTGGATGATGTTTCCTACATGAAAGCGATGATCCCCCACCACTCGATTGCAATTCTGACAAGTGGACGTGCCCGTATAGCAGATCCACGGGTTCGCAAACTGGCTGATGAAATCATTGAAGCTCAACGCCGAGAAATCGGAGAGATGAGGAATCTCATCCGAGATCTTGAAACGAAGCGGTAGCAGGCGTGTACGCAACGGGGGTTACTGCGTCGCCGGCGTTTACAGCCGGGAGTGAAGTCGTCTTCGCAAACAGCATGGTGCGCCGGCGCTGATCCGCTACCGGATGAGCGCGCGGGCGTGGCAGGACCGGGTCTCCGCGCTGGCGCCGGCGGGCAGCTATTCGGCAACAAAGGCGGGCGGGCACTCGCGCCTGCGATTCGCGGAGCAAGGTGTTCGCCAGCAAGGAGGACCAGAAGCTTTGGCTGAGGTTTGTGGCTGTCTGAGCTTTGTGGCGAACGAGCTGCGCGCGTGCCACCAATTGAAATTCTGACGGAACTATTTTGGGTCTCGTCCGTATAAGTCGCAAGACTCTATGGAAACGTTTCTTCAGGACCTTCGCCATTCTCTGCGCATGTTTTGGCAGGCGCGTGGATTCACGGCCGCGGCCGTCGCGGCGCTGGCGTTGGGAATCGGCTCGAACACCGCGATATTCTCGATCGTCAACACCGTTCTGCTCAAGCCGCCCAGTTTTCCTGAGCCGGACCGCCTGGTGGTGTTTGAGACCAAGAGTCCGCAGGGGGCGTTTCAGGGCGCGTCTCCGGCCAAGTTCGCGCACTGGCGAGCGCAGACGGACGTGGTGGAATTCGTGAGTGTTTCGAACCAGAGCACCCAGAATTGGACTGGGAGCGACACGCCGGAGCAGCTAAAGGCCGGACAGGTGTCGGCGGACTACTTCCGGTTGTTTGACGCCAAGATCCTGATGGGCCGCACGTTTACGGCCGCCGAGGACCTGCCGAAGGGCCCGCACGTGACGATGATCAGCGAAGCGCTATGGACGCGACGGTTCGCGCGGGATCCGCAGATTCTGAATCAGTCGATTTCGCTCGGCGGCGAGCCGCACGCCATTATCGGGGTGGTTTCGGACTCCTTCGATATGCGCGATTTCGGGGAGCAGAGCGACATCTGGGTACCGTTTCAACTGGACCCGAACTCGAGCGACCAGGGGCACTATTTTGGAGCGTCGGGCAGGCTGCGCGATGGCGTGACGCTGGAGCAGGCGCAGGCCAAGTTGAAGATTTCGTCCGAGGAGTATCGGCGGAAGTTCCCCGACGCGTTGCAGCCGGATCAGGCGTTTTCGGTGCAAACGATCCATGAGGCGCTGGTGGCGGACTACCGGTCGTCGCTGCTGGTGCTGGTGGCGGCGGTGGCGATGGTGCTGCTGATTGCGTGCGCCAATGTCGCCAATCTACTGCTGGCGCGAGCGATCGGCCGACGGCGGGAGATTGCGATCCGGGCGGCGCTGGGGGCGGCCAGAGGACGGCTGATCCGGCAACTGCTGACGGAGAGTTTTCTGCTCTCGGCGGCGGGGGCGGTGGTGGGCACGGCGCTGGGCTTTGCCGCGATACGAGGCCTGCTGCTGGTCAATACGGCCGGACTGCCGCGGGTGGGGGAGAACGGGGCGTTGGTTGGATTGGATTGGCGGGTGCTGGTGTTTACGGCGGGCATTGCGGTGCTGACGAGCGTGCTGTTCGGACTGTTTCCGGCGATGCAGGTTTCCCGGGTAGAGTTGGCGAACACACTGAAGGAGAGCGGGTCCCGCTCCGGCAGCGGCCTGCGTCAGAATAAGGCGCGGTCGGCGCTGGTGATCGTCGAGATCGCGTTGGCCGTGGTGCTGTTGACCGGGGCGGCGCTGTTAATTCGGACTTCGCTGGCGTTGGCGCGGGTGAACCCAGGGTATGAGACGAGCAACATTTTGACGATGCGTATGTCGCTGGCGGGAAAACGGTATGTAACTTCGGCCGCGATTGAGGGGTTGGTGCGGGACGGGACGGAACGGATTCGGTCGCTACCGGGGGTGGCGGCGGCGAGCGCCACGTGCTGCGTTCCGCTGGAAGGGGGCTATGGCCTGCCGTTTTTGATTATGGGCAGGCCGACGGAGAAGACGCCGTTTCATGGCGGCGGCGGGTGGCATACGGCATCTGCGGGCTACTTCGATGTCTTCAAGATCCCGATGGTGCGGGGCCGCGCGTTCAACGATCGCGATACGGCCGCGGGCCAGCCGGTGGTGATCATCAGCCAGGCGATGGCCAAGCAGTATTGGCCGAATAGCGACCCGCTGAGCGACAAAATCTGGATTGGGAAGGGCGTGATGAGCGAGCTGGCGTTGGAGCAGCCCCGGCAGATTATTGGCATTGCGGGGGACGTACGCAACAACAGATTGAATCGCGTGCCGGGCAACCAGATGTATATTCCGAACGCGCAGGTGCCGGACGCTTTAAACGCGTTGAATGCGTCGATTCGACCGATGGCTTGGGTGGTTCGTACGGAGACCGATGCGATGAAGTTGAGCCCCGCGATTCAGGAGCAGTTGCGGCAGGCGAGCGGGTTGCCGCTTTCGGATATCCGGTTGATGACCGATGTAGTGGCGCGGTCCACATCGAGGGAGCGGTTCAATATGCTGCTGATGTCGGTGTTTGCGGGGGCGGCGCTGCTGCTGGCGGCGATTGGGGTTTATGGGCTAATGGCTTACTCGGTGCAGCAGCGGACGCAGGAGATCGGGATCCGGCTGGCACTGGGCGCCGAGACGAGGGCGGTGCGCGGGATGGTGGTCCGCCAAGGGATGTTGCTGGCGATGGCCGGGGTGATGGCCGGGGCGGGAGCTGCGTACGGACTCGCACAGTTCATCAAGTCGTTTCTGTACGGGGTGGAGGCTTCGGATCCGACGGTCTTCGTGGTGGTTCCGGTGGTGTTGAGCTTGACGGCGTTGATTGCGGTCTGGATTCCGGCGATGCGGGCCACGCGGATCAATCCACTGGATGCGCTGCGTTACGAGTAGGCGGGGCTGATATTCTAAGCGGTTGATGCAGTGTACGGTAGAGAGCTTTCACTTCTGGCCCATCTTGGCGCCGGATTTCCGGTTATTGAACGCGTCCGGTTTACATGCGCCGCTGACGCCCCGGATTGTGACGCGATGCGTCCTAAGCGACGGGTCGGTGGGCTGGGGGGAAGTTCCCTGCAACACGGGAGTGATCCGGGTGCTGCGGGCGGTGCTGCCGGAGGTGGTGGGAACAGGGACTTCCGTTGAGGAGACGCAGAAGACGCTGGAGCAGGTTGCCGCCCGGAGCAGGACGTTATCGGCGGAGTTCGCACTGCAGGATGAGCGGGGTTCGGCGACGTTTGACCGGGGGGTGACCAATCATGTGCGGGCGGGGGTGCAGATGGCGCTGCATGCGGCGATCGCGCAGCGAATGGGGGTACCGCTTTGCGATCTATTGGGTGGAGAGAACGGGCGGCGGCGGGGTGCGGTTCGTTTCAACTTGTACTTGTTCTTTCTCGCTGATACGGCGGGGAGCGGGCTGGATTATTCATATCTGAAGCCGAAGGCAGCGAAGACCGAGTTTGAAGCGTGGCGGGAATCCGTGGTTATGGACGCGGCGAGCGCGGTGCGATTGGCGAAGGCCGGGGTGGCGGAGTTGATGCCGGGCGTGAAGTTGGTGAAGTGGAAGCTGGGCGTTTTGGATCCGCAGACTGAGTTGGCGATTATGCTGGCGGTGGCCGAGGCGCTTGGGCCGGAGGTTCAACTGGTGCCGGATCCGAATGCGGTTTGGGACAATGAGACGGCGATCGCCTTCATACGGGAGTTGAAGCGGGCGATTGGCGATCAGTTGCCGTATTTCGAAGACCCGGTGGCGGGACGTGACAATATGGCGATTGTGCACCGGGAGACCGGGGTGCCGCTGGCGACGAACATGTGCGCGGCCAATTTCGAACAGCATGAAGATGCGGTGAAGAAGCGGGCGATCCAGATTACGCTGGGCGGGGACTGCCACTACATTGGGGGCAGCGATGAGGCGGTTCGGCTGTCGCGGTGGTGCTCGGCGAATGGAATCAGCTTCGCGCAGCACTCGAATACGCACTTGGGGATTTCGCATGCGCATACGGTGCAGATGGGGGCGGCGGCGGATTCTCACGATTGGCCGTTTGACTCGCACTATTTCCCGTGGCAGGCGGATTATGACCCGATTGTGAGGGTGCCGATTCCGCTGGAATTTGGCGGGATTTGCCGGGTTCCGGAGCGGCCGGGGCTGGGGGTGGACGTCAATTTTGACGGGGTGATGCAGCTTCATGAGCTGTATCTGGAAGCGAATCGGAATGGGCGGGCGTACCAGAACCGGGACGATGGGCCGGTGGCGGATGTTGTATTTGGGGGTTGGGTTCGGCCGCAGAACCGGACGGAGAAGTGGTTCCTGGCGGGAGTGCCCAAGGCGATTTAGAGGAACTGGTTGACGGTTCAGGCGGCTTTACAAGACTGGCAGCGCTTCGATGGGACCGGCGAGGGGGGCGATGTAGCGGAGCAGTTCGGGCGTGGCGTCGTTGCCGGCGGGCGCGATCCAATTCCGGGGCACGAGGCGCTCAAAGCCGGCGACGGATTCGAGCGGGACGGTGACGGTTTCCACTGAGGAGGTCAGGGCGATCATGACGCCAGACTGGCCGCGAGCGGCCGCCTTCACGGCGTCGAACCCGGAGCGGTAGGCGGCCGACGCGTCGGCTTCGGAAACGGCAAGAGAACAGGATCGACCGAGCAGGCCGGGCTTTTCGCTGCGTACGCGCAGGCCGGTAGCCTGGCTGACGACGCGAGCCAGGGTATGGGCGAGGTTGCTAGCGAGTTCCTGTTGCTGGTTGCCGGCGCGGTCGAGGTCCGCACCGAAGGGATTGCCTTGCGGATCGCGGAGACCTTCACATACGGCAACAACGACACGGCCGAGATTCCGATAGACGCGTGCGACATCGGCGCAGATTTGTTCGAGGGTGGGCGGGTGCTCCGGAAAGTAAATGAGATGGGGTGCGTCGCCGGCGCGAGAGCGCGCCAGAGCAGTGGCGCCTACGACCCATCCGGCATTGCGGCCGATGACTTCGACAATTGTGACGGGAGACGGCAGGGCCCGGTTGTCGGCGCCGATATCGCGGAGGGCGTGGGCATAGAAGCGGGCGGCCGAACCGAAGCCAGGGCAGTGGTGAGTGCCGACGAGATCGTTGTCGACAGTTTTGGGAACGCCGATGACCGTGAGGGCACCGGTTTGGTGAAGGAGGAGGGCGGTTTGCATGGTCCCGTTGCCGCCGGTGAAGAACACCGTACCGACTCCCTGCTCCCGGCAGCGAGCGCGCGCCGGGGCAAGGTGGATTTGTTCGAAGGGCTTCCGCGTGGACCCCAGGACGGAGCCCGGCGCGCGGCGGATTTGCGGGAGGATTTCGGGCGAAAGAGCCCCGAGGTCGATCCAATTGTCACGCTGCAGGCCGTGGGCCCCGCCTCGCGCCCCGTAGAGCCGGCGAAAATGGCGGGAAGCGCGGCAACCGTCAATGATTCCGACCAAGCTGGCATTGAGAACGGCAGTGGGTCCACCGCCATGGACAATGATGGCGGCGTCCGGGAATTCACTCATTCCCCTTCACTATACTTTGGTGACCTTGCGATCGTTTTGAGCCGGAAGTTGGGGGGGTAGCGTTTTTGGGGCCTTCTGGGTCTGTTCCTGCACCGCACGGGCCAGTGCGTGCACGCCGGTTCCTTCGTGAGCCGGCACATCGGCGGGTTTGGCGGCCAGGTAGTCTGGCCAGAGGGTCCGCTGCCGGATGACGAGCCCCAACCGGTACTCCCAGACGAGGAAGATCATGCGCCACCCTAACTTCCAGGCTTTCCAAAAGCTGCCGGTGACGGACGATTCGCCGACGCGGGCGCGGTAGTTGAGGGGGATCTCAACAAACGGCACCTGATGGGCGAGCAGTTCCATAAGAATCTGGGGACCGAAGTGCGACCCGCGAATGGTGAGGTGCGGCCGCAGGAGTTGCGCGGCTTCGCGAGAGATCAGCCGGTGGGTACAGCCCATGTCGGTCAAGATGGTGGTGTTGAAGAGCAGTTCGGTCATCTTGGCGACGGCCCAGTTGCCCCAGCGCAGAAACAGACCCATGTTGGCGCCGCGCCAGATGAATTGGCGACTGGTGCGTGTGCCCAGCACAACGGGGACATCGTCGGAGTAGGCGAGAAGTTTGGGTACGTCCAAGCCGCTAAACGTCCCGTCGGGTTCGGAGAAGATGATCAGGTCGGCTTCGGTATTGTCGAGTCCGCAGAGCAAGGCGCTGCCATAGCCTTGCCGGCGTTCGAAGATTTCGCGTGCGCCGGTACCGGCCACCTCTTCCGATGTACCGGCGGCGGCGTTGTTATTGACGACAATGACTTCGTCGACCAGACCGGTGGAGAAGTACTCCAAGATCGATTCGCGAATCGAGTCCTTTTCGTTATAAGTTGGAAAGATGACCGCGAGTTTTTTGCCTCGGTGCATTAGTTTCCGACCTCCGCCACGACCAGGAACTGGCCGGCCAACGGGCGGTACGGTAGGGCCAGATATAGACTCACCATCCATTCGGCCTTCGGCCAGCGCGACTTCATAGTGAACGGCGTGAACCGTGGCTCGCTGTGGACGACGCGGAACCCCGAAGCGGCGAGAAGGCCCGCGAATCCCGCGTCGGTATAGGCTGTTTTGTGGGTGTAGTCGTCGAAGTAGCGGCGTGGTTCGAGGCGAAAGTTGGGTTGCACGGCGATCAGTTTGCCGCCCGGTTTCAGCATGCGCTTGGCTTCGATCAGGATCTGCTGACCCTCGCCGGCGGTGAAGTGTTCGAAGAAGTTCGAGGCGAATACGGTGCCGAGAGAGCCATCTTCGATGGGCAGGGGTTCGAGCGCGCTCTGGATGACCGGACGGGCATCCTCCGCCCAATGCGGAATCAGACCCGGGTTTAAGTCCAGTGCCCATTTTGGGCCGCTCTGAATGAACCGCGAGAAGTCGCCATAGCCGGCGCCCAGATCGAGCGAACCAGCCTGCTGGTCGACCCACGGCTGCAAGTATCGGCAAAGCACCCGCCAGACCTTGGCGCGTTCCGGATCGAAGGCAAATCGCGTCTGATGATACACGCTCGTATAGAGTTCAGTTGCGGATTGGCTCATAGATGTAGTTCCCGTTCAAGAAGGCTCCGTCGAGATGTTTGATCAGGCGGTAGTGCTTTCGGACCGCGTCCAGTTGGTCCTGCGGCAGCGAGGCGAGTTCGGCATTCAACCAGGCGGGCTTTTGCGTGGCGGACACGTCGAAAGGCAGGATCAAGGTGTCGAAGCGACCGGCCTCGATGTCGCGAAGTACGGGCGCAGGGTCCACTTTCCCGGCCTCCACAAGTAGGGAGTAGATCAAGGTTTCTACTTCGATGCGACCGCGCAGTTGTAGCGTGGCGTCGTAGCTGCCTCCGAGCACACGGCTGTTGTCCGGGCGAAGATACGGGCGCAGCGATTCGATTTCGGCGGTCTTGACGGACTCGAATACGGCGCGCTCGGCAGCGGTCCGTGCGGTCAGCGTCAGGTTCAAGGCGACGTGTAACACGATCGGGATCTGCAGCAGGGTAATCGGGGTCCGCCGGTTGGCAATGACGGCTCGAAAGAAGCCCATGTGGCCGAGCCCCGCAGCGGCGGCGATGGCGAGCAGCAGCGTCATTTCCAATTGATAGTTCAGATCGGAGCCGACCTTTGGCGCCGTCAGCAACCAGACTGTGATCGCGAGGCCGGTGTACAGAAAGAGGGGACCGGTCCGACGGGTAGCGGACGGGATAGCACAAAGGAAAGTCAACAGAAGACCCCCGGCGGTGAGCAGGAAGTATTGGGCCTGATCGAGAAGTTTGTCCGCTTGAAATGGATTCAGGTTCGCGAAGATGGCGTTGTCGAGGTAGGCGCCCCGGGTGGCTGCTTGCAGGCTGGCGGCGATGAGGCCTCCGGCGAGGGCGACGGCGGGGATCCAGCGGGCAGCGGTCTTGCGATCCTCCCGCAGGAGCATAATTCCAATGGCGGCTCCGCTGGCGACCGCGGTTTGTTTGGTAAACACGGCGAGGACTACGAACAATCCGGCCAACCAGATGCTGCCATTTTTCGCGCGCGAATCCAGATAGCTTGAAAACGCGGCTAACGAGAAACACACCGCGAGCATGTCGACTTGGCCGACTGTTCCCCAAAACAGGAGGTTGGCGGTAGAGGCGGCGAGGAGCAGTCCGGTGGCCCGGGCGGCAGCATCATCGGGCACGAGGCGGATGAGGATTCGCCAGGAAAACCAGAGAGCACCGAGCAGAGCGAGGAAAGTGAGGGTCCGCGCCGCCAGGTAGAGGGGAACTCCGAGCCGGTCGAGAAGGGCGCAGAGGGTGTAATAGACGGGACCGTAGGCCGCGACCGTGTACGGGTACTGATTTAGGGGGTGGTAGAGCCCGTGGCCTTGGGCGAACATGTGCGAGTGCAGACCGACGATGGCTTCGACCGGCGTCAGCCCATTGCGAGCCCAGACAGCGACGGCAAATACGGCCGCCAGCCCAAGAGCCGCCAGAATCGAAGCCAGTTGCAACGCCCGGTGGACTCCGCGTTCTCGCGCAGAGGGGTGGAGGACAGCGGATTCGGCGTCGGCGCGCGCCAGCCTGGGAGATAGCATAGGCCTCTCCGGGAGGTATCGTCCTTTCGAGCCAGAAACTTTACCCGGAGTGGAGCGAGTGGGGCGGAATGGCTATCACTCAAAAGCGGTGAGTCGTGGCCAGACCGCCGCGAACCGATCCGGTGGTCCGGAACTATACTGTTTATGGAAAACTGGATCAATCTATGCGTTGGCCATACCTCAGCTTGATGCTCGCCGTTACGGCGCTCTACGCCGAGCGGCTGCCTATCCAAGTCTTTACTGCCGGCGACGGGCTGGCTCAGGTCACGGTTCACACGATTCATCGCGACCGGCAGGGCTTCCTCTGGATGGGTACCAGCGAGGGGCTGTCGCGCTACGACGGCCGCGAGTTCGTCACCTATCGTGAACGGGGACGCACGAGCCAGCCGAGAATCCGCGCCGTGCGGGACGCCAAAGACGGCACAATCTGGGCCGGGGGCAATCAAGGGCTCTGCCGCATTACTGCACTTGTTGAGGCACCCAAGCCTTATACATGCACCACACCTTTCGAGCACGCCTCCATACAGACCCTGTTCGAAGAGCGCCCCGGGGAGTTTCTCGCGGGAACCAATCGCGGGCTGTACCGGGTAAGGACGTCCCCTTCTGTACAATTCACTCCCATTCCGCTCGCTACCGAGACGGACGAACCGGGCGTGTGGGCGATTGTTCCCGATCGGCTCGGCGATCTCTGGATTGGGTCCACCCACGGCATTCACCGGCTCTCAGGGAACCGGAGCACCTTACGCTTGACCACGCGCGACGGTTTGCCCTCGGACGAGGTGCTCTCTCTGGCCTTCGGTCCGGACGGCCGGTTATGGGCCGGCACAGAACAGGGGCTTTGCCGGATCCGCACGGACGGCACCCGGCCCGTCGTGGAGCGGCTCTTCACCGGCAGGGACGGTCTTCCGGGCATCACGGTCAAAGTGATTCACATGGGGATGCAGGACACGATGTGGGTGGGGACGTCATCAGGGCTCGCGGAGGCGATCCCCGGCGCCAACGGCGAGATCACACGTTTCCGGGGCTACTCCGCTGAGCACGGGCTTTGCGATGTCGACTTAGACACGATGGAAGATGACATTGCCGGCAACCTTTGGATGGGCACCGAAAAAGGCGGCGCCATGAAACTGACTCGCGACGGCTTCACCAGTTACGGAGTGCCGGACGGACTCGGCGCCTCCTATGTGATGGCCATGATGGAAACTCGCGGCGGGCAGGTATGCGCCATGACGCGGATCCCGGGAAGATTCCATCTGAATTTTCTCGAGGGTCAACGCTTCCGGTCCAGGCCAGTCCCGGTGGGACAGTCCTACTACACTTCGCGCTGGACCGGCTGGTATCAAGTGGCGGCGGAGACTCCGGGAGGTGAATGGTGGATCGCCTCCGAGCGAGGTTTACTCACCTTTTCGCCCGGTTGGCTCAGCCGGCCGCGGCCGCCAGCCAAAATCCACGGCGCGCGCAATGGACTGCGGAGTGATCATATCTACCAGATTTTTCAAGATTCGAAAGGTGGTATTTGGGTCGGAACGCGGTACGAGGCGGCGGGTATTGCCCGCTGGGATCCGCTCACACGGCGCTTCCACCAGTTCACTTCCGCGGAAGGACTCCCACCGTTTCAGACTCCCCGGCCCGGCCTCGAAACCGCGCGCCCCAACGGATTCGGCGAAGACCGGCACGGCCAGATTTGGATCGGCTGGTGGCGTACCGGCGTGCTGCGGTATGCCAAAGGCAGGTTTCAGTTTTTCGGAGTCAGGGATGGCGTCCCGGCAGGAGGAATTCGCCGGATACACACCGACCGGAAGGGTAGGGTTTGGATTGGATCGGGCGGCGGAGGCGCGGCCCGCATTGACAATCCAACGGCGGAGAAACCCACCTTTCGCGCGTACAGCGCCGCCGACGGACTGACTCTCCGCGGCCGAAATTCAGTCCATTACGGAAGACCGGGAAGGCCGGATCTATCTCGGCCACGGAAACGGGGTGGACCGCGTCGAGCCGGACGCGCCAGGCCCGCTCCGGGTCCGGCGTTTTACCACTCGTGACGGATTGGCGGGCGGCGAGCAGCAGACAGCCTTTCAAGATCGCAACGGCGCACTCTGGTTCGGCTCGGCCCAGGGCGTATCGCGGTTGCTGCCTGCGCCAGACCGTCCCCGCCCTCCGCTGGACGTTTTCTTCACCTCAGTCAGGGTGAGTGGACGCTCGCAGGTGCTGCCCGGGGGGGCGGCTCGCACGGTGCAATTGTCGCCAGTCCAAGCCATCGGAGACCAGTTGCAGATCGAGTACGCGGCTCCGCAATTCGGTCCCGGCGAGGTGATCCGGTACCAATACCGGTTGTCCCCCAGCGAACCATGGAGCTCCTCCACCACACTGCGATCGGTGCTCCTGGCAGGACTGCCCTCAGGCCCACAACGTTTTGAAGTAAAAGCCACCAATGGAGACGGCGTGGAGTCACCAGCCAATGCGGTTCTAGTGTTCGAGGTAATCCCCCCGTTCTGGCGGCGCTGGTGGTTCCTGCTGTCCTGCGCGGCGTCCGCCATCGGGTTAGTCTGGACCCTGCGTTCGTTCGAACTACGCCGGATCCTGGAGGTGCAGGGCGTCCGGATGCGAATCGCCCGCGACCTGCATGACCAGGTGGGCACAGGCCTGAGGCCACGCCGCCAGGCGTATTCGGGCGGCATCGCGCCAACGGCGTCGTACAAATTCCCGATCTGATCGGCGTCAAAGACCGGAAGTATCTCGACCGCACGGGGCTGCAACTGCATCGCGGCATTGCGGACCTGATGCGCTACGCCTCCATGAATCAGGACACCGATATGTTGAGTAACTTCGCCGGCTATACGTGGACGGGACGAAAGGCCGAACCGCAGCCCGATCCGGCAACCTGGCGCAATCGGTTCAGCGACCCGCAGCTTTACGCGTTGGCGCTCTTCCTGTACTCGCTGAAACCGCCTTCCAGTCCGCACAAGTTCGATGCTCTCGCCGGGCGCGGGCAGCGAGTGTTTCAGCAACAGGACTGCGCCGGCTGCCACGCGCCGCCGCTCTATACCAACAACAAGCTTACGCCCGTGGACGGGTTTACCGTGCCCGAAGAGCACAAGAGCAAGTACGACATCATGCCCGTTTCGGTCGGTACGGATCCCGGACTGGCGCTCAATAGCTTGCGCGGCACCGGCTACTACAAAGTGCCTTCGCTGCGCGGCGTCTGGTATCGCGGGCCGTTCGAACACCAGGGCTCGGTCATGACGCTCGAAGACTGGTTTGATCCGAAGCGCCTGCGGGACGACTACGTGCCAACGGGTTTCGTGGGGCCCGGCCTCAAGACGAGAGCGGTCAAAGGGCATGAGTTCGGTCTGCGGCTATCCGCGGAAGACAAGCGGGCGCTAATTGCTTTCCTGAGGACGCTATGAATCAGCGCATTACCTGTTCGGGTGGTTGTTTCTCTGGCGTGCATCGGAGACTGGTTGGCGAAGGCTGTTCCGGCACTGGAAGCCGCCACTACCTGAGTAGGTGGTTCCTGCTGCTGCGAACCAGCGTACAATCCTGAATTGCTCCCCAATGCGCACTCTTTTGACGTTCCTTCTTCTCTGCTGCCTCACATCTTTCGTAGCAGCGCAGGATATCGTTGCAATCCGAGGCGTTTCGATTATCGACGGGACCGGCGGGCCTCTCCTGACAGAGC
>JBBQRA010000059.1:0-26583 GCA_038215275.1 Bryobacterales bacterium | reverse complement strand
GAGATTGCTGACGCCAAAGCTGTCATCGGCGCCTGCGGCATCGGCTGCGAACCCGCCTCCGCCGCCACCCTCGCCGGCATCAGGAAACTAGTCGCGGCCGGCGCCATGCGGGCGGACGCCGATGTTGTGGGCGTCCTCACTGGCAACGTCCTCAAGGACCCCGACTACATCTATCACTATCACACCGGCGTTCTGAAGGGCCCGCACGGCGAGCCTCTCACTTCCACCTTCGGCAACAAGCCCACGGTCGTCCCCAACGACCTCGACGCCATCGCCGCGCTGCTCGGTTAACGCTTCAACTTCGCGCCCGCCGCGCTAATTGCGGCGGCGTAGTTCTCCACCACCTGCGTGAACACTTTAGCCTGTGCCACGGCCTGCGCCCGCTCACCCAATTCCAGGCTTTCCCGCACCCCGGCAATTGTCTTCGCGCCGTAGCCCGTATACTGCCCCGGCGCCGAAATCGCATTCCTATACCAGGGCCGCCCCGGCAAACCCTCCGGCAGCAGCAGCGCCCGCTCGGTCAAATACACTTCCCGAGTCCCGCTCTTTGCCCCCGCATACTTGGTTTCAAACCGCTTCGCCGCCGCGTCTAACTTGTCCAAACTCGCCGTTACATTTGGCAACCCGACGTTCTTATCCGCCGCTAACTTATCCACCTCGCCCCAATACTTCCGGATCGTCGCCGCCGCGCGAGTAAATTCAAACGGCACAATCGGCGCCTCGCTCATCCGCACCAGCGACATCGCCGCCACCTGCGCCAGCGCCTTGCCATACACAAACTCCCCATCGGAGAACCGCTTGTACCAAGCGAAAGAATCGAAGATCGAGTGGTACACCCCGCCCCCGCTCGACGCGGCGCTCGAGAACCCGAAGTTCACCCCAGCAATCCCCGCATGATGCACAAACCCCACATAGTCCGAACCCGATCCCAGCGGCCCCGGCTGAAACGGCTTCTGCACCTTCAGCATCTGGTTCAGCAGGCTCTCCCCGGACACCGGGTCTTTCACATCCCGCGAAACCTGCTCCAAAAACAGGCTCAAAGCCGGCGTCGCCCCCAAGCCCAACACCCCCTTCCCGCTCGAGTCGCTATTGAAGTACGCCACCGCCTTCTCCTTTAACTCCGGCAGATGCTTCTCCACCCATTCCGTCGATCCGATCAGCCCAAACTCTTCGGCATCCCACAATGCAAACACGATCGTCCGCTGCGGCCGCCAACCCGTTTTGTATAGCTCTCCAAACGCCCTCGCCGTTTCAAGCACCGCCGCCGCTCCGGAAATCGGGTCATTCGCACCATTCACCCAAGCATCATGATGATTCCCGTACAGCACCCACTCGTCCGGATACACGCTTCCGCGGATCGTCGCGATCACGTTGTGCACCGGCCTCGTCCCCCAGTCGTGTGTCAACTTCAGCTTCACGGGAGTCGTCCCCGGGCCCAACTTGTAGGTCATCGGCAAAGCCCCTCGCCAATTCTCGGGTGCCAATGGCCCGCCCAGCGCTTCCAGCAGAGGTTTGGCATCGCCATAAGAGATCGGCAGCACCGGAATTGGCATCAGCGTCTTCGATTCCTTCAACGTTATCCGCTTTGCACCGCCCGGCTCGGAGGCAAACCCCGGTGACAACGGGTCGCCCACGTGGATCGACATGTCCATCACGCTGCCCCGCTGCACGCCGTACTCGCACCGGTAGGCCCCCGCCGGATACACATCCCCACGGAAGTAGCCGTCATCCTTCGGGTCGGAATAGATCAGACACGCCACCGCACCGTTCTCCGCCGCCACCTTCGGCTTCACCCCCCGCCACGACTGCCCGTACCGCGCAATCACTATCTTCCCGCGGACATCCACGCCCTGCCTCTTCAAATACTCATAGTCTTCTGGTACGCCGTAATTGACGTACACCAGCGGCGCCGTAACATCCCCATCCGCCGAGTAAGCGTTGTAAGTCGGCAATTGATTCGTGTCCGTCGAGTCCGGATCCTCGGCAAAGTTCGGCTCGGACAACCGTGCCGTAAACTTCCCCATGCTCAATTGCCGATCCTTCGGATACGGCAGCAGCGCCTCAAAAACCTCAATCTTTGCTTCGAGGCCCGCCGCCCGGAACTGGGTCAACGCATACTCGGCCACCTTCCGTGACGCCGGCGATCCTGCATGGTGCGGTTCGCTCGCCATCGCCTTCATGTGCGCTTCCAACCGCCGTGCATCCGGCACCGCCAGCAGCTTTGCCTCCAAGGCCCGCTGTTTCGCGGCCGCCTCCTCGGAGAAACCGCGAATCGGCCCCTGCGCAAACGCAGCGGCAGCAAACAGCAAAGCTAGAGTAAGTTTCATGGTTCCAGAAATTTTAAAAACTCTTTCGGATCCTTCGTTAACCCAGGGAAGGCACGCACCGTCTTCTCGTCAGCGTCCAGGATGACGTAGTACGGGATGGCGACCGTAGCGAACCGCGACTCCTGCACCTTCTGATTCTCCTCAGAGGCCGCGTCCGTACCGTCGGTATACAGTTCCACCAGAATGTACTTGCCGAGCGCCGCCGCGATCTCAGGCAGCGGGAACATATTGGCTTTCATCCAGTGGCAATTCGTACAGGCGTAGCCCGTAAAGTTCACAAAAACCTGCTTCCCCTCCGCCTTGGCCTGTGCCAAAGCCCCCGCCAGGTCGTTCTTCTTCCACGGCTGCGAGGCATAGCCTCCGCCCCCGCCGCTAGTCCGCTTCGCCAGCGGCACGTAAGCATCGAGTTCGCCCAGCGAAGCCCCCGACATCCCCGGCCACAGACTCAGCGAAAAACTCAGCAAAAACAAGCCCAGCAGCAGCCGCGGAATCGTCACATCCTGCTCTGGCTTAATGCCTTCGAGGCGCAGCCACCCCAGCAGATACGCCGCCGGAGCCGCAAACAGAATCATCCACCCGGCCAAGAACCGCTCCCGCGTCAAAATGTCCAATTGCCAAACCGCGTCCACGTTCGACAAGTACTTCAACATCGCCGCCAGGATCAGGAACGCCATCACCACCTTCACCCGCATCATCCAGACGCCGCTCCGCGGCAGCTTCTTCAGATACGAAGGAAACAGTGCCAACACAAAAAACGGCGTCGCCAACCCCGAAGCGAAAAACGCCATCCCTAGAATCGGCTGCAGCTTATCGCCCTGCACCGAAGCCGCGAGCAATGTCCCCACAAACGGACCGACACAAGCAAACGAAGTCAGCGAAAACGTCAAACCCATCAATAGCGAACCCAAGTAACCACCGCCCTCGGACGCCTGATTCAACTTCGTCAACAGGCTCGAAGGCAGCATAATCTCAAAAGCGCCCAGCATCGACAACGCAAACGCGAAGAAGACCGCCGCAATGCCCAGATTCACATAAGGATTCGCGCTCAACTGCACCACCGCAAACGGGCCCAGCGCCGCCGACAAAACGAACCCAAGGCTCGTGAAAAGCACGATAATCCCTAAACAAAACACCACCGCCTGCCCGAAAGAGCCCTTCTTATCGCCCTGCCCGATGAAGTAAGACAAGGTGAACGGAATCATCGGAAACACGCAAGGGGTAAACACTGCCGCCAACCCCAAACCAAACGCAATCAGAAGGAAGCTCGAGAGGTCCTGCTGCGCTGGAACCGCGGGAGCCACCGGAGGCGTCGCTGCCACCGGAACGGACGCCGAAGCCGCCACCAATCCGTCCGGAATCCCCGTCTCCACCGCACCCACCGTCAACGCCACTGGGAACGTCCGCCGCCTGGGCGGCAAACACAACCTGTCATTGCAGGCGCTCGACCGGATCCCTAACTCCAGATCCTTCACCTGCTCCCCCAGCACGCCATCGAGATAGAAAACAGCCGTCCCCTCGTAGCTCTCCGTCGTCGCCCCCGCCACCGCGTCGTACTTGGCTTCCACTTTCTGTTGCAGCGTTTGCGTTACTTCGAACGGAGCTGTGAACTTGGTTGCGGTCGCCGTCACTGGCGAGGTCACCGAGTACAAGTGCCATCCCGGCTCAATCACCGCCGCCACTTTCATCCGTACCGCGGCTCCGGCCTCCGCCTTCGCCGCCGTTGCGGTTACGGTCCACTGCACCGGGTTCGGAGTCTGCCCCCAGAGCGAGGCAGCGACAAGGAAAAGCCAAATAGAACGCATGAATACCCTTCGTTATTCTCTCATGCCGAGTTACGGTATGATCCTTCCCATGGCACTCAATATGCTAGGCGCATACGGCGAATGGGCCGCTTCCACCGTTCCTGACCCGCCCCGACTCTCCTTTCGCCAACCCGCTTTCACCGACGTCAACGCTTGGCGCCCGGTTGCCCGCGCCCGCTTCCACGAAGCGATCGTCTCCCCCGCCCCGCCCGCCTCCCCGCGGCCCATCGTCGAACACCAACTGGAATTCGATGGCCTCCACGTCGAGCACCTCAAATGGCAACTCCCCTACGGCCCGCCCACAGAGGCCCTCGTCATCAAACCCGCCAAAGCCACCGGCAAACTCCCGGGCATTGTCGCCCTCCACGACCACGGCGGCAACAAATATTTCGGCCTCCGCAAAATCACCCGCATCTCGAAGGACCCCCACCCGCTCATGATCCGCCACCAGGATCACTACTATGGCGGCACTGCCTGGGCCAACGAACTCGCCCGTCGCGGCTACGTCGTGGTCATCCACGACACGTTCACCTTCGGCTCCCGCCGCGTCCGCTGGGGCGACGTGCCCGGTAACATCCGGAATAACATGGTCGAAGCCAACCCCGAGTCCGAAGAAGAAATCGTCAGATATAATAATTGGGCTGGCGGCCACGAGCACTTAGTCGCCAAGAGCCTCTTCTCCGCCGGACTCACTTGGCCCGGAGTTTTCGTCTATGACGATCGGCGCGCCCTCGACTATCTCGCCTCCCGCCCCGATGTTGACGCGACGCGCATCGGTTGCGCCGGCCTCTCCGGCGGCGGCCTCCGCACCGTGATGCTGACCGGCGCCGACGAACGAATCCGCTGCTCCTGTTGCGTCGGGATGATGACCACATGGCGGGACTATCTCCTCAACAAGTGCTACACCCACACTTGGATGTGCTACGTCCCGGGCCTCCCCAAGGACCTCGACTACCCCGAAATCCTCGGACTGGCCGCCCCCAACCCCGTCTTAGTCCTGAACAACAGTCAGGACCAACTCTTCACCCTCCCCGAGATGGAGCGCGCCGACCGCATCCTGACGGACGTTTATAAGAAGGCCGGAGCCGCCGGCAAGTATAAGGCCAACTTCTACCCCGGTCCCCACAAATTCGACCGCGACATGCAGCGCGACGCCTTCGCCTGGTTCGACCGCTGGCTGAAAAGCTAACCCTGGCGACGCACCGCAGCGCAGCGCCTTTACCAAATTCGATCACCGGCTCCGACCCCCAAGCGGAGTCTCTCCGTGCTTCCCACAAGCCGGCGGCGACATTCCCCCAGCGCCTCACCTCTTCCCGTCGCCCAACTTCACTCGCGCCAGCTTGAACCCCGCCTACCCACAAGCGCACTCTCTACCCCGCTCCCCATAAAATCACCCGCGACTACCATCCCATCGCCCTCACCCCTACCCCCGCCGCTCCACCTTCACCGCCGCCAGCTTAAATCCCGCCAGCCCATACGGACTGTCCGTCGAACCAATCTCCAGCCGCCCGCTCACCCACACACTGTAGATCTGCTCCACCTTCGCCGGCCGTCCGCTCGCCATCGTCGCATACACGATCTGGTTCGCCGGCGGCGCCGGCGTATGAATACAGGCCCCAGCGGTCGGCACCACCAGAAAGTCCACCGCCTCATCAAAACCGTCATCAAACGGCACCATGTATCCGGCGATCTTCACGTCCGTCCCCGCCACGAGTTCCAGCAGCGGATTCGCCTGCCCCGTCCGCGTATCCAACCCCCGCAGCATCGCCCAGGTAATCTCCGCAAATCCCTTATCCCCGCCCGCCGCCGGCGCGTCGAGCGGCGCCGGGGCCACCGCCCGCGGAACATGGATCTTCCGTGGCCCCGTCTCCTCCTCCGCCAGCACCGCCTTGTACTTCGGCCCGCAGCCCACCAACCCGCCGCACGTCAACGCCAAGAAAGATCGCCGCCACATAGCCCTATCCTATCGCCTGATACCCTGGAAAGCACAATGCGATTCCTCCTCGTCCTGGCAGCGGTCACGCTCTCCTGCAGCCAGACCCCCCCTTCTTGTCAAACCGTACCTCCAACTCGGCGACAATCCCGCCAACCCCGCCCGCCTCACCGTCGTCTTCCACGCCCCCTCCCCGGGAAAATTCACCGTCACCGGCCCCAAAGGCGAAACCATCCCCGCCGTCGAGCAAAAGATCGCAGCCACCTCCGTCCCCGAACACTACGTCTATTCCGCCGAACTTACCGGCCTCCAACCCGGCACCGAGTTTTCCTACGACGTCGCCCTCGACGGCAGGACCTTCTTCCAATCGAAAGGCCTTGCCCGCAAATCCGCCTCTCAACCCACCTGCACCATCATCTTCGGCGATAGTGGCCAGGACAACGCCCCCCAACGCGAAATCGCGTGGCAAACCGCCCAGGCCAAGCCCGACATGGTCTTCATCGTCGGCGACATCGTCTATAGCCGCGGCCTCATCTCCGAATACCGCAAAAAGCTATACCCCGTCTATAACGCCGATACCGACACCCCCAACGGCGTCGGCCTGATGCGCTCCCGCCTCTTCACCGGCGTACCCGGCAACCACGACACCGTCACCACCGACTCGACCAAGTAACCCGACGCCCAGGCCTACTACCTCTATTGGAAGCAACCCGGCAATGGTCCCACCCTCGGCGACAAGCACCAACCCGTTCTTCAAGGCGAATGGGCCCCCACCTTCAAAGCCAGCGCCGGCCGCGCCTTTCCCAACGCCGCCAATTACTCCTTCGACTACGGAAACGCCCACCGGACTATGCTCGACGGGAACGATTACGTCGACTGGCAGGACCCCGCCCTCCAAAAATGGATCGCCGACGACCTCGCCAACGCCAGCGGCGCCACTTGGCGCTTCATCGGTTTCCACCAGCCCGGCTTCAACTCCTCCAAGGCGCATTTCTCCCAACAACAGCTCCGCTGGCTCGCGCCCATCTTCGAAAAGGGCGCCGTCGACGTCGTATTCTCCGGCCATGTCCACAACTACCAGCGGTCGTACCCTCTAACCTTCGCCCCTACCGGCTCCGGCCCCAAGAAAGGCGAAGTCGAGGGCACTCTGCACCTCGATAAGACCTACGCCGAAAACGGCAAGCCCAACGGCTTCATCTACATCGTCACCGGAGCCGGCGGCGCCGTTCTCTACAACCCGGAACAGGACCAGGATCGCGGCACTTGGCAGTCGTTACGAAGCTCTTCGTCTCGAGGACGCACAGCCTCTCCATCCTCGACCTCAACGGCACAAACTTCCGCTTCCGCCAACTAGACGGGAAAGGGGAGGAGCTCGACCGCTTCGAAATAAAGATATACTCCGCCACAAACCAAGGGCCCCGCTATCACCCGGGGCCGCTGGACATGTCCGGCGGGAGTGCCGCCGTGATGTTTTGGGGAGAATCAGGCTCGATGGCATCGCAATGCCGCGAATCCTGTGTTTGATTGGATGTTACGGCGCGGAGCCAAAAGAGTCAAGTAAAAAATCAACCGATTTTTTGAGTCGATAAGCCATTTACAATCAACTACTTACGGACGCTCTCACATCCTCGATTTTCTGTGAAAATCCTGTGGAAAACCAGTTGAAACACTACCTCGCTTCCGCTCAAACTACAGAAACTAGGGCCAGTTAAGGCTGTTTCGGACCCTCGTCTTCAAGCGAAAGCGACACGAGCGCATCTTCCCGCGGACGGATGTTCCCGAACCCGCCGCCCGTCGCCACTCGAATCCCCGCAAACAGCAAACCGGCCAGCGTCGCCAGACCGATCAGGATTCCGATCAGCTTCACGATCGCCAGGATCATGTCCCCCACGTTCTGCTCCGGCACCGGCGCCACATTTGAGTTCAACGTCACCGTTGCCTCATATTGCACCTGCGAAAGCACCCGCTGCGCCGCGTCCGCGTTCGGAGCGTTCGTCACGACGCCAATCAGTGGGCCACTCCGCGACGCCGTCAGCCCCGGCAGCGCCTGGAACGCCGCAATTTGCTTCTGCGCAATCTGGTGGTTCGGATACGAAAACACAACCAGCTCCACCGCCCCATCCCGGTCCGCAAACCGCCCAACAATCCCCTCAGTGTCGAACTGAAATGCCACCACCGAAGGAGGCACCTGCGGCGCAAACTTTTCAAGACTCGCCGGGCCGGTGATGTACCGTTCCGAATTTAAGGCCCGCGCCTCTTTCGGCAGGAAACCCATCAACGCCGGAAGCGCCGCATTCTCGAACCGCGGCAAGCTCAATACCACTTGATGGACCGTCTCCTCGTCCGGTAGATATCCATCAAAACGAAGGACATAGTTCCCGTAGGCCAGCAGCGTCTGCCCGCCCGACTTCACCGCCACCTTCGTCGCTGCGCCCGCTATCGGCTTCGCATCCGCCGGCCGCAAAATCTGCCATAACGCCAGCGCCGCCGTCGAATCTCGCAGCCGCCACGCCGAAACGCTAAAGCTTTTCACCGGCCCGGTCACGCCCTTTTCGTTCGGACGCCCCTTGCCTTCGTAAACCGCCGTCTCGCCTTCCTGAAAGCCGTATTCCCGCCACAAACCCGGATCCGGAGCCGTCAAAGGCGTCGCCGATTTCCGGGCATGCAACTCCAAACCCTCCGGCAGCAAAGCCGCCGACAAAGGCATCACCGCGCAGAACAGAGCCGCTATTCGTTGATTCCGTGACATTTTTTGTATTTTTTGCCGCTTCCGCAGAAACACGGATCGTTGCGGCCCAACTTCTTAGACGCCACAACCGGCGTTTGCGGTGCCGAAGGATTGGAACCACCCAAAAACTGCAATTCGGCCAGTTCCTTCTCTTTCTTCTTCTCGATCTTTCGCGTAAACTCCGCAATCGAAGCCCGCGCCGCCTTCTGGTCCACCGGAGCCGGACCCGCAGGCCCCGACGGCCCGGCGGGCACCATCTCACCGCCTTCCCCCTCTGGATCCTCCGGCTCCCCGCGGAACCGCGTCCCCATGCCGTCGTCCTCGGCCACCTGCATGAAGAAGAGATACCGCAGCGTCTCGTCCTCCATCCGGTCCATCATGTCCTGGAACAACGTGAACGACTCTTTCTTGTATTCAAGCAGCGGATCCTTCTGCCCGTAGGCCCGCATCCCGATGCCTTCCTTCAAGTGGTCCATCGACAACAAGTGGTCCTTCCACTGGTTATCGATCACATTCAACATGATGATCCGCTCAGCCTCCCGGATATAGTCCGGGCCAATCATGGCCTCTTTCTGCTCGTAGCGCGCCTTGAGTAACTCGAAGATAGTATCTTCAATCTCTTCCCGGCTCATCTGCGAATACTCAGCGCTATTAATCGTCACGCCGAACCGCGTCAGGATGTCTGACTCCAGCCCCGAGAGGTCCCACTCGTCTACCCGCGCCCTTTCCGGAAGCCGCGCCAGCACCAGCGTCTCCACCAGCCCCTTCGACATCTCGAAGACCCGTTCCCGCTGCTCCACACCCTCAAGCAAGCCCCGCCGCAAGCCATAGACGGCATTGCGCTGCTTGTTCATGATGTCGTCGTATTCCAGAACGTGTTTCCGGCTCGCGAAGTTCTGTGCTTCCACTGCCTTCTGCGCCGCCGCGATCCGTCGCGTGATCAGCTTCGACTCAATGGGCACATCTTCTTCCATGCCCAGCCGCAGCATCAGATTCTGCATCCGCTCCCCGCCGAAAATTCGCAGCAGGTCATCTTGAAGCGAAAGGAAAAACTTCGACGCGCCCGGATCGCCCTGCCGTCCCGCGCGGCCGCGCAACTGGTTATCAATCCGGCGCGACTCGTGCCGCTCGGTGCCGACGACGATCAAGCCGCCCGCCGCTACAACTTTGTCATGTTCCTCGTCGCAAACGGCCTTGTGCTTCTCGAAGATCTCCGTCCATTGCGGCATCGGTACGCGATAGTTCAGCGCCCCCCGCTGAAAGTAATAGAAATCCCGGTCGGCCACTAACCCACCCGCGCCCTCCGGCATCGACTCCAGATAGTGCTTCTTCAGGCACTCTTCCTGCGCCAAGAAGTCCGGATTCCCACCCAGCAGAATATCCGTACCGCGTCCGGCCATGTTCGTCGACACGGTCACGGCCGCATACCTCCCGGCCTGCGCAATGATGAACGCTTCGCGCTCGTGGTTCTTCGCGTTCAGCACCTCATGCTTCACGCCCAGCCGAGTCAGAATCGTCGACAGCCGTTCCGACTTCGTCACCGAAATCGTTCCCACCAGAACCGGCTGCCCCTTGGCGTGGCACTCCTGAATCTCTTTCGCCGCGTTCCGGAACTTCTCTTCCTCGGTCCGGTAAACGATATCGTTAAACTCAATCCGCTTCATCGGCCGGTTGGGCGGCACCGGCGATACGTCCAGCTTGTAGGTCTTCCCAAACTCAGCCGCTTCCGTATCCGCCGTACCCGTCATGCCCGAAAGCTTCTTATACATGCGGAAGTAGTTCTGGAACGTGATCGACGCCAGCGTCTGCGTCTCCCGCTGAATCTTCACGCCTTCTTTGGCTTCAATCGACTGATGCAGCCCGTCGCTCCACCGCCGTCCCGGCATAATGCGCCCGGTGAACTCATCGACGATGACGACTTCCATTTCGCCGTCGTCGCCCGGCCGGACCAGGTAGTCCTTGTCCCGGTGGAACAAAACATGCGCTTTCAAGCCCTGCTGCACATGGTGGTTCACTTCAATATTGGAAGGATCGTAAAGGTTTCCGCAGTTCAACAGCCGCTCCACCTTCATTACGCCCTCTTCGGTCAGCGCCACGCCCCGATGCTTTTCGTCGACCGTGTAGTCGCCCGTAAAATACTTCTCGCCCGGCTCTTTGCCCTCAATCACCTCGCCCCGAATCAGTTTCGGGATGATCTGATTGATCCGGTAATACTTGTCCGTCGATTCCTCCGACGGACCCGAGATGATCAACGGCGTCCGCGCCTCGTCGATCAAAATCGAGTCCACTTCGTCCACAATCGCGTAATGGTGCGGCCGCTGCACGCAATCCGTGATCCGGAACTTCATGTTGTCCCGCAGATAATCGAACCCGAACTCGTTGTTCGTGCCGTAGGTGATGTCGCAGGCATACGCCGCCTTGCGCTCCCCATCGTCGAGGTCATGCACGATACAACCCACCGTCAGGCCCAGAAATTTGTACACGCGGCCCATCCATTCCGAGTCGCGCCGCGCCAGATAATCGTTCACCGTAACGACATGAACGCCTTTTCCCTCCAGCGCGTTCAGATAGCAAGCCAGTGTCGCCACCAGCGTTTTGCCTTCACCGGTCCGCATCTCGGCGATTTTGCCCTGATGCAGAATCACGCCGCCGATCAACTGAACATCGTAATGACGCATGTTCAGCACCCGGCGGCCAGCCTCGCGAACCGTCGCGAAGGCCTCCACCAAAATATCGTCGAGCGTGGCTCCCTGCTCGAGTTTGTGCTTAAATTCGGCGGTTTTGCCCGAAAGCTCGGCGTCGGAAAGTTTTTCGAAGGGTGTGGCGAATTCGTTGATGGCAGTCATCACGGGCTTGAGCTTTTTCAGCTCACGTTCGGAGTTCGTGCCGAAAATCTTCGCTAGCAGAGCGTTAATCATAGGAAAGGCGAATAGAGGTACGGCTCGCCCAAAGGCAGAGTCCGCCTAAATCCTAGTTTACCGCTCAAGAAAGCCAAATGCGGGCCGATAACGGAAAACAAGAGGTAGAGCGAAAAAATGGATTCTCTCGATGCTGGCTGGCTCAACCGGGTCTGTGACCCCGCTGAAATGACGCTGGGCGCGGCCGTCGCCCAAGCCCTGCTCGCCGCCCGATCGCACCCCGAGGTCGTCGACCTCCTTCTCACGCGCTTGCGCGTCGAGTCCGAGCCCGGCTTCGTCGATCGCCTTCTAGAACTCCTCGGAGCCGTCACCCCCGCTGAACGCGTCAACGACGTGCTCCAGCCCTACATCAATTCTGATAACCCCCGCATCCGGTCCAAGGCGCTCAAACTCTACGCCTGCGCCACCGGCGACGCTCAATGGGCCATGCAGTTCCTCGGCCACAGCGACTCCCGCTTCACGGCCAACGTTGTTGAAGCCCTCTGGGGCGCCAAGTCGACACCCGAACTCCAGGAGCTCTTCTGGGCCGCCTCCGGAAGCCCCAACGGCCGCGTCGCCGGCAATGCCGTCGTCGGCCTCTTCCACCTCGGCGACGCCCGTGCCATCGAAGTCCTCCACCGCCTTTGCCGCGACGAATCGCCGAACGTCCGCGCCTCCGCCGCCTGGGTCATCGGCACCGTCGGCTGGATCGAAGGCATGGACCTCGCTGTCGAAATGATGAAAGACCCCAACCCCAAGGTCCAGCGGAACGCCATCCAGGTCGTCCGTCGACTCCAGGCTCTCGCCGGGACCACCAAGCGTACCCCGGCCTCCCCCTTTCGCTAACCGCGCCAAGCGACAAACAGCCGCGCCATTCGGAGTTCTCCCGAAACAACTGCTTCTCCGCCCCCTCCACGTCCATCCACGGTAACCACCCCCGGCACCACGGAGTGCGCTCCCGAAACCGCACTCAACTGCAAGTCCACCGGACCCTCCACCGCCGTCAGCGCCGCGCCAAACACCGTCGCCTCCAACCCGTTCGTGGCCAACGTCCGCCGCAGCGCCTCCAAATTCTCCGGCTCCGGTTCCACCGCCGCGTACCCGCAGTTCGCCTCCGCATCCAGAATCGTCCCCGGTGACCCGTTTGCGGTCGGACGATTTAATTTGCCGGGTGCGGTACGCCGCAATCACGACGCTCACCCGCTTCATGAACGCCGCACCCGCCGCTCCAATCTCCAATACCAAGGTTCCGGCAGCACCGCCTTTGCCACCAATCCACCCGCCAGCAGATAGTTCCGTCGCTCCCCAAAAAACCGCCGCGGAGCTTTCCCCAGCCCCTGCCCCAACAGCCGCCACGCCGTCGGCAACTCCCCCGCCTCCAGCGCCAAATACGAAAAGTACCGCTGCATGTTCATCTCCCCGATGTGGCCCACAGTACCCACCTCCTCCGGAGCCCGTTCCTGCGCCCGCTTTAGCACCCGCTCCCAACCCGCCGCCATGGTCCGCCACTTGCCCGTGATCTGTCCGCCTCGCCGCCGGTATAGCACCAGTATTTCCGGCACGCACCGCACATTCCGCCCGCGCCCATGCGCCACCCGCAGCCCCAGTAGTCATAGTCGTAGGACGCCCCAATGTCCGTCGCGAACTCCCCCACCCGCTCCACCGTCGACCGCCTCAGCATCACCGCCGAACCGTTCGAGCAATAGTTCTCCACCAGAAGTTCCCCCTCTCCAAGCGGTCCCCGCGCCACCTGCGACGTCGGGCCCAGGTCCGCTCCCGCTTCATCCACCATCCTGGACAGCCCGAATGTCATCTCACACTCCGGGTGCGCCCCCATCAGTGCCAACTGCCGCTCCAGATTCCGCGGCGCCCACAAGTCGTCCCCATCCAGAAACGCTACGAACTCTCCCCGCGCCTGCGACACCCCATAATTCGCCGCCCCTGCCGCCCCCCGGTGGGAACACTGTAGTACCCGCACTCGCGGATCTTCTACCTTCGCCACCTCTTCCAACGTATCGTCGGTCGAGGCATCGTCCACAACAAGTAACTCAAAATCCGTCACCGTCTGCGCCAAGGCCGATCGCAGCGCCGCCCCAACGAACGGGCCGACGTTGTAGGTGGTGGTGATCACGGATACTAACATAACGCTCATCGTTGCAATTCTATGGCCGATACGCAAATTAGAACGATGTCTCCAATCTCCAGCATCTCTAACCGCTGCTATGGAATCTCGAAGGTTACCGCCCGTAGCCGCGAATCCACGGCCGCCAAACTCACCGTCAATACCGCCGAAGGCGATAAAGTCACGCTCTCGTTCAAGCAGGATACCCGCGCCAGCTTCTCTGCCGGTGCCGCCTACGGTCCCAACGGCCGCGCCGCCGCCGCACGCTCCAGCTTCCAACAAAAAACCGAAGTCGCCGTCCAAATAGAAGGCGATCTCTCCGATGCCGAACTCAAAGACATTAAAGACCTAATCGGCCAACTCGCTCAGCCCGCCCAGCCCGCCCAAAGCGAGGCCAAAGCCGAGGCCCCCGCCTCCACCCTGGACACGCTGCAAAGCTTCGAATTCGCCTACCGCCGCCGCACCGAAATCGACCTCCGCGCCTCCCAATACTCAATCGAAGCTTAAGGCCACCGCAACTGCTCATGCAGAAACGAAAACGTCCCCACGCCCCAAATCTGGTGCGGCCCCTGAAAATACTCAATCGTCGTCTTCGCGCCTAAATTCCAGTTCGCATACAGCCGCCGCACCTTGGCGTACTCATAGCTCACCCACTCATCAATCCCCACCCCGTCCGCATGCCCCCGCTCCACCATGAACGCCCGAGGAGCCATCAACGCCGACAACTCATAGTGCCCAAACGTGTTCCCCTGGTTGAAGTCGAACATCTCGTACTCCTGCGTGAACAAGTAACTGAACGGAGCCTCGTTCGAAGCAATCTTCCAAGTCCACTCATTGAAGTTCCCGGAACAGATCACCACCTTATACCGCGCCTCCACCGGCGGCACCAGCATCGCCGTCCGCCCCCCATAGCTCAGCCCATAAAACCCAATCCGTTCCCCGTCCACCATCGGCAGTGTTTCCAGCCAATCGAGCGTCGCCTTATGCTGCGCAACGATAAACGAATAGAGCGTCAACCCCAACGGATTCGCCTTTCGCTGCAGCCGCCGAAACCGGTCGCCGTGGATATATGGATTCTGCGGAGCGTACACAACAAATCCCCGCTCCACCAAACGGGCCGCAAACCGCCCATACACCTGCGCCGCCTTCGCATCCGGCGGCTGAATCAAATCCTGCGGCCGCCCCTCCAGCCCATGCTGCGCCACCACCAGCGGCCTCCGCTCGCCCGGCTTCATGCCCTTCGGGACCAACAAAATCCCATACCCAATAACCTCACCGGCCACCGGGACGACAACCTCCCACCCTGTATAATCCACGGTGTCGTAGATCCGCCGCGTCTCCACCGCGCCCCCCGCCTCCCCCGCAATCGCCCCAATCCCCTCCCTTACATAGTGCTCTAGATAGGGCCGCTTGCTCTTCTCCCACGCCGCGGGCGAAGACAGATCCGCCTTCGCCCACCAAACCGCCCGCCGCCGCTCCGCCCCCCGCAACAACTTCTGACAATACTCCACCATCTGCACAAAATGCCCCTCGGAAGCCGTGACGCCCGACGCCACTCCAGCCCCCACCCGCGTCACCCGCGCCGACAGAACCTCCCCCGCCCCCTTCCAAACATTCCGCCACACCGGCCCCGCCTCCGGCAGCGGCCCCACCCGCCCCTCCTGAATCCGGTCTTCCACATAAGTGCTATAGAGCGCTACCACCGCCCCCTCCCCCTGCCCGCTCACGGTCACCGGCAGACCCCGCTGCACGCAGTAGTCCACCGCCGCCAGCACCATCTGCACCTCAAACCCCAAAACATGCCGGCCCATCGGATACGCCATCCGGTACAGGTACTCCCGCCGCGCATGCCGTCCCTTCCCCACCGGCTCCAAACCCAGCAATGCGGGCTGCAGAACCAACTCCCCCGCGCCCGCCGACTTCACCTCCTCCAGCGCAATCCAGCACCGCGTAGCCTTCCCCTCCGGCTGCCAGACCACCCCCTCCGCGTCCATCCCCTCCAGCACCGGCCAAGTGACCGCCGACACCGTATGCGCACCCACGCGCTTGCCTGCTCCCACCCGCAACTCCCTAAAAGGAACCCGCGCATCCACCACGCCTATAAGCTCCCGCATCCGCCCCGGCTCGGCCGACGCCCTCCCCACCGACGCCCGGTCCAGATACCGGTCCATCCCCTCCAACATCGCCAGGCTCAGGTCCCCGTCTCGCTCCAAAGCCACCGTCCCCGGAAACGGCTGAGCCCCCAGCCCACAAACCAAACCGAATAAAGCCAACACGCGCATCAGCCTAAGCTACACGCATCGCCACCATCGTGCCAAGACCCCACACCAGGCTGATCGCCAGCATCACAATTCCTAACTTGCGTTCCTTTTTCCGTACAAACCACAAGTAGAGCCCCGTCCCGCCCAACAACAGCAGCCCAAACGAGACGATCCCCACCAGCCACCCATAAACATTCACCCAACTGTCCTCATGCCACAGGCCCGCCGCCGTATGCAATCGGTTCATCATCCCCGCAAACCCCCAACGGTTCGTCTTCAACTGCGCCGCTCCCGTCGCCTCCTCATACCTCACGTCATGCACCACCCCTGGCTTTACCAGCCGGAATTGCGTCACCCCGTCCTTCTGCCGGATCTGGGCCAAATCCCCTTGCAACTGCAATCCTGTCCGCAGAGCCAGCGCCGCATCCCGCGGCGCCAACCCCGCCGCTAACTGGGTCTTCCACTCCACCGAAACCGGCTTCGTATCCGCCCACGTCGGATGCGCAAACTGCAGCGAACTCCACCCGTACATCACCACGAACAGCATCGAAAACAGCCCTGCCGTCAAATGCACATCCCGCAAAATCGGATACAGCTTCCGCTTCATTGCAGCCTCCAGTAAATCGCCAGAAACGCCGCCGTGCCCAACACCGCCGCTACTAGCGCGCCCTTATGCGTCAGCCGCAACGTCCACCACAGCAGAATCCCCGTCAGCGCCATCCCCAACAAGCTCCACACCGCCAGTTCGTTGTACCAGACCCACGCCCGCACCCGCCAATCCGGCGACGGATTCCGTGTCGTCGTTGCGTGAATCCGATTCAAGAATTCGAGAACGTCAATGCGCGACTCCTCAAAGCTCAGCTTGTCATCGTGTACCACCACCCGCGTCAGCCCGTTCACCTGATAGAAGTCCAACAGCAGCTTCCCGTCCGCCGTATGCCGCAAAAACTGCTTCGCAATCGGGTTCGCCAGCGCCGGCGCAAACTCCTTCCGGATCTTCTCCCCCAACGCCGCGTCGTCCAAGTCCTTGGGCGCCACAAACGGCACGTCCCAGCGCTTGGCTGCCGGCTGCGCCCGCTCCTCCCACTTCGGCGCCATGGTTGCGTACACCCCAATCACGCCAAACACGCACAAACTCGAAAAGCTCAAAAGGCTAAGGTAAATATGGACCTGTTGAATCAACGCCCGCATAAGATTCATGGATGCCAACCAGCATCCCACGACTCCTCTCTTTTTCTACCGCCCTGCAAATGGCGGCAGCACTGGCGTCGCCTTCACCGTCCCCAGCGCCACCGTCGTCCGCGTCCGCACGATCCCCGCCAAGCTCTTCAACTTCTCACTCAAAAATCCATCAAGCGCCCGCGGGCTCGCCGCCACCACTTTCAACAAATAATCGTCGTCCCCTGCCACATGGTGGCACTCCAACACCTCAGGAAACTCTGTCACTTTCTTCAGGAACGGAGCCCGGTACCGCGGATGCCCCAGCGTCACCGACACAAACGCCGTCATCCCCAGCCCCACTGTCTCCGGCTCCACCAGCACCGTAAACCCCTTTACGACGCCCCGTGCCTCCAGCGCCCGCACGTGCGCCGTCACCGCCGGAGCCGAAACTCCCAACTCCGCAGCCAACTCAGCCCAGCTCACCCGTCCGTTGGCCGAGAGCAGCGTCAATAGTTTCGTATCGAACTCAGAAAGTGATTCCTGCATTTGATTCATAATACAAAAATGCTCAGCGCTTTAGAATCCGACGCCCTCTCGATGCCTACCTCGCTGCTTTCGGGGCCGGCGTCCTACCCAAAGCGCAGTTCACCCACAGCGGCCACGTCCTCGTCGCCGCTGCTTGGATCCACGAGAACCCCCTCACCGCCCTCGACCGCCTCCGCCTCGCCATCCGCCAGTTCAACGTCGCCGCCGGCGGCCAGAACACCGACACCGCCGGCTATCACGAAACCCTCACCCGCTTCTGGGTCGTCCGCATCGCCGAAACCCTCTCTCGCGAAAAAGGCCGCTTGGATGCCGTTCGCGATGCTGTCGCCCGCTACGGCCCGCAAAGCGGACTTTTTCGTCAATACTACAGCTTCGATGTCCTCAACTCTTCGCCTGCCCGCCGCGAATGGGTCGCGCCAGACCTACTCGGGTAGCTTCAACGACTGATGGCTCACCAACTGCCATTGCGCGCCCTTCTTGGCATATACGTGTGTGAACGCCAAGTGCGCCTTCCCCGGTTTGCCATCCGTCACAAACTCCACCTGCGCGTCGGCGTTCACTACGGCCGCCGTCCCATAAACCCGCGCCTTCACATTCCCGTACTTCACGGAAACATACTTCTGCTTCCCGCTGCGCATCGATTCGATGTAACCAGCTTTCGTCTCCACCAGTCCCGTCGAATGCAGATAGTGCAGGTCATCGGCCAGTACCTTCCCCAGCAGCGCAAAATCGTTCTTCGTGATCCCGGCGGCCCAGTCTTGTTCGGCCTTCTTCACATCGTCTTCGGCGCCCGCAAACGCGGCGGCGGCCAGCAGCAAGGTAGCTAGAAAAATTCGCATACGGGCATTATGGCGTGATTTGCCCCAGCACGACAGCCCGCCGCGCCCCTGTCGCCGAAGGCAGATTCCCGGGCTTCCGCAGCCACGTCTGCCGCGCCAGCATCGCAAACGCCACCGCCTCCTTCGCCATCACCGGAATGCCCCACTCCGCCGTCGTCGTCACCCGAGTCCCCAGCAGCAGCGCCCGCAGATTCGCCATCAGCATCGGGTTCAGCGTCCCGCCCCCTGCCGCGATCACCTCATCCGTCCCCGCCGGAATCGCCTGCGCAATCGAAGCCGCCGTAAACACGGTGGCCGTCGCCAACAAATCTTCGAGCGGCAACTGCGTAGCCAGCAACCCCTTCACAAACTCCCGCCCGTACTGCTCCCGCCCGCAACTCTTTGGAGGCTTCTTGGCAAAGTAGGGAGCCTTCAACAAATCCGCCAACAGCCCCCGATTCACCTTCCCCTTCCATGCCAGCTTCGCCCCCCGGTCATAGCTCAACTTCCCCTTCGAAGCCACCCACGCCAACTGGTCCATCACCATATTCCCCGGCCCCGTATCGAAAGCGATCGCCTCCGCCCCGGGCCGCAGTATCGTGATATTCGCGATGCCGCCAATGTTCAGCGCCACCCGCGTCAGCTTCTTGTGCCGGAACAACAGGTCATCCACAAAAGGAACCAGTGGCGCCCCCTGCCCCCCGGCTGCAATATCGCGCGGTCGGAAGTTCGATACCACCGGCACCCCTGTCCGCTCCGCCAACACCTGCGCCTCGCCCAACTGCAGCGTACATCCCTCCTCGTGGAACACCGTCTGCCCATGGCACCCGATCAGGTCAAGCGGCGTCTCCAACTTCGCCACCGCCTTTGCATACAACTCCGCCAACCGGAAGTTCCACCGCGCTATCTCCGCCGTATGCGTCGCCGCGTTCGAAATCGAAAGCAA
Source organism: Bryobacterales bacterium (assembly GCA_038215275.1). Classification (GTDB taxonomy): domain Bacteria; phylum Acidobacteriota; class Terriglobia; order Bryobacterales; family Bryobacteraceae. The sequence continues at coordinate 7,042 of JBBQRA010000059.1, read as the reverse complement.
CCCCTCCCGCGTCGCTTTGCTATATAGCACTTCCCGGTGCTCCAAAAGCGTCCATCCGCCCTTGGCGAAGTCCACCACCGCCAGGCTGATCCCGTCGAGCGAGGTCCCGCTCATGATCCCGCAAACCCGCATCACCCCAGCTCCTTCTGCAGCGTGGCCAGAATCTGCAGCGCCTCAATGGGCCGCAACTCATCCAGCTTCAATTCCCGGATCCGCGCCGCCAAGTCCCCCGTCACCGGCTCGAACAACCGGATCTGTAAAGGAGCCTGCCGCGGCGGAGCCACTACCGTCTCCTCCGTCTGCTCATGCAGCGCCAGGATCTCCCGCGCCCGTTCAATCACAGTCGAAGGCAGCGCCGCCAGCCGCGCCACTTCAATGCCGTAGCTCTTGTCCGCCGCTCCCGGCTCCACCCGCCGAAGAAAGATAATCTGGTCCCCGGCCTCTTTCACCGAAACATGCAGGTTGCAGACCCCCCGCAAACGCTCGGCCAGCACCGTCAGCTCATGGTAGTGCGTCGCGAACAACGTCCGCGCCCCAATCCGTTCATGCACATGCTCCACCACGGCCCAAGCCAGCGCCAGCCCGTCGTAGGTCGCCGTGCCCCTCCCGATCTCGTCGAGGATGATCAGACTATTCTTCGTGGCGGTATTCAGGATCACGGCCGTCTCCGTCATCTCCACCATGAACGTGCTCCGGCCCCGCGCCAGGTTGTCCGCCGCGCCGATCCGCGTGAACACCCGGTCCACCACCGGCAGCGTCGCCGACTGCGCCGGCACGAACGAACCCAACTGCGCCAGAATCGAAATCAGCGCCGTCTGCCGCAAATACGTCGATTTTCCGCCCATATTCGGTCCTGTGATGATCCCCAGAAACTCGCCCTGCGTATTCAACGAAACGTCGTTCGCAATGAACCGCTGCGCATCCCGTTCCGCCAGCTTCTCAATCACCGGATGCCGCCCGCCCACAATCCGCAGCTCTCCGCTCTCGGTAAACTGCGGCCGGACGTAGCGGTTCTGCGCCGCCACCTGCGCCAATCCCGCCGTCAAATCCAACTCCGCCACCGCGTTCGCCGCCAGCCGGATCCGTTCCGCCTGCGTCGCCGCAAACGTCCGCACCGCCGTGAACAGCTCCCGCTCAATGGTCAGAATCTTGTCTTCGGCATCGAGAATCTTGCTCTCGAGCTCTTTCAACTCGGGCGTCGTAAACCGCTCGGCGTTCACAAGCGTCTGCTTCCGGTCATAGTCCGCCGGCACCCGGTCCATGTTCGACTTCGAGATCTCGATGTAGTACCCGAAGACGTTATTGAACCGGACCTTCAGACTCGAAATCCCCGTCCGCCCCCGCTCCCGCGTCTCAATCCCGGCGATGTACTGCTTCGAGTTCCGGCTGATGTCCCGCAGTTGATCCAGGTCCGCCGAAATGCCGTCGCGGATCGTCCCGCCGTCGGTCAGGTTCAGCGGCGGCTCTTCGGCAATCGTTGTCAGAATCCGATCCCTGACTTCCGCCACCTCATCAAACTGCGGCGCCCCCAGCAGCTGGTTCAATGCTGGGATCTTCCCCAGGGATGAACCCAGCGCGTACATCTCCCGCGGGCTCGCCGTCCCCAGCGTCACCTTCGCCAGCAGCCGCTCCAAATCCAAAATCGAACCCAACACTTGCCGCAGCCCCGTCCGCAGAATTGTATCCTGCAGCAGCTTCTCCACCGCGTCCAACCGCTCTTCGATCTCCGTCAGTTGCACCGATGGCCGCAGCAACCGCCGCCGCAACAACCGTCCCCCCATCCCAGTCATCGTCTCGTCCAGCACGTGGACCAGCGTCGACTCCTTCGCCTCGCCTGCAAACAACGGCTCCACCAGCTCCAGATTCCGCACTGTAACGGCATCGAGCACCATCGTCTCGTTCCGGTCAAAGAACGCCGGCCGGTCCAGATGCGTCAGCGAGGCCCGTTGCGTGTCCCGCAGATAATGCAGCACGGCCCCCGCCGCCCCGGTCGCCAGAGGCTTCTCAGCCAGTCCGCATCCATCAAGCGACAGCAGCCCGAAGTGCTCTCTCAGCGTCCGCGTGGCGTAGTCGGTATCGAAGACCCAGGCGTCGATATCGGTCCGCCCCCGCAGCCCCGGCCACTCGACCCCCGCCGGCGCCAGCACCTCCCGGACATTCAAACTTTCCAGTTGCGGCCCCACGTCTTCGAGCGGCAACTCCGTCGACCGGAACTCCCCAGTCGACACGTCCACATAAGCCAGTCCCACGCGGTTGGCTTTCTTCACGACGGCCGCCAGGTAGTTGTTCTCCCGGCTCCGTAGCATGTTCGCGTCGGTCGCCGTCCCCGGCGTCACAATCCGCGTGATCTCGCGCCGGACAATCTTCTTGCCCGGACTCGGCGCCTCCATCTGCTCGCAGATCGCCACGCGATAGCCCTTGGCAATCAACCGAGCCAGGTAACCATCGGCAGCGTGATACGGCACGCCGGCCATCGGAATCGGCTGCTCTGCGTCCTTGTTTCGGGACGTCAGCGTGATCTCCAACTCTCGCGCCGCAATCACGGCGTCGTCCATGAACAGCTCGTAGAAGTCGCCCATGCGGAAGAAGAGCAAGGCTCCGGGCACCTGCTCCTTCACGCTGTGATACTGCCGCATCAGCGGCGTGGTTTCAGCGGCCATGCTTACGAGTAGATACCTCGCAGCTTGATCGCAAACGCCACCCGATCTAAAGCCAGCATGTACGCCGCCGTCCGGTTGTCCACGTTGTGATCGCGCGAGAACTTCGAGACATCGCGGAAGCTCTCCACCATGATCTCTTCGAGGCGATCGTTCACCAGTTGCTCATTCCAGAAGTAGCCTTGTCGGTCCTGTACCCATTCGAAGTACGACACCGTAACGCCGCCCGCGTTCGCGAGAATATCCGGAATCACGAAGATGCCCCGGTCGCGCAGCACCGCATCGGCCAGCGCCGTCGTCGGCCCGTTCGCGCCTTCGCAAAGGATCTTGCAATTGATCTTCGGCGCCGTCGCGTATGTTATCACGTTCTCTTTGGCCGCCGGCAGCAGCACGTCGCAGTCGAGATACAGCGCCTCCTCTGAAGTCAGGTTCGTCGCCTCCGGGAAATCGAGGATCGAACCCGTAGACTTTTTATGCTTTAAAAGGCCTTCGATGTCGAGTCCGTTCTCGTTGTGGACCGCGCCATCGGTCTCGATCACGGCAATCACTTTGATGCCTTCTTTGGCCATGAGCCGGGCTGCCATGCCGCCGACGTTGCCGAAGCCTTGAATCACGACGCGAGCCTTTGTCGGAGGAATATGGAAATTCTTCAGAGCTTCCTTTGAGACGAACAGACAGCCCCGCCCCGTTGCCTCCGGCCGTCCCCGCGAACCGCCGAGGTTCAGCGGCTTGCCGGTCACTACTGCCGTGGTCGTTTCCCGCCGGTGCATCGAGTAGGTATCCATGATCCAGGCCATGGTCCGCTCGTTCGTATTCATGTCCGGCGCCGGAACGTCCTTCTCCGGTCCGATGATGTCGATGATGGCGGAAGTGTAGCGTCGCGTCACCCGTTCGAGCTCGATCTCGGACATAATCGCCGGGTTGCAGATTACGCCGCCCTTGCCTCCGCCGTAGGGCAGGTTCACCACCGCACATTTCCAGGTCATCCAAGAAGCCAGTGCCCGCACTTCATCGAGCGTGACGTCCGGCGCGTAGCGGATGCCGCCTTTGGCCGGTCCGCGCGCGATTGAATGCTGCACCCGGTAGCCGGTAAAGACCTCGATCTGACCATCGTCGAGCACCACGGGAATGGAGACCGTCAGCTCTTTGGCCGGGCACTTCAGAACCTTACGGATGCCAGGATCGAGGGAGAGACGCTCGGCGGCGTCGTTGAATCGGATCTCGGCATTACGCCAGGGGTTAAACTCGTCAGAAGAATGGTGAGGGAGCATAGGTCCTCGGGTCGATATACTGAGGGCTTCGGCCTTCCATTATGGCATTGCTTCTACGACTCCTCCCCCTTCCCTATGCCTTCGGCGCCACCGGCGGCACAGCGCCCTACATCTTCCAAGTCGTCAGCGGCAGTCTCCGGCTCGGCCTCACCCTTGCCTCCGGCGGACTCCTCAGCGGTACCCCTCTATAGCCAGCTAACCATCGCTACGGTGGGCTTTCAGTCCACTCCCTTCGGCGCCAACTTCAGCCAATGCCTCGCCGCCCAGGGCGGCACCATCGTCGAGGGCGCCTCGAACTGGACTTGGAACATCGTCGGCGGCTCAACGGCTTCCCGACCGCCGTTGGTTCATTCGCCTTCACCATCCAGGTCAACGACACCGTCGGTCAGGTCGCCCAGCGGCAGTACACCTTTAACGTCCTCACCACCGGTCCCATAGTCGTCACTCCCACTCAGCTCTCCTTCACCTGCCGAGTCGGCGGCCTCTGCGCCAGGCACCTTCCCAAGGCAGCATCACCATAGCGCCAATGCGACCCCCTCGGTAACTGTCCCGCGACACTCAACGCCATCGGCCAGGTCACCCTCTCGGTCTCGGCCGCGCAGGTGGACTCCACCCTCCCCGGCCCCGAGCAGCGGCCCTAGCGAAGTCCCCATCACCGCCACCGCCATCTCCGGGTTCCCCTACGTCCTCGTCAGTCAGAGCAGTGACCGGACTCCGGCCGTCGTTACCGTCGCCCTCAACATCACTGGCCTGCCGCTCGGCGTCACGACAGGGATGGTGCAGATCACGGCCAACGCCACCAACTCGCCCGTCAACGTCCCCGTCATCATCCACCCCAACGTCCAGAGCACGCAACGTATCAAGCTACACGCCGGGGCTGCAGTTCACCACCACACAGTCTCCGGGTACGCCCTGGCTGGTCGTCAGCGCGGTCAACCCGGTAGGTCTCGCGCCCGGCACACCCAGCGCGGGGCCGTGCAGATCCCGGTCACGTTCACTATCACGACCGCCGTCTCGAACCTCGTGCTGAGTCCGCCGACGCTCTATTTCAACTTCCAGATCGGTGGCGGAGCGCCGCAGGAGCAGACCATCGCCGTCAACAGCACCCGCGCCGACGCCCTCGCTTTCACGGCAGCCATCAACTCGGCAACCGGCGCTTCGTGGCTCGGCATCTGCTCTACGAGCGGTACGACGCCGGGGTTCTCAACGTCGGCCTGGACACCCAGAACCTCAACGAAGAGACCTACACCACCACCATCGTGGTCCAGGCTGACGGCGCGGGAAACAACCCGCAGAGCGTCCCCGTTACTCTCACTGTCGCCCGGCAGTTTCCTTCACGGCCAGCCCGAATTCGCTCAACTTCACAGGGATCATTGTCAGCGCGCCCCAGACGCAGTCGATCCAGTTAACGGCGCTCAGTCCGCCAACTTGGACGGATCTTCCCCCGCTTTTCCGTGTAGTCATAGAATAGTGGTGATTGTCCTTGCAGATACTGACTGATCGTGATTATCGAGCAGTTATGTACGTGGTGGCGGTCCCCAAGCGCTCCTCGCCCCCAGCCATCCTTCTTCGCGAATCCTTTCGCCAAGCGGGAACGGTCAAAAACCGCTCGCTCGCCAACCTCTCCGCCATCCGCTGGATGCGCGATCACGCCCTTGCCGATCCGCGACAAAATCGCCCTACGCAATGAACAGGTGGAACAGTCCCCGCGAAGCAAGCCGGAAGCGGGCTTGGCCGCTATCCAGGAGTGGCTGAAGCGGTTCACGAAAGCTACATGGCATTGTAGAAAGTGGAGCGCGACTTCCGGACGATGAAGACCGGGCTGCTGGAGATCCCGCCGCTGTTCGTCCGCAAAGAAAGCCGTACCCGGGGACCTGTCTTCTGTTGCTTTCTGGCATTGAAACTCAGCCGGGAACTGGAACGGAGGCTGGCCACTGTGTTCGGAAGCACAGACACAGATTCCACGGCGGTCACGCTTCCCGATGCACTGGCAGCCCTCAGCCGTCTGACCCTGCTGGCCTACGAAGTGACGGATGGGACCACGGTGATGCGGTTGCCGGGAACAGACCCTCAACAACGAAAGATTCTCGATGCGCTGAACGTTTCCTTACCAGCCCGGTGAATTGTAGTCAGGCAACAAATTCCGCCAAACGGCCAACAACTGCTCGAAAACTGGGGGAGGATCCGTCCGATTCCTGGCGACCGCTTCGAGTACTTGGCTTTCCGTCGGTCCCAACGGCGGCACCGCGCCCGCCACGCTTGGCATCGCCGTCAACCCGCAGGGCCTGGGACCGGGCACATATCAGGGGCCCACTCGCAGCTACCACTACGCCGATACCCAATACGCTGCAGACGAACCAACCTTGGCTCGCCTGTCGCAGACCGGCGGCACCACGCCGGGCAGTCTGCTCGTCACGATCCTGCCCGCGGGCCTCACTGTGGACACGTACCGCGGCAAGATCCGCGTCAGCACCTCTGATCAGAGCCTGGCAACGTGCCGATCCCGGTTCCCGTGACCTACACGGTGACGGCGGCTCCGCGCATCCCGCATATCCGGGCTATCACGAACGCGGCGAGCTTGCTGATCACCAACCTGACACGACTGATGATCTTCACGATCTCTGGCGACAACCTGGAGGCAGAAGGCGGCCGCCTGTTGATCGATGGGTCTCCAACCGGGATCGCTCCAGCCTAGGCCCAACTTCCGCAGTTGCAGCGACAAGCACCTGTATTTGCAACACCGTTACTCGAAAGTCTTCACTACAGACCGGCTTTCGCAGCGGAAGCAGGCAGCCGCAATCCGAGCCTTTGCAGCAGAATCTCCTGATGCGGCGTCGGCTTGGCGACGCACCGTTTCCGGATCATCACACCCTTACGCGTCGGCATCACCACATCGACAACAGCGATCCCCGCAATCTCGTCGAACACCTTGCGCGGCTCATCACCCAGACCGCCCCGCGCACAAAACTGCCCCAAAGTCTTCCACAGCACATACGACAGAAAGCAGACCAGAATATGCGCCTCCACGCGCTCGCGCTTCTGATGCCAAACCGGCCGGAGCTGTAAGTCCGACTTCTGAATCCGAAACGCCGCCTCGGCTTCCGTAAGCTGAAT
>JBBQRA010000058.1:0-26791 GCA_038215275.1 Bryobacterales bacterium | reverse complement strand
GGGGGGGGGGGTGGCGGCGGCCGCGGCCGGGGGGGCTGGAGCATGGGCACAGCCATGAGGTCGCGGGCTCGGGCGGGTTGGTAGCGCTGGCGGTGAGCGGGGGGATGGTGCCTTGTCCGTCGGCCCTGGTGCTGTTGTTGACGGCGATTTCGCTGCAGCGCGTGGGTTTCGGGATGGTGCTGCTGGTGGCGTTTAGTGGGGGGCTGGCGGTGGTGCTGGTCGCGATTGGGCTGGGGGTGGTTTACGGGAAGCGATGGCTGCCGGTGGAGGGACTGCAGGAGAGCGCGTGGGTGAGGCGGTTGCCGGTGGTGTCGGCGGGGGTGATTGTGTTGGCGGGGGTATGGATGACTTGGGTGGCGGCTGGATGAGACCCTCGGTGTCCAGTTCCGGCATTCGGTGATGGTGGGGGAGTTGGTGCGGTTGGCGATGCGGAAGGGGTTAGTCGATTAGGGCAGGATGGCGGCTTCAAGGAGGAAGAGGGGACGCTGAGGCGTTTCGCCATTGACGGGTTCCTTTTCGAAGACTTCGAGGATTTCGAGGCCTTCGATGATCCGGCCGAAGGCGGAGTATTGCCCGTCGAGATGGGGAGCATCGCCGAGCATGAGGAAGAAGGACGTGGAGGCCGAGTCCGGGTCATCGCCGCGAGCCATGGAGACGATGCCGCGGACGTGCTTGTGATCGGGGCTGAACTCGCCTTTGAGTGTGCGGACCCAGCGGTCGGCACTGTGCGGGCGGCCGGCGGACATGCCGCCTTGGACGACGAAACCGGGGACGATGCGGTGGAAGGGCGTGCCGTTGAGCCAACCAGTGGCGGTGAGCTTGAGGAAGTTGCGGACGTGTTCGGGGGCCCAGGTGGGTTCGAGGGCGATTTTGAGGGTGCCTAGGGTGGTTTTGAGTGCAACGGTGCGGGTGAGTTCGGCGGGGGTGGCGGTGAGGAAGGGTTCAACCTTCTTGGGTTCGATGGTGACGGAGACGATTTTGACCGGGGTGGTGGTGATGCCGTTCTTGTCGGTGGGGGACTGGGAGATGTTTTCGACGATGTCCATGCCTTCGGTGACTTGGCCGAAGGCGGAGAACTGGCCGTCTAGGGCGGTCTGGGGGCCGATACAGACGAAGAATTGTGCGCCGTCGGAGTTGGGTTTGCCGGGGATGCGGACGGTGGAAACGACTCCGCGTTCGTGCTTGAGATCGGAGAACTCGTCGGGGGTGAGGTTGAGGCCGCCGGTGCCCCAGAGGGTGCGGGGGGACTTGGGATTTTTAAGGAGCGGGTCGCCGCCCTGGATGACGCCGTACGGCACGACGCGGAAGAAGGCGCTGCCGTTGTAGTAGCCCTGGCGGGCGCGGGCGAGGAACTGGTCGACGTGCTTGGGAGCTTTTTCCGGGGCGAAGGCGAAGCGGAAGACGCCGACGTCGGTGGTGACGACGGCTTCGAGATCGGCCGGGGACTGGGCGTGAGCGGCGGCGGCGAGGAGGAGAAGAGCTAGAGTGCGCATATTAGCGGGTGATCCGGAGGTTGGCGAAGTGGGACTGACTCCCGGGCCCGACCCAAAGCGCAAGGGCACCGGCGGGGTTACCGGTGAGGAGATTGTCGACCACGAGTGTGGGCTGAGGGCCTTCGTGAAGGTACAGTTTGGCAGTATTTCCGCGGACCTCGATTTTGACTTTGGTCCATTCGCCGGGGACGAGGTCGACGTAGGATTCGTACATTTGGGGGAACTTCTCGCGGAGGGGGGGCCAGTCGAAGCCGGGGATGGCTATGTATTGGGCGGAGTGGTTGCGCTGGACCTCGTTAAGGGAGCGGCCGTTGTAGGGACGGAGGTAAAAGGCGTTGTAGCGCTGGCCGCCGGGGCCGACGCGGAAGGCGAGGCCCGTGAAGCCGCGGGAGGATTCCGGGGCGGTGGGAAGGCGGTCTCCGGCGAAATCGAATTCGATGATGCCGTCGGTGAAGGCGGAGTCCTTGAGGATGGCGAGGCGTTCGGGGGCGACGAGGTCCGGCGGGGCAGCGTCCGTGAGACGGATGCAGGGGCGGCCCCGGTAAGTGACCTCTTCCACCTTGACGTTGTGGGGTTCGAGGTTGGCGACCAGGAGCAGGAGTGGGATGAGTTGCATTGGAGTAAACTGAGGGCGCTATGCGGATGATCTTGTGTTTTATTGTAGGCGCGGCTTTGGCGCTGGCGCAGCCCCCGGGGAAGAAGAAGATTTTGGTGATCGGCCAATCGAAGGGATGGCAGCACGACTCGACGTCGGAGGGAATGGCGACGATATGGAAGCTGGGGAAGGAGACCGGGCTGTGGGAGACGTATATCCGGACGGATACGCAGCTGATCACGAAGAAGAAGCTGGGGGCGAACGCGAAGAACCTGGACTACTTTGATGCCGTGTTCTTCTATACATCAGGGGAGTTGGATTTAGACGAGGAGCAGAAGACTTCGCTGCTTGACTTCATCCGGAAGGACGGGAAGGGGTTTCTGGTGGCGCATAGCGGGGTGGACACTCTCTATCAATGGCCGGAATATGGGGAGCTGGTGGGCGGGTATTTCGATCTGCACCCGTGGAATCAGTTTCGCGCGAAATTGGTGACGGAAGATCCGGGTCATCCGGCAACAGCGCACTTTCCAAAGGATTTCTTCCTGTTTGATGAGATCTACCAGTTGAAGAGCTATTCTCGGGACCGGGTGCGGGTGCTAATGCGGTTGGACACGGCGGGGGTGGACCTGAAGAAGCAGGACGTGCATCGAACGGACGGGGATTTTGCGGTTACATGGGTGCGGAACTACGGGGCTGGGCGGGTGTTCGTGTCGACGTTGGGGCATACGACGCAGGCGTGGGAGGATCCGCAGGTGCAGAAGATGTGGGTAGAGGCGGCGAAATGGGTGATGGGGATGACGAAAGAGGGGGATGCGACACCGCGGCCGAAGCCTGCGAACTAAGCGGTCTGGCAGGGCCCTGGGATACACTGAAGAGGACACTACCCACTTCAGGAGAAATGAAAGAACATGGCAATTAAAGTTGGCATCAACGGCTTCGGCCGGATTGGCAGGAATGTACTGCGCGCCGCCCTCACAAATCCCGAGATTGAGTTCGTCGCGACGAACGACCTGACCGATACGAAGACGTTGGCCCACCTGCTAAAGTACGATTCGATTCTTGGGCAACTGCCGATGGACGTGCGGGCGGAAGGCGATACGATCCATTTCGGCGACCGGAAGATTAAGGTGTTCGCCGTGCGGGACCCGGCCGAGATCGATTGGACGTCGACGGGCGCGGAGATCGTGATTGAGTCGACGGGCCGGTTTACCGATGGCGCCGATGCGGCGAAGCATCGGAAGGGTTCCGTGAAGAAGGTTGTCATTTCCGCCCCGGCGAGCAACGAGGACCTGACGATGGTGCTGGGCGTGAATAACCACATGTACGATGCGGCGAAGCACAACATCATCTCGAATGCTTCGTGCACGACGAACTGTCTGGGACCATTCGTGAAGGTGCTGCATGATACGTTTGTTGTGGAAAAGGGGTCGATGACGACGATCCACAGCTACACAAACGACCAGAACATTCTGGACGCTCCGCATAAGGATCTTCGGCGGGCGCGGGCGGCGGCGATCAATATGATTCCGACGTCGACGGGCGCGGCGAAGGCGATCGGTCTGGTGCTGCCGGAGTTGAAGGGCAAGCTGGACGGGTATGCGATGCGGGTGCCGACGCCCAACGTTTCGGTGACGGACCTGGTGTGTACGACGGCCAAAAGCACGACGACGGAAGAAGTGAACCAGGCGCTGAAAGCGGCGTCGGAAGGTTCGATGAAGGGGATTCTGGCGTACACGACGGACCCAGTGGTTTCGAGCGATATGCTGCAGAATCCGCATAGCTCGATCATCGATTCGCAGTTGACGAAGGTGATTGGAGGGAATTTGGTGAAGGTGGTTTCCTGGTACGACAACGAGTGGGGTTACTCGAACCGGGTGGTTGACCTTTGCCTGTTCCTGGCGCAGAAGGGTCTGTAAAGTATTATTAATAAAGGCTGTTGGCCCGCGCTCGAGGAATCGGGTGCGGGCCTACTGTATTTCTGGCGGGGGGTTGCGCTCGGCGAAATCGTTCTGTAATGTGGTTTGCAGTCCGATTACAGGGGGATCTTCCTATGCGAACCAAGTACGTTGCATTGTTGTGTTTGTTTTTCAGTCTGGGCCTGAGCGTTTTCGGCCAGACTTTTGGTGATTTGTCCGGTGAAGTCCGTGACACTTCCGGCGCCACAGTGGCCGGGGCGAAGGTATCACTTGTTAACAGCGCTACTGGCGCGACTCGCGACACGGTCACGGGCCAATCAGGAACCTACGCCTTTCCGTCGTTGCAGCCCGGTAGCTACACGATGAAGGTGGAGAAAGCCGGCTTTAAGGCCGCGACGCGGACGGCACTCGAAATCCAAGTGCAGCAGAGCCGTCGCGAAGACATTGACCTGCAGATCGGTAACGTTACCGAGACGATTGAAGTTGCCGCCTCAGCATTATCGCTGCAGACGGAGAACGCCACCCTCGGCACGGTGATCGACAACAAACGCATTGTAGAAATGCCGCTGAACGGCCGGAACTATCTGCAACTGGTTTCGCTGGCGCCGAACGTGAGCTACGGCTTCCCTTCGGCCGGCCAAGCCGGTGCACGGCAGGGCGGCATCCGCGCCGATCAGAGCATCTCGATTGGCGGGCAGCGGGCGCAGTTTAACCGCTTCACTCTGGACGGGATTGAGAACACCGACCCCAACTTCAACACGTACATCTCCCAGCCGTCGATCGACGCAATTCAGGAGTTCAAGGTACAGAGCGGCGTGTATCCGGCCGAGTATGGCCGGGCGGCATCGCAGATCAACGTATTGACGAAGGGCGGCGGCAATGAGTACCACGCGACCCTCTTCGAATTCCTGCGGAACGAGAAGTTCGACGCGAAGAACTATGCATTTACAGCCGCCCGGCCGCCAAAAGATCCGTTTAAGTGGAACCAGTTCGGATTCACGTTGACGGGTCCGGTGGTCATACCGAAATTGTTCAACGGGAAGAACAAGCTGTTCTTCATGGCGAACTACGAATGGTTTCGGCAGCGGCGCGCGCAGCAGGGTGTCTACAACCTGCCGACCGATGCGATGCGAGCGGGGAACTTTGCGGGCGTGAACCCGGTGTTCGACCCGCTGACGCGGGCTCCAGGCGCCGATGGCGTGGTGCGGGCCATGCCGTTCCCGAACAACGCAATTCCGTCAGGACGGTTCCATCCGACCTCGGTGAAGCTGCTGGAGTTCTATCCTTCGCCGAACGTGGCGGGGGCGGGTTTGCGGAACAACCGGGTGCAGGCATTAGGCCGGCCGATTGACCGCGACCAGATGACCGTCCGCGGCGACTACAACGAGTCTTCGAGATCGACGTGGTTTGGCCGGTATAGCTGGGGCGACGAGAACCAGTTGACCCAGCAACTGCGGCTGAACGGCGATAAGATCATTACGAACTTCGATCAGTACATGGTTTCGAATACGCGGGTGCTTTCGCCCACGGTGGTGAACGAAGCGCGCTTTGGCTTGAGCCGGTTCTACAACACGACGGGTCCAGAGTTGGCATTCGGCCGGGATGTGGTGAGCGAACTCGGCATTCCGGGGTTGAACGCGGGACCGGGCGTACAGTGGGGCATTCCCGCCATCGGTTTCGGCGGCGTTTATTCCGGCTTCGGCAATGGTTCGGAAGGGCCTTACGAGAACAACAATCGCGTGATTCAGTTGAACAACAACTTGTCGATTATCCGGGGTAAACACACGCTCCGGATGGGTGGCGAGGTGCGTTGGGATAACTACTTCCAGGTGGGCAATCAGTTCGCTCGTGGCGAGTTCCTGTTCATCCCGAACGCGACGAACAACCCGGGCGTATCGGGTACTGGTGACGGTTTTGCCGACTTCCTGCTGGGCCAGACGAATCAGGCCGAAGCGGCGGTATCGATTGCGCGAGCGCGGTTCCAGGCAGTGAACTTTGCGTTGTACTTCGACGACACGTGGAAGATTACTTCGAAGTTCACGCTGAACTGGGGCATCCGTTATGAGAACAATCCGCCTTGGGAAGACCAGACGGGCACGTTATTCAACGCGATCGTGCGGAACGACGTGCATCCCACGGACTTCCGGAATGCGAACGTCGCGAATCGGGCTGAGTATCCGTTCTTCATGCGGCAGGGCACGGGAGGGGATCCGTATGAGGGAATCAACCTGCGGTGGCCTGATATTGAAGTGAAGCGCGACGGCTCGCTGGGCAACCGGCTGGTGGCTCGCGACAACAACGACTGGGCGCCTCGCATTGGTTTGAGCTGGAACCCGAGTTCGAAGTGGGTGATCCGCGCGGGCACCGGCATGTTCTATAACCAGGACACCGGGAATCCGCGTTTCGACATGGCCCGGAACCTGGCTGGACGTTTGCGGTTCAATGCGAATACCGTGACGCCAAACCTGACGTGGAACAATGCCCTGGCTGCGGCCGCGGGTGGGATTGCGCAGGTGCCGAGGCCGTATGCGTTTGCGAATCCGTACAACCGGCGGACGCCGTACACGGCGCAGTATCTGTTTAATGTGCAGCGCGAGTTGCCGGGCCAGATCCTGTTCGAAGTTAGTTACCTGGGCAGCATCAGCCGGAAGCTGGAAGCGTTGCGCGCTGTGAACGAGGCGCTGCCGGCTCCGCGGACGTCAGGCTTGACGCTGGCGCAGCGGTCTCCGTTCCCGAACTTCGGGCGGATCCAGCTGGTCGACAACGGTGGCACGGGCAATTACAACTCGCTGGGCGTGAAGGTTACCAAGCGGTACTCTTCCGGTCTGACCTTCCTTTCGGCTTACACCTATGCCAAGTCGTTGGACACGGCGACGGCGATCCGGAATCAGGGTGGCGACACGCTATTCCCGCAGAACAGCTACTGCCGGGCCTGCGAGTATGCTCGTTCGTCGTTTGACACGCGGCAGCGGTTTACGACGTCGATATCGTGGGACCTTCCTTTCGGGAAAGGCCGGCGATTTGCGATCGAGAACGGATTTGCGAATGCCGTTTTGGGCGGGTGGCAGATGGGCTCGATCGTGACGATCCAGTCAGGCTTCCCGATGACGATCTCTGTCGGTGGAGACCCTTCGAATACGGGTGGTCAGTTTGACCGGCCGAACTCGACTGGGGTGAACGCTGAACTGGAGAATGGGACGCCCTCGCAGTGGTTCGATTGGCGGGCGTTTACGCGTCCCGTGGATGGGACCTTTGGCAATGTGGGCCGGAACACGATGGACAGCCCGGGAATTGTGGCGTGGGATTTCTCTACGTTCAAGAATTTCACGATGCCGTTCAGCGAAAAGCATGTTCTGCAGTTCCGGTTTGAGGGATTTAATATCATGAACCATCCGGTGTGGGGCAACCCGAACACGAACCTGGCTTCGGCCACGTTTGCGGCGGGATCGCTGGCACCGACGGCGCAGAACAACTTCGGCGTCATCACAGGCACCCGGACGAACATGCGGAACTTGCAATTTGGCTTGAAGTATAACTTCTAGTTCTGAGCAGGCCGACTAACCTCTACGGCCCGCCCTCCTTCGGGAAGGGTGGGCCGTAGTTTTTTTACCTAGCCCTAAACCTTAGAGGACCCTCGGCCGATTACCTAGGTGAGGTCTGAAAAGCTGATGGAACTCCCCCTGATCGCCCTGCCAGGTAGTGGAATCGAACTTGCTCTAGGTGCGCCGTCATTTGCGGCAACGAGAGGATGGAGCAGCGGGTTGGCCGACACGCTCGCCGGCGCCTTGACCGCGACTGGATTGGCCCGGCAACGGGTGCAGTTTCCGTGGACGTGGCTAGCGCGGTTGGAAGACCTGCCGCTACCATCGGCCATGATCACATCCTTGACGGCGGGGGGCGTGGTGTATGCGATCCAACTGGCGGAGATGTTGGGGCGGAATGTGCCTTTAGCGCCGCGGGTACGGCGGGAGTTGGAGGCGTGTTGCCGCCAGTTGGGGATTGCTCCGGGCGAGAAGGCTCCGGATTGGTGGGCGAAGCATATGGACACCCTGGAGGCGGCGTTTAGTGAGCAGGTGCGTCGGAAGACGGTGGAGCATGTCTCGTGGCAACTGCCGATGAGTAGTGTGCAGGCGGCGCCGGCGCGAGTGGCGGGGGCGGTGCGGCCGATGGCTGCGGCGAGTGAGCCGGAATGGAGCAGTTTGCCAATGGGCTTGGCCGTGCCAGCGATGCAACGGCCCGTAATTGTACTAACGCCGGTGCGTCCGGTGGATCCACTGGCCCGGTTCTCGTTGATTGGGGCGGGTACAGTGCAGTTGTCGATGGCGTATCCAATCGAATTGACGGCTGACGACCGGGCGTGGCTTTGGCAGGCGGATGAGGCGGAACCGACCTGCTACCGGATCAGCCGCGGCGAGGAGAGGGTCTGGTGGGTGGAGGGTGTGGCGGGGGCGCAGCGAATTATTGGAGCGTCGGTGGAACGGGCGGGCTATTGCTTAGGGTCCGCGTTCCGGTCAACGGCAGACATCGCAGAGATGGTGCTGGCAACGGAGGGTTGGGAGTGCACGGCGGGTTGGCTGCGATGGTGCCGGGCACCGGTGTTTGAGGGCTTGGTGCAGCGTGCGGTGGCTCGGCGGGTAAAGGCGGAGCCGGAGGCGACGCTGGCGGCTTGGCTGGCTCCTGAAGGGCCGGACGGATTATCTGGTGTGACGGAATCAGCGACGGCGGAGCTGATGCAGGAATTCTTTGTGAACTGGTGGGCGAGCGGGGAAGAAGCGGACGCGATGATTCGGGCTGCTTCCTTGCAGGGGGAGGATCCAGAGGCATGGGTTCGATTGGCGGCGGCCCACCCGGTGCTACTGGGGCAAATTTTTGCGGCGGGATGGCGGGAGCGGCCGGAGCGAGAGCAGAAAGCGCTATTGACGGCTGTTTGTGACCGGTTGTCGACGTGGATCGTGGCGGAAGGCCGGGGCGGGGAGGCGCATTGGGAGCTGGCCGAGCAGTCGGCTTTGGCGCGCGCGGCGGCGGAATGGGGCGTAGGAGAGTGGATGTTCAGGTCAAGTGGGCAGGCTGGGGCGTTGTCGGACTGGGTGTATGGGCGGCCGGTGCCGCCGGAGATGCGGAGGCGATGGGTGAGCGCGTGGGCGAGTCCGGGGGCGTGCCAATGGACGGCGCTGCATATGGTACGGGAACTGTTGAGTGAGATTGGGGAGCGGACGCGGGGCGCTGGGGCATAGGCCTACTATTGGCTAATGCCGGAGAGCGGGCTGGAGGCGCTGGCGTAGAGGCGGCGGGGCATCCGGCCCGCCTGGAACGAGAGGCGTCCGGCGAGGACCGCGTGATTCATGGCGGCCGCCATGCGCGGGGCGTCGGTGGCCTCGGCGATGGCTGTATTCATCAGAATTCCGTCGTAGCCGAGTTCCATTGCGATCGCCGCATCACTTGCTGTGCCCACCCCGGCGTCTACGATGAGAGGGACGGTCGTGATTTTCTCACGGAGAATGCGGAGGTTCGTCAGATTCTGAATGCCGAGGCCGGAACCGATCGGGGCAGCGAGGGGCATGACGGCGGCGGCGCCGGCGTCGATGAGTTTGCGGGCGTTGATGAGATCGTCGGTCGTATAAGGCAGGACGACGAAGCCTTCCTTGGCCAGGACACGGGTGGCTTCAAGGAGCCCTTCGTTGTCGGGGAAAAGCGTCTCCGGGTCGCCGATGACTTCGAGTTTGACCCAGTGGGAGAGGCCGACCTCACGGCCCAGCCGGGCGGCGCGGATGGCGTCGTCAGCGGTATAGCAGGCGGCCGTGTTGGGCAGGAGGAAGTACTTGTCGCGAGGGATGTAGTCGAGGAGGGACTCCTGCGTGCGGTCGGTAAGGTTGACGCGGCGGACTGCGACGGTGACGACCTCGGCCCCGGAGGCTTCGTGGCAAGCAGCCATTTCCTTGTGCGTCCGGTACTTGCCGGTTCCCACGAGCAAGCGGGATCGAAAAGTGCGCCCGGCGATAGTAAGTCCATCGATCATGCTTTCATTCTACGCTGGCGGAGATTGGCCGAAACGAATCCGCGATGGTCCGCACTAGGAAATGGACGCGGGTTGGAATAATTTTGCGATTTTTGATCGGAAAATGGCACTAAATCCGCGTTCCCTACGAGGTAATTTGGGAAAGACTCTGAGCTGGGCAGGATAGTTGCCTTAATTCACTTGACTGGTCCCAGGTGCACGGATATACTCCACTTGGATCACTACAGCGAGTGAATTCGGGTGCCCTGTGTCTACGCGCCCATTTCCGGTTTGTTTCAGAAATTTTACCGAGCATCGCCTCAGGAGAACTACGAGGACCTTATGGCAAGAGAGAGCACGCAACACAAATTAGATCGTGTTCGGCCGCCGCGAGTGCAGATCACCTATGACGTCGAAATTGGTGACGCGATTGAACTCAAAGAGCTGCCGTTCGTAATGGGCGTTTTGGGAGATTTCACCGGCCAGCCCGTTGAACCCCTGCCCCGACTGCGCGACCGGAAGTTTGTCGAGGTGAATCCCGACAACTTCGACCAGGTTTTGGAGGGTATGAAACCCCACCTCGCCTTCTCGGTCGAGAACAAGCTGAGCGAAGATTCCGATGCGGGCCAGCTCAAGGTCGACTTGAAGTTCGCAAGCATGGACGACTTCAATCCGGAGAACGTGGCCAAGCAGGTGAAGCCCTTGAAGGAGCTTCTCGACCTGCGGACGCGGCTTTCGGACCTGCGGGGCACCCTCCAGACCAACGATAAGTTGGAAGAGACCCTGATGGAGACGTTGAAAGACGCCGGCAAGATGGATAAGCTCAAGGCCGAATTCGGTACGGGAGGCGGAGAGTAATGAGCGACGCACAGAAGACGCAAGCGGCGGCGCAGGAACAGACGCTCGAACTCGGATTGCTCGACCAAATCGTAGAGCAGGGCAAGGTCGGAACGGATCCGGCGTCGAAAGAGCGTGGGAAATCGTTGATTAAGGAGTTCGTGCAGCAGGTGCTGCAGGGACAGATGACGGTTTCGCGGGATACCGAGGCGATGATCAACGCCCGGATTGCGCAGATCGATCACTTGATCTCGATTCAGTTGAACGAAGTCATGCATCACCCGTCGTTCCAGAAGCTGGAAGGCTCCTGGCGCGGGTTGAAGTACATGATGGACCAGAGCGAAACGAACGATATGTTGAAGATTAAAGTCCTCAACGTATCGAAGAAAGAGCTGCTTCGCGACTTGCAACGCGCCCCTGAGTTCGACCAGAGCGCGATGTTCAAGAAGGTTTACGAAGAAGAGTTCGGCATTTTTGGCGGCGCTCCGTTTGCGGCTCTCGTGGGCGACTACGAGTTCGGCAAGCACCCGGAAGACATCGAACTTCTAGAACGGGTGAGCAACGTGGCAGCGGCGGCTCATGCGCCGTTCCTGACGGCTGCCTCGAACGATCTGTTTAACCTCGAGAGCTACACGAGCCTCGACCAACCGCGCGATCTGGGCAAGATCTTCGACACGACGGAGTACGCCAAGTGGAAAAGTTTCCGGGCGACGGAAGATTCCCGCTACGTTGGAATGTGCTTGCCGCGCATTCTGGGCCGGCTGCCCTATGGTCCGGACACTAAGCCGGTGGAAGCGTTCAATTACCAGGAAGGTGTCGACGGCACCGAGCACAGCAAATATCTGTGGTCGAACGCCGCCTTTGCTTTGGGAGCTCGGCTGACGAACAGCTTTGCCAAGCATCATTGGTGCGCGGCGATTCGCGGCGTGGAAGGCGGCGGGTTGGTGGACGGCCTGGCCGTGCACAACTTCCGCACCGATGACGGCGATGTGGCGATGAAGTGCCCGACGGAAGTGCCCATTACGGACCGGCGCGAGAAAGAACTCGCCGACTTGGGCTTTATTCCGCTGGTGCACTGCAAAGGCACGGACTACGCGGCGTTTTTCAGCGTACAGTCGGCGCAGAAGCCGAAGCTGTATGACAAAGACGCGGCGAATGCCAATGCCCGTTTGTCGGCGCAGTTGCCTTACATTCTGGCGGTCAGCCGTTTCGCTCACTACCTTAAGGCGATGATGCGGGACAAGATCGGCAGCTTTATGTCGCGCTCTTCCTGCGAGAGCTTCCTGAATCAATGGATCTCGCAGTACGTGCTGCTGGACGACGACGCTTCGGCGGAGATGAAGGCGAAGTTCCCGTTAAGGGAAGCTCGCATTGATGTCTCCGAGATCCCGGGCAAGCCCGGGGCGTACCGTGCGGTGTCGTTCCTGAAGCCGCACTTCCAGCTAGACGAACTGAGTGTTTCGTTGCGTCTGGTGGCCGACCTGCCGCCTCCGGCCAAGGGCTAATTTCTCGCGGGGGTTGATGGCTTTTCGCTTCGGCCCCCGCGTTATTTAGTGAACCGGCTTACAAAAAGCTGACTTAGCGAAGACCTTCCGGCGGGATAACCGAGATCTCTCGCTCACCACTAACAAAAGTTTCTAGAACGAGTTACTCAGGAGATAAGACAATGGCATTTGATTGCTTTTTGAAGATTGAAGGGATCCCCGGCGAGTCGCAAGACGATAAGCATAAAGAGTGGATCGAGCTACACAGCTTTAGCATGGGGATCACGCAAGCGGTGGGCGGCCAGCGCTCGACCACGGGCGCGGCTACCGGTGGCCGCTGCGACCACCAGGATTTGTCGATTGTTAAGAACCTGGACAAGACGACCCCGAAGCTGAACCTGTTCTGCTGCAACGGCTCGCACATCAAGAAGATCGAGCTCGAGCTCTGCCGGGCAACGGGTGACAAGCAGCTTTACTACAAGGTGACGATGAACGACAACATCATCTCCAGCATCCGCCCGGGTGGTTCTTCCAAGGGCGGCGATCCACTGCCGCTCGAAGAGGTTTCGTTCAACTATGGCGAGATCGAGTGGGAGTACACGCAGACCGACCACAAGACGGGCAAGCCTGCCGGTAAGGTTGCCTCCAAGTGGAGCCTGGTTAACAACAAGGGCGCCTAGGCGTTCCCCTGCCCTTCCGCGGCATAGCCTTCTAAACAATGACAGCCAAGGATCTTTATCAGGCAGGAAAGCTGAAGGAAGCGATTCAGGCGCTGAACGTCGAAGTACGGGACAACCCGTCCGACGTTCGGCGCCGAACGTTTCTATTTGAACTGCTGACTTTCGCGGGCGAATACGATCGTGCGCAGAAGCAGCTGCAAGTACTGGCGGATGCAAGCGGCGATGCTAAGCTGGGTACGGTTTTGTACTTGTCCGCTTTGCACGCCGAGAAGACCCGGAAAGAGACGTTTGCGAAGGGTGACTATCCGACGCATGCCGGCGACGGCGCAGACGCTCCTTTGACGGGAACGATGAACGGGAAAAAATTCACGACGGTGGTGGATGCCGATCCGCGGATTGGTCCGCGCCTCGAATGCTATGCCGCGGGAGCCTACATCTGGATTCCGTTCAAGCATATTGAAGAGATCGAGGCGATGCCGCCGAAGCGTGTGCGGGACTTGATCTGGATTCCGGCGATCGTTCGCACGGGCCCTTCGTTTAAGGCGATGGAGCTCGGCGAAGTACTTTTGCCAGTGCTAACGTGGGACGCAAGCACGGACGAAGATGACAACGTCAAACTTGGCCGCGTGAGCGAGTGGTACGAGAACGAGAAAGGAGAAGTCTGCCCCATTGGGCAGAAGATGCTTCTGGTGGACGGGGAGGAGTTGCCGATCCTCGAACTGCGCAAGCTGGTGTTTGACCAGCTTGAAGAGCAGAGCCCGGAAGCTGTCGAAGAATAAACGATGCCTCTCCGCGAAGACCTGCTCAATCCGATACCCGGGGACAATCCGAGCGGAGAGTATCTTTATTACGCTCCTGTATACGACAAGATCAAAGAGGCTCGGCGGGAAGACGACGAAGGTCCCGTAGGCGAGTGGCAGCGCGAACGAAAGGTTGCCGATTGGAACACGGTCATCAAGCTGGCCGGGGAGTCCTTGGCCACCAAGAGCAAGGACCTTCAGTTGGCCGCTTGGCTAGCGGAGGCTCATCTCCGCAAAGAAGGCTTCGGCGAGCTAAGGAAGTCGCTGGACCTGCTTAAAGGTCTAGTGGAGAACTTCTGGGATACCATTTACCCGGAGCTTGAGGACGGGGACGCCGAGTTCCGTGCGACGCCGCTGCAGTGGCTGGGGAATTTCAATCTGCAGATTCACATGATCCCGATCGTGAAAACTACGGTGGGATACAGTGACATTAAATACCAGGAGTCGCGCAAGGTCGGCTATAAGGCCGACGCCGAGAACGACAGCACGAAGCTGGAACCGTTTCTTGAAAAGGTACGCGAAGGCAAGATCAGCGCGGACGACTTTGACAAAGAGTTTAATGCGACGCCAAAGGCCTGGTACGTAATTCTGATCGAGAACATGGACGGGTGTCTCGAATCGCTCGAAGCCCTGCAGATTGTCTGTGAAGAGAAGTTCAGCGATATGGCGCCGGGCTGGACCAGCCTGCGCGGGGCGCTCGAGAAAGTCCGGCAGACTGTCAACATCCTCCTGAACCGGAAGCGCGAGAAAGAGCCGGATGAGCCGGTGGATGGCGGTTCTGTTGAGGAGACGGTAGAAGAGGAAGTTGTCTCCTACGAAGAGACGACTTCGGCGGCGCCCGTCGCGCGGGCCGCGAAGAAGGGTGGTCCGCTGGCGGCCCAGCCGGTAGACCGGGACGACGCCATTCAGCGAGTGGTTTCCGCCGCGAAGTTCATGCGTACAGAAGATGCGTACTCACCCGCGCCATATCTGATGCTGATGGGGTTCCGGCACGGTGAGTTGCGGGCGGGCGGAGATACCCTGGACGCGCGGCTGTTGGAGCCACCGCCGACCGAGATTCGGCAGC
Organism: Bryobacterales bacterium; assembly: GCA_038215275.1. Lineage (GTDB taxonomy): Bacteria > Acidobacteriota > Terriglobia > Bryobacterales > Bryobacteraceae. The sequence continues at coordinate 11,925 of JBBQRA010000058.1, read as the reverse complement.
AGTTGAAGCAGCACTCGCTCGACTACAACTGGCAAGGAGTTCTGGATACAGCCGAAGCGGCGATTGCGCTGCCATGCGGACGAGGCTGGATGGATGTGCATCGGTATGCGGCGCAAGCGTGTTCGCAGTTGGGATATTACTACGCCGGTCTGCAGGCGGGCATCAAATCAGGATTGCGGGGCCTGTTGACAGACTATCCGAGCCTGCTTGAGATGACTATGATGGACGATACGCCGACGGCGAACGCGGAAACCGCGACTTGGTTGAAGGCGGAGGTGCTGACGGGCGCGGCGCCCTCGGAGTCAGGCGAAACGTCATACGCTCCACCGCCGGCGGAAGGGGAGCGCGCGGAAGGCGAGGTTGGGGAGCCGTTGCCTCCAGATACTTGGGAGTTGGCGCGGCAGGCGGCGCGAGGCGGCCGGGCGCGGGAGGCGATTGATCTCCTGTCGCGGGAGGCGGCCATGGAGCGGAGCGGGCGGGCGCGATTCCTGCGCAAGACCCAGCTGGCCTCGATTTGCATGGAGACTGGCAACGAAGTGATCGCGCAGTCGATTCTCGAACAATTGGCGGCCGAGATTGAATCGCGGCATCTGGATGAGTGGGAGCCGGTGGAGTCGGTGGCGCATCCGCTGCTGCTGTTGTACCGGTGTCAGGTGCGGCAAGATCGGGAGAGTCCGGCCGCGAAGGCGCTGTTTGCAAAACTGTGCCGGTTGGATCCGGGCCAAGCTTTGAGCGTCAGCCGGTAAACCGCGATGGCCAAAGGTGATTTCGATCAGAACGTAACGCTTTCCGTCCTGGACCGGTTGATTGACCGTGAGCCGAAGAACCCGACGGCGGAGGCGCGGATGTCGCGGGCGCAGTCGATCCGGGTATTGAAGGCGGCGGTGAAGCGGGATTTGGAGTGGTTGCTGAACTCGCGGCGGATAAAAGAAGAATCGGTGGATGCGAAGTCGGAACTGACGCGGTCGCTGTTCAACTATGGCCTGCCCGACCTGACGAATTTTTCGATGCATTCGCCCCGCGATCAGAACCGGTTGACGTGGATGCTGGAGGCGACCGTGGCAATGTTCGAACCGCGGTTGATCAACCCCAAAGTTTTTATGGAGCCGGTGGAGCCGGGCTCCAAGCAGTTGCGATTCCGGATTGATGGGATGCTGGAGATGGATCCGGCGCCCGAGCGCGTCACGTTCGATACGATGCTTGATTTGACCAGTCAGGCGTACATCGTGAAGGGAGAGGGCGGTGCGTGACGAACTGCTGCACTACTATGAGCGCGAACTGACCTTTCTGCGCCAGATGGGCGCGGAGTTCGCCGATAAGTACCCCAAAGTTGCCAGCCGGCTGATGCTCGAGCCGACACAGTGCGAAGACCCGCACGTGGAACGGATGATTGAGGCGTTCGCGTTCCTGGCTGGACGAGTCCATCTCAAAATCGACGATGAGTTTCCGGAGATCACCGAGGCACTGCTGGGGGTGATCTACCCCCATTTTGTGCGGCCGATTCCTTCGATGTCGGTGGCAGAACTTTCTTCGGACCCGGAGAACGCGGCGCTGATTACGGGCTTCCCGGTGCCGCGGGGCGCGGTGCTGAGTTCGCGGCCGATTGACGGCTTGCCGCTGCGATTCCGTACCTGTTTCGACGTGACGATGTGGCCCCTGATGCTGGGGGGGACGGCGTGGAAGAGCCCGGACCGGCTGAGTCCGTCGCCGAAGGCGAGCGGAGCGACGGCGGCGCTGCGCACGGAGATCCGGTTTGCGCCAGGGGTGCAGGTGGACAAGCTGAATCTGCGCTCGCTGCGATTCTTTCTGAACGGCGAAGCGTCGATGGTCCATTCGCTGTACGAATTGTTGTGCAACAACACGATGCAGATCTTACTGCGAGATCTGACGCCGAATTCGCGCAAGGCGCCGATTGCGCTGCCGGCGAGCTGTTTGCGACCGGTTGGGTTTGATGAAAAAGAGGCGCTGATTCCGTATCCGCGGCGGAGCTTTGAAGGCTACCGGCTGATTCAGGAGTTTTTCCACTTCCCGGAGAAATTCTTCTTCGTGGAGTTGTCGGGGCTGGAAGCGTTGATCGGTTCGGGGTTCAAGGCGGGCTTTGAGATTGTAGTTCTGGTGAGCCGGTTCGAGCGTCCGGACCGCATGCAGCAGCTTGAGGTGGGCGTCGGGCCGACGACGTTGAAGCTGAATTGCACACCCATCATCAACCTGTTCAAGCAGACCGCGGAGCCGATTCTGCTGTCGCACAACAAGACGGAATATAACATTGTGCCGGACGTGCGGCGGCCCTTGGCGATGGAGATCTTTTCAATTGAAGAGGTCTTAAGTTCCAACCCTTCGACGGGGGACATCACGTACTTTGAACCGTTCTACTCGTATCGCCACGGTGCGATGCGGGAACAGAAACAGACGTTCTGGCAGGCGGTGAGGCGGCAGAGTACGCGGCGGAACGACGACGGGACGGAGATGTCGCTTTCGCTGGTGGATCTTTCGGGACGTCCGATGCGGCCGGACTTTGACGCGATTACTATACGAACGATTTGTTCGAACCGGGATCTGCCGTCGCGGATGCCGATTGGCAATGAGATGGGCGACCTGGAGCCGCAGGGGCTGGCGCCGATCCGGAAGGTGACGGTGCTGCGGAAGATGACGTCACCCGTGCGGCCGCCGGTGGGTAAAGGGGCGTTGTGGCGCCTGATTTCGCATTTGTCGTTGAACTATCTGTCGCTGGTCGAGGAGGGCAAGGAGAGCTTCCAGGAAATTCTGCGGCTCTACGATTTTGAGAACTCGCCGGCGCTCCAGAAACAGATTCTAGGGATCTCGTCGATAACGAGCCAGCGGCATTTTGCGCGGCTGGTGTCAGAGAATGGGATTTCGTTTGCGCGCGGATTGAAGATCGATGTCGAGTTGGATGAAGAGCAGTTTGTCGGCGCGGGCGCCTATCTGTTCGCGAGTATGATGGACCGGTTTCTGGCGCTCTACGTGACGATGAACAGCTTCAGCCAGTTGACGGTGCGGACGAAGCAGCGGAAGGAGGTATTGGGCGCATGGCCTCCGAGAACCGGCCACCAGATCCTGCTGTGACGCCGCCGCCTATGGAAGCGCCGCCGGCGTATCGTCCGGGCATGGCGCTGCTGCAGCAGCGGTTGGCGGATCGGGGCTACGATTTCGAGTTCTTTCAAGCGGTGCGTTTACTCGAGCGGCTATCGCCGAACCGCGCGCCGGTGGGGCGGTTCAGCGTGCCGGGAACGGAAGTGGCGCGGTTTGAAGTGAACCAGGAGATGGGGTTCCCGGCCAGCCCGATTGAAGGGATCGAGTTCGTTGAGGGACAGCCAACACGGGTGAAGGTGAACTTCATGGGGCTGACCGGGCCCCAGGGCGTGCTGCCGCTTTACTACACCGAGTTGATGCGGGAGCGGCTGCGGGCGAGGGACCTGTCGGCGGTTTCGTTCCTCGACATTTTCAACCACCGCATGATCTCCCTGTTCTATCAGGCGTGGGAGAAGTACCGGTTTCCGATTGCGTATGAGCGAGGAGACCGGGATCGCTTTTCGCATCACCTGCTCGACCTGATTGGGCTAGGGACGCCGGGTCTGCAAAACCGGCAGCCGTTGACGGACGACTCGCTAATTTTTTACACGGGGTTGTTGAGCCAGAGCGCACGATCGGCATCGGCGCTGCGGAATCTGGTGGCGGACTACTTCAATGTTCCTTGCGAGGTGGAGCAGTTTATTGGCGGATGGTATCCGCTGATTGAAGAGACCCAATGTTGTCTCGATGCCGAGGATGCGACGATATCCGAGCAGTTGGGATTTGGGGCGGTGGTGGGGGATGAGGTGTACGACCAGCAATCAGCGGTGCGAATTGTGCTGGGCCCCTTGCCGCTTGCGCAGTACTGTGGTTTTCTGCCAGATGGCGCCGGGCACGAGCCGTTAAAGGCGCTGGCCCGGCTGTTTGGCGGTCCGACGATTGATTTTGAAGTGAAGCTAATTCTTGCGAAGGACGAGGTTCCGGAGTGCCATATTGGTCCCCGGCCGCCCGCGGTACGCGAGGAAGAAGAGTTTACTCTCGAGAACATCCAGCTTGGATGGACCTCGTGGGTCAAGACGGTGCCGCGCGATGCCGATGCGGCTGATGCAATACTTCGTTTCTAGGTGAGCACATGAGCGTAAATCTAAAGAGCCTGATTGGCAAACTGAACCAGACGACCCGCGCCGCGCTTGAAGGCGCCGCCGGCTTGGCGCTGTCGCGGACGCACTACGACATCGAGATCGAGCATTTTCTGCGGAAGCTGCTGGATGCGACGGACAGCGATGCCGCGCACATCATGCGGCATTTCGGCGTGGACGCTTCGCGCCTGACGCAGGAGCTCGACCGGAGCCTGGACCGTTTGAAGACGGGCAACGCCCGGACTCCGGCGATTTCGCCATCGCTGCTGAAGATGTTCACCGAAGCGTGGACGATTGGTTCGATTGAGTTCGGCGACGGGCAGATCCGGACCGGGCTTTCGCTGCTGGCGCTGCTCAGCAACGAAGAACTCGCACGGATGGTGCGGGACATTTCGAAAGAGCTGCAGAAGATCAACGCCGATGGGTTGAAGAAGGAATTTTCGGCGATTGCGGATGCGTCCAACGAGTCCGTGGCGCCGTTGGCGGCAGCCGGGCCTTCGAGTGGCGGGGGCGCTGGTGGTCCGTTGAAGGCCGGCAGCGGGAAGCAGCCGAACCTGGATGCCTATACCGAGAATCTGACAGAGAAGGCGCGGAACGGCAAGATTGACCCGGTGCTCGGCCGGGACGGCGAGATCCGGCAGGTGATCGACATCCTGCTTCGGCGGCGGCAGAACAACCCTATTCTGACGGGCGAACCGGGCGTCGGCAAGACGGCTGTGGTGGAAGGGTTTGCGCTGCGGATTGCGCAGGGTGATGTTCCGGGGCCGCTGAAAAATGTCGAGCTGCACTCGCTGGACTTGGCGCTCTTGCAGGCCGGCGCGGGGATCAAGGGCGAGTTTGAGAACCGGCTGAAGGGATTGATTGAAGAGGTGAAGTCGAGCCCGAAGCCGATCATCCTGTTCATCGACGAAGCGCACACGATGATTGGCGCGGGCGGCCAAGCGGGCCAAGGGGATGCGGCGAACCTGCTGAAGCCGGCGCTGGCGCGCGGCGAGATGCGGACGGTGGCGGCGACGACGTGGAGCGAGTACAAGAAGTACTTCGAAAAAGATCCGGCGTTGGCGCGGCGCTTCCAGGTTGTGAAAGTGGAAGAGCCGACTGAGAACGTCTGCATGGTAATGATGCGCGGCATCGTCGGCATGCTCGAGAAGCACCATCAAGTGCGGATTCTCGATGAAGGGTTGGAGGCTGCGGTGCGGCTGTCCCACCGGTATGTGGCCGGGCGGCAGTTGCCGGATAAGGCTGTGAGCGTGCTCGATACCGCGTGCGCGAAGCTGGCTCTGGGCCAGAACTCGACGCCGGCGGCGATTGAGGATATGACGCGGCGGATCGATGACCTCGAAGTGCAGCAGCGGGTGCTGACGCGCGAGCAGGCCGTGGGCACCGATCACGCCAAGCGGTTGGCGTCGATTGAGGAAGAGTTGGCGAAATCGAAGGTGGACGTGGCGGCGTTGAAGGAGCGGTTTGAGAAAGAAACCGTTCTGGTGATGAAGCTGCGCGAACTGCGCGGGCAGATCGAAGACAAGGCGCACGAGGCGAACGCGGCGGTGGAGTTGGGGCCGATGCGCGAAGAGCTATCCAAGATGGACGGCGAGTTGAAGGCTCTGCAGGGCGAGATGCCGCTGATGGGCGTCTGCTTGGACGGCCAGGCCGTGAGCGAGATCATCTCTTCGTGGACGGGCATCCCGGTTGGCAAGATGCTTAAGGATGAGATTGAGAACACGCTCAACCTGACGGCGCAATTGACGCAGCGGGTGATTGGTCAGGACCATGCGCTGGATACGATTGCGCAGCGGATTAAGGTGACCAAAGCGAAGATGGAAGATCCGAACAAGCCGATTGGCGTGTTCATGCTGGTGGGGCCGTCGGGCGTCGGTAAGACCGAGACGGCGCTGACGTTGGCGGATCTGCTGTATGGCGGCGAACGGAACATGATCACGATCAACATGAGCGAGTTCCAGGAAGCGCATACGGTGTCGACGCTGAAAGGTTCGCCTCCCGGATACGTAGGCTACGGCGAGGGCGGCGTGCTGACGGAAGCCGTGCGCCGGCGGCCGTATTCGGTGGTGCTGCTCGATGAGGTGGAGAAGGCGCATCCGGACGTGTTGGAGCTATTCTTCCAGGTGTTCGATAAGGGGCAAATGGAAGACGGCGAAGGCCGGGAGATCGATTTCAAGAACACGATCATCATCTTGACAACGAATGCGGCGACCGATCAGATCATGAAGCTGACGGCAGATATGGAGACGGCGCCGACGCCGGCGGGGATCGTGAAGACGATCAAGCCGGAGTTGGACAAAGTGTTCAAGCCAGCGTTCCTTGGCCGTATGGTGATCATTCCTTACTACCCGGTCCGTGATGCGGCGCTGAAGCAAATTATCCGGCTGAAGCTGGGCAAGATTCAGCGGAGGCTCAAGGAGAACCACGCGATGGCGTTGCGTTACGACGAGAAGGTGCTCGAAGCGGTGGCCGCGCGTTGTACCGAAGTTGAAAGTGGCGCACGCAACGTGGACAACATTCTGACGAACTCGCTGCTGCCGGACATCTCGAATCAGATTCTGGCGATGATGGCGGCGGGCGAACACAAAGAAGCGATCGACGTCACGATTAGCGACGACGGCGCCTTCCTCTACTCTTAACGTAGTAAAAAGACAGGCAGGGGTCGCCCAGCGGCTCCTGCCTGATGTATTTCATGTCTGATTTGCGCGCTAACTTGTGAGAACGGAAGAATTGGTATGGCTCAATTAACACAGAAGAATCGTCGCCTTGTCTTGACTACCCCCCTGGGCGAGGATGTCCTGTTAATCCGCTCCGTGCGGGGCCGGGAAGCGGTGTCGTCGCTGTTCTCGTACGAGATTGAAGCGTTTACGGGAAATGATACGGAAGTCGATTTTTCGAAGCTGATCGGTAAGGCGATGACGGTGGCGATCGCGTTGTCCAACGAAGGCGTCCGCTATCTTAATGGAATTGTAGTCCGGTGCGCCCGCGGGGCGCGGGGATTTGACTACACGGCCTACCGGTTTGAAATTGTCCCGAAGTTGTGGCTGCTGACGAAGATACAGCAGAGCCGGATCTTCCAGCAGATGACGGTGCCGGACATTCTGAAGAAAGTTCTGACCGGGCTTGACGTTGCGTTTGAGACTCAAGGAACGTTCGAGCCGCGCGACTATTGTGTGCAATACCGGGAGACGGATTTTGCGTTCGCTTCGAGGTTGATGGAAGAAGAAGGGATCTTCTACTACTTCAAGTTCACCGACGGCGGGCACAAGATGGTGGTGGCAAATGCCGCCTCAGCACACGTCGATATGCCGCACATGAAGGAGTTGGGGTATCAGGAGTTGGGCGGGGCGGTCGAGACGGAAGAGCAGATCCTGTATTGGGAAAAAGTCCAGTCGCTGCGCAGCGGCAAGGTGACGCTTTGGGATCACTGCTTTGAGTTGCCGCATAAGCACCTGGAGACGGAAGAGACAATTACGGAGACGGTGCAGATTGGCAGCGTAGTGCATAAGCTCAACGTCGCCAACGACAAGTTGGAGATTTACGACTACCCGGGCGCCTACGCCCAGCGGTACGACGGAATTAATCCGGGTGGCGGAGAGCAGGCGAGCGAGATCCAGAAGATTTTCAATGACAACGCGCGGACGGTAGGTATCCGGATGCAGCAGGAGGCCTTGCCGGGGCTGGTGATTGAGGCGCGCACGGACTTCGGAGGCATAACGGCGGGGCACAAGTTTACACTCGCGCGGCACTTCAGCGACGACGGCGAGTATGTGGTGACGGAAGCGGATCTGACCTTCAGCCAAGGCAGCGACTATGTGTCGGGCGGCGATGGAGAAGACGAGCACTTCGAGGAGGTTAGCTTCCGTTGCATCCCTTCGGCTCTGCCCTATCGGCCGCTGCAATTGGCGCCGAAACCAGTGATTCACGGTACGCAGACGGCGGTCGTTGCGGGGCCGAGCGGAGAAGAGGTCTTCACCGATAAGTACGGCCGCATCAAAGTGCAGTTTCATTGGGACCGGCAAGGAAAGTACGACGGGAGCAGTTCGTGTTGGGTTCGCGTGGCGACATTGTGGGCCGGGAAGAATTACGGAACCGTCTTCATTCCGCGAATTGGCATGGAAGTGGTGGTGGCCTTTGAAGAGGGCGACCCGGACCGGCCGATTGTGGTGGGTTGTGTCTATAACGCGGATTGCATGCCGCCTCATCTCCTGCCGGACAACAAGACGATGTCGGGCATCAAGACGCGGAGTTCGCCACAGGCGGGCAGCGATAACTTGAACGAGTTGCGGTTTGAAGACAAGAAGGGCGAGGAGATGATCTTCCTGCACGGGGAGAAGGACGTCGACTTTCGCACCAAGAACGACTATAAAGCGAATATCGGACACGATTTCCATGAGAAGGTGGTGGGCGACGTCAAGATCGGTTACGACACCAATTACGACGCCAAGATCGGCGTGAATAGCTCGTCCGAGATAGGGGCCGATTACAGTCTGAAAATCAAAGGCAAGTCGGCAACGGAAATCACGGGCGGCCACACGTTGAAGGTGGGCTCGGACTCGCTATATCAGGCGGGCGGCAACACCCACATTAAGTCGACGGGGACAATCAAGATCGACGGCACCGGAGCGATCGAGATTACGAGTCCGGCGGGTGTGACGTTGAAGTGTGGCGGCAATTTCGTGACGGTGGACCCGAGCGGAGTTTCGATTAAGGGCACGATGGTGCTGATCAATTCGGGCGGCGCGGCGTTGAGTGGGTCGGCGGTATCGGCTCTTTCGCCGGTGGCTCCGAAGGCGCCTACGGCTCCTCTCGAACCGGGGACCACGGCGTTGCCAAAGGTGATGAGCGGCGGCGGCGGCGCGGCAGCGGCACTGGCCGCCGATGGAGGCGGGTCAGGATCGCAAGCGCCGCCGGTAGATTCGGCGCAGAAGCACAAGCCTGAGTCTGAGGAAAGCAAGGAAAAGAAGAACTGGGTGGAGGTCCACTTGGTGGACGAGTCGGGGGCAGATGTCCCGAACGAAGCGGTGCGCGTGACTCTGCCGGATGGCACGGTGTCGGAAGGGACGACGAACGAGAAGGGCAAGTTCCGGGTAGATGGAATTGACCCGGGCAACTGCACGGTGACGTTCCCGGACCTGGACCAAGATGCCTGGAAGGAGAAATAGCTTATGCCGATGCATACCGTGAGCCGCGGCGACAGCATTCCCAGCCTGGCGCATGACAATGGTCACTTTTGGGAGACGCTGTGGAATCATCCGCAGAATGCAGAACTGAAGGCGCTGCGGAAGACGCCGAATATTCTCAACCCGGGAGATGAAGTATTCATCCCGGAGCTTCGCCTGAAGAACGTCAGCAAGGGTACGGACGCAACGCACAAGTTCGAGCGCAAGGGTGTCCCGGCGAAGATTCGGATGCAGCTGATGATGCTGGGCGAGCCGCGGAAGAATGAACCGTATACGTTGGTGCTGGACGATAAAACCATTGAAGGCACGACTGACGGCGATGGCTTTGTAGAGGCCTTTATCCGGCCGAACTGCCCGGGTGGCAAGCTCATCCTGACGAATACCGGCGAGGAGATTCCGATCTCGCTCGGGCATCTGAATCCCATCGACACCGTATCGGGTGTGCGGCAGCGGCTGAGCAATCTGGGCTTCTACTGTGGCGACGGCGACGAAGTGGACGAAGCCACCCAGATCGCGCTGTCGCAATTCCAGGGCGCGCATGGCCTGCCGAAGACCAGCCAGATCGACGATGCCACCCGCAGCAAACTGCAATCCCTGCACCCTTAACCATTTTTTGGAGACGGCAATATGTTAGACGCAGTCAGTTCTGGCCTTGATGCCGCCAGCACCGCCTTGGGCGGTGCGGTGCCAGGGGCGCCCGGTGGTCCGGCGGAGATGAAGTTTACCAAGGGCGAGACGGTGGGTGAGACCGCCGAGGAGGCCCCTGGTTTTCAATCGCCAAACGAGACGCGGCCGCGGGACGGCGGTGCGCCGATCGAATTTATTCACATGGGTTATGCCCATCCGGATACGTCGCTGAACTTTGATCACCCTTCGTTAAAGGACGATACGAATCTCGAATTCGGCCCGGCGGCGAAGTCGCACGGGATCATGTTCCGGGCTGGATTGGAGCGGGAGGCGCTGCTGTTGTCGAGCTTCATGTCGGCAACGCAGTCGGTGATGGCGGACCTCGAATTGACCAAGGGCGGGGCCGGGGAAATGATGTCGATGGGGGCCAACCTGATCGGCGGTGGTGGCGGGACGGCCGGGCCGAAGGCCGCTGATGTGAACGCTTTCGGCGAGGCGGTGAAGTCGGCCGTGAAGCCGGTGAACGCGGCTGTAATCACTTACAAAAATGTCCACAAGTGCGGGATTGATCTGCACCAGGCGCGCGCGAACTACCGGGCGTTTTTGGAAAAGCTGTTGGCGCCGCCGGCGAACGATCCGGCTGGCGGCCTGATGGGCGGATTGAGCAATTCGATTTCGATGATTCCCGGGATTCCGCCGGCGGTGAAGGACATCTTCAACTTCATTCAGGGCCTGGCGTTCAAGCCGATGGATGTGTATCTGGGATTCTATGTCCGGCTGGCGAAGGACCTGGAGCCGGTGATTGAAAAGGCCGTGCGGGAATATACGGTAAAAGCGATTCAGGAGCAGAATAGCCCGGTGTTCTATCTGTGGTATCCCAAGCCGGAGTCGCCTCCGGTGCCGCTGACGGGAGATGCCCCGGAGGGGTCGGGAATCGGCTTTTTGGACGAGGCCAAAAAGAAGCTCGACGAGGTGCGGACGACGGTGGAAAATGCGGTGGACGACGCCGTCGATTTCTTGAGTGCGTCCGCTCCTTCCGAACCGCCCCCCGGCGCTGCGTTCCTCGACCAGTCGTTGCAGATTGAAACCCCGCCTCCCGCGGCGGGGGCCCAGCCGTCGCCGCCCAAAGAGGTGACGGCCACGATCGTGAGCGGCTTTAAGGGCGCTCTCGGCATGTCGAGCATGCCCGGCTTTATCGAACGCGTCATCAGCGAAGTGACGCTGATGAACAACGAATTCCTGCGCGAGGTGTACCTGAAGCTCATGGAACGCCCGGCGGTGGAGCCGATCCAGGAGGCCGCCATGTACCGGGCGGCACGGGCGCGGATGCTGGATAAGCTGGTAGCGCTCGTGATGGAGAACATTGGTTTCCTGCAACGCGCCAAAGAGTTTGCGGTGAACGTGCAAGGCAAGTCGGTAGCTCCGGGCGCCGCGTTGCTGGAGACAGGGCAGGACGAGTTGAATGACGAAGTGCTGCGGCATATGAACGTGGCGCTGCAACTGACGATGGGGGAACTCGTCGATAAGCTCGAAGGGGCTCGGCAGCAGGCCGTGAAAGAGAACGCGATTGCGATGGAAGTGTATTTGGGGATGTTCCCTTGGCTTCTGGCGCTCAACTTCCGGAATACGTTTTTCCCGGTGTGGGACCTGATTATGGAGAACACGTACGGCAAGGTGAGCGGTCCGCTGGGCGATGTGGTGAAGAAGGCCAAGGATGCGATGGCCGAGGCGAAGAAGAAGGTGGACGAGGGGCGGGAGACCGCGATGCGGTTGAAGAAGATCAAAGACCGCGCGTCGAGCCAGGGTTTGCAGGCGGGCAGCGGCGGCCAGAATCTGACCGGGTTCAAAGACGATTGGGAGTCGGACCTGCCGCCGGATCAAGCACCGGTGAAGCCGACGGTGGTAGCGTTTTTCCCGTTGGCTGCACGGCTGAATGCGGGCAGTGC
>JBBQRA010000057.1:0-26839 GCA_038215275.1 Bryobacterales bacterium | reverse complement strand
CGAAGACGAATCGAGCATTAAGGTGCTATACGTCAATCGCTCCGAAGCCAAGATAGGGGATCTCGTGTCCGAGAAGATCTCGCTGACTCCCCGTGGCAACTCCGAAGTCCCCGAGCCTGCCACTTTTGCCATCGCCGGTGCGGGTCTGATCGCACTTGCCTTGATCCGCCGACGCCGTTAACCGTCTAGTCCTGAATCTCTTATAATGGACGAGTGGTGCAAGATAACGGATGAAGGCTCTGGTCAAGAAAGAAGCGGCGCGCGGCCTCTGGCTCGAAGACGTCCCCGTCCCCGCCATTGGCGTCAACGACGTACTTATCAAAGTCGACCGCGCCGCTATCTGCGGCACTGACCTCCATATCTATAAATGGGACGAATGGGCCGCCAAGACCATCCCGGTCCCCATGGTCGTAGGCCACGAGTTCGTCGGCGAAATCGTCGAGGTCGGCTCGAATGTCAACGACTTCACCCCCGGCATGCTCGTCTCCGGAGAAGGCCACGTCGTCTGCGGCCGCTGCCGCAACTGCCTCGCCGGCCGCCGCCATCTCTGCGCCCACACGAGCGGCGTCGGCGTCAATCGCCCCGGCTGCTTCGCCGAATACATCGCCTTACCCATGAGCAACGTCTGGCACCACGACGAAAAGATCGACCGCGACATCGCCGCCATCTTTGATCCCTTCGGCAACGCTGTTCATACCGCCCTTTCGTTCCCGGTCCTCGGCGAAGACGTCCTCATCACCGGCGCCGGGCCCATCGGCATTATGGCCGCCGCCATCGTCCGCCACGCCGGCGCCCGCCATGTCGTTATCACCGACGTTAACCCCTACCGCCTTGATCTCGCCCGCAAAGTCGGAGTTACCCGCGCCGTCGACACCCGGCAGACGCCTTTGGCGACGGTCCAGAAGGAACTCGGAATGACCGAAGGTTTCGACGTCGGCCTCGAGATGTCCGGCAATCCCGCCGCCTTCCGCGACATGCTCGCCAACATGGCCCACGGCGCCCACATCGCCATGCTCGGCATTCCCGCCGGTGGCGAAATGGCTATCGACTGGAACACGGTCATTTTCAACATGCTCACTATCAAAGGCATCTACGGCCGCGAAATGTACGAAACCTGGTACAAAATGACCGTGATGATTCAAAGCGGCCTCGACATCTCCACCGTCATCACCCACCGCTTCCCCTATACCCAATATGAGGAAGCCTTCGAACTCATGCTCGGTGGCCATACTGGCAAAGTCGTCCTGCACTGGTAATCGAAAAGAATTCTAATTCTGCGCTAAAGATTTCGTGCCTCCCATCCGATAAAACAGGTAATGTCGACGTCGAGAGAGGGAACCCATTGCGCGCCAACTTTGACTTAGAACGCGAAATCGACGCCGAAACCCTGCTAAACCAGTTCAATCGTTTAGTTCAGGAACTCTTGCGCGGCACAATGTCTCGCAACACATTTCGCCCGTGGGAGATCGAGATCCTTCTTGATATCGAAACCTGCCAGCTCAAAGACGGACAGAAGCGCGAGACCCTGCGCCGGTATCAGAGAGCTGTTCAACGTCAGATGGAAAAAGGCGCCACCGCTCCGATGAAACTGTCCGAGTACCTTGAAGCCAACCGCGTCAAGCGCGAGGGCACCCCAAAATCCTTCTCCAGCTAGGTTCCAGGCAAGCTATCATAAGGGTTCACCTGTGGGAGGATCCATGTCGTCTGCCTCGGACGCTACCGAGCGTACAGTAGTTTGCGTCAAATTGAAAAAAGAGCTCCCCGCTCTTAAAGAGATCCCGTTTGAAGGCCATCCGCTCGGCCAGCGGATCTTCGACAACGTTTCCCAGGACGCCTGGAAAATGTGGGTTGAGCACATGAAGATGCTCATGAATGAATACCGCCTCAACCTAGGTACCAAAGAGGCTCAGGAATTTCTGCTGGAGCAGATGGAGCAGTACTTTTTTGGCACCGGCGTGAATTTGCCTCCGGGCTTCACAACCGAAGCGCCAAAGCCCTAACTTTCCAGCCAGCCACCGCCACGGTGGCACTTCAATTGTTGTTTTACCCTGCTCGTCCGTACAACCCTGATGACGCGGGCATCGGCATTCCCTAACCGGGGACGGCTGTTGCCCGCATTTTTTGCGCCCGGCCGCTCGATGCTGCTTTCCAGCTCCACCTATTTCCTCTTCCTCGCGGCCCTCTTCTTCCTGTACTGGCCGATGTCCCGTTGGCGCGCCGCCGGTCTCGCCATCCTCCTCTTCGCCAACTACTTTTTCTACGCCAAGTGGGATCTGTTCTACCTCTTCCTCATCCCCTTCGGCTCCACCTGCGACTTCGCTATAGGTCTCGGGCTCGCCCGCTTCGAACGCCCTGCCGTCCGCAAACTCCTCGTTTCCCTCAGCCTTCTCCTCAACCTCGGCCTCCTCACGGCATTTAAATACATGCCGTTCCTTTTCGAAAACTACGCCCGTCTCGCCGGAGTCGCCGCCCCCACCTGGCACTGGACCTTCCCCCTCGGCATCTCCTTTTACGCCTTCCAGTCCCTCACCTACACCCTCGACCTATACCGCCGCGACGCCAAACCCACCCGGTCCCTTCTCTCCCACCTGACGGCCACCTCCTTCTTCCCCACCACCCTCGCCGGGCCCATCACCCGCGTTGCCGACCTCGTCAAGCAGTTCGAGCGCCCCAATAAACAACTCGATCCCGCCGACGGCAGCCGCGCCCTCTTCCTCATCGGCCTCGGCCTGCTCAAGAAACTTCTCATCGCCGACTACCTCGCCGAAAACCTCGTCAACCGCGTCTTCGATTTCCCCGGCCTCTACTCCTCCGCCGAAGTTCTCGTCGGCGTCTACGCCTATGCCCTGCAGCTTTATTACGATTTCTCCGGCTACACCGACGTCGCCATCGGATCCGCCCTTCTCCTCGGCATCAAGCTCCCGCAGAACTTTAACATGCCCTACGCCGCCGCCAATATTAACGATTTCTGGCGCCGCTGGCACATCTCTCTCTCGAACTGGCTCCGCGATTATCTCTTCTTCTCCCTCCCTGGCAAACGCAATGCCGTTATGCCGTATTGCAATCTCATCATCACCATGACGCTCGGCGGCCTCTGGCACGGCGCCAGTTGGAACTTCGTCATCTGGGGCGTTCTCCACGGTCTCGCCCAGGCTCTCGCCCGCGGTTGGCAATCCTGGCGCGGCCCTAAAGCCACTCCCTGGACCCCCGCCTGGTTCCGGACTTTCTGGACCGTTCAATTCGTCTGCTTCGCCTGGATCTTCTTCCGCGCCACCAACTTCGAACAGGCCATGAAGATCATCGAACAATTCGGCGAACTCTCGTACGCCACGACGAACGTCTCCGGCCCTCTCTGGGTCGTTCTCGGCATCGCTGTCGCCGGCCACTATCTACCCAAAGTCCCCTTCGAAAAACTCCGCGAGGGATTTGTTCGGGCTCCCTTCTTCGTCCAGGCGATGGTTTTAATGGCTCTGATTGTCGCCATTCAATATATTGCCGCGACAGGCGCTGCCCCGTTTATCTACACTAACTTTTAAGCAGTGCTCCTTCCCCGCAAAGTCACCTTCACGCTTCTGTCGCTCGGGCTGATGATCACGGCTCCCGACCTGATTCCCGCCCTGAAGGACTACCACGTCTTCGATTGGAGTTCCGTCGCCAAGGTCGCCGAATTCGAGCCCAGAGTCCGCAGCGCCCACCCCGTCGAAGAGGAGCAGCAGCGCCTCAGACCGGAGATTTCGGTCGAAAAAACGCCCATCCGCCCGCTCATCGATCCCAAAGACGCTCTGGAGCCTCTCTACGCCGCCCTCTTTGCGACCGAACGGAATGACCTCGGCGCCGTCACTCGAATCCTCCACTACGGCGATTCTCCCACCACCGCCGACTTGATCACCGCCGATGTACGATCCCTCTTCCAAAAGGATTTTGGCGACGCTGGCCACGGATTCGCTCTCGTTGCCAAGCCGTGGGCGTGGTACGGCCACCGCGGCCTCGAAATCAAAGGCTCCGGCTGGAAAATCGAACCCGCGAACACCGCCGAGATCAAAGACGGCTTCTATGGACTCGGCGCCGTATCTTTCCGCGGCGGCCCCGGGGCGCAGTCCCGCATCATTCTGAAAGACCCTACCCACTCGGAAGTCGAAGTTTCGTTCTTGTCCCAGCCCGATGGCGGATCTTTCGGGGTCTTCGCCGATGGGAACCCCCTCGAAATCGTTGAAACCGAGTCCCCAGTTGTCACTCCGTCGTTCAAGATGCTCAAACTCCCGGAAGGAGCCCGCGAGATTCGTATCGCCAACATCAATGGTAGGGTCAGGCTATACGGGCTTCGCTTCGGCAAGGATGCCGCCGGCGTTGAGTACAACTCCCTCGGGGTCAACGGCGCCTATATCTCCATTCTCGCCCGCATGGTCGACGAGCAGCACTGGGGTGAACAACTCCAGCATCACCGGCCGAACCTCGTCATCATCAACTACGGGACCAACGAAAGCGTCTACGCGAAATTCGTCGATACTGCCTTCGAACGCGAACTCCTCCGTGTCATCGCCCGGGTGAAAAAGGCTGTCCCCCAAGCCGCCATCCTCATCATGTCG
This sequence comes from Bryobacterales bacterium, assembly GCA_038215275.1. Classification (GTDB taxonomy): domain Bacteria; phylum Acidobacteriota; class Terriglobia; order Bryobacterales; family Bryobacteraceae. The sequence goes on along the minus strand of JBBQRA010000057.1, from coordinate 22,253 downwards.
CCCATGGACCGCGGCCAGAAAATGGAAGACGGCTCCATCGGAACCGTCCCTGCCCTCTCCCGCCTTGTCGCCATTGAACAGCGGGTCGCCGCCGAACAGGGCTGTGCCTTCTTCAACACGTTTGAAGCCATGGGCGGCCCCGGCACCATGGGCCGCTGGTATCAAACGGAGCCCCGCCTCGTCGGCGCCGACTTCATCCACCCCATGCCCAACGGCGCCCGCATCGTCGGCAACCTGCTGTACAAGTCGCTTCAGGAGGGCTACCGCCGCTACAAGCTTCGCATCGCGCGGGAGAAGTTTGCGACAATCAAGGAGTCTAATCCCACCCCGGCGAACTGAACCATTGAATCGCTTTCCTGTTGCCGCGACCCTCATCTTTGCCTTACTGGGGAGCGTGTCTTTCGGAGCCCCGGCCAAGAAGAGGCCGGTCGTCAAGAAGAAGACCACCGCCATCAAACGGCCCGCGAAGAAGACGGCTAAGAAGTCGACGAGCCGTCGTCCCGTTGTCGCCCGCGTGGCTCCGATTGCCCCGCAGGTGAGGCAGGCCGCCAGTAGCGACGTCTCGGAATGGCTCAACCAGCCAGGCACCATCGAAAATCCAGCCGCGCTTGTCCCGTTCCTCGAACAGCTTTATCGCCTCGAAAGCGGCACCGCCAACAGCGTCCTGCGCATCCTCCACTACGGCGACTCCCACACCGCCTCTGACGATTGGCCGGGCACTGCCCGCTATCTCATGCAGGCCCGCTTCGGCGATGGTGGCCCCGGCTTTACCCACGCCGGCCGCCCCTATCTCGGATATCGCCGGCTCGATGTAAAATCCTGGTCGACCAACGCCTGGTACACCGACGGTCTCGTCGGCCGCGATGGCGATGGGATGTACGGTCTCTCCGGCATCTCCATGTCCACCAAGCGCCCCGGAGAATCCGTCACCCTCCAAGCCGATTGCGCCTCGGCAGAACTCCATTTCCTCCGTCAGCCCGGCGGCGGACTCGTCGATGTCTCTGACAACGGTATCGTCATCGAAACCCTCTCTACCGCGGGCGAACCCGGTGCCGGGGTGTATCCCCTCCGCCTGCAGCCTGGCATGCACCAACTCGCCGCCCGCACCCGCGGCGGCGGTCAGGTTCGCCTGTTCGGCTGGGTCACCGAGAATGACCGCGGACTCACCTACGACATGCTCGGCATGAATGGAGCCCAAGCCAACATCGGCCTGAAATGGGAAGAAACCGTCCTGGCCGACTACTACCGCCGCCGGCCTCCCGGCCTCATCATCCTGGCCTACGGCACCAACGAAGCCAGGAATAAGGATTGGACCCACGAGTCCTACCGCGACATGTTCGTCCAATTGCTCGCCCGCTTCCGCCGTCTCGCTCCCACCTCCTCCATTCTCGTCATCGGCCCCCCCGACCATTTCTATCGCTACTCCTCCGGCATGGCCTCCCATCAAAAAATCGACCTCATCCTCGAAGCCCAACGCGAGGCGGCCCACGCGAGCGGAGTCGCTTTCTGGGATCTCCGCGAACGCATGGGGGGCAAAGGCGCGATGGGCCGCTGGGTCGCCGCCGGCATGGCGCAGGGCGATTATGTGCATTTTACGGGTGAAGGCTACCGTCTTCTGGGTGTGGCATTGTATAAGGAATTGATGGGCCAATACGCAACTTATGTCAGGGTGAGGAATGAGGCCATCCCAGCCCAAACAGCGCACGACCCAACCGTTATCCCCACGGCAGCGAAGATCATCAATGGACAAACGAACGAAAATCAATGAGATCCTCAACGGGATCGTCGGCAAAACGATCGCCCCGGCCGAAGACGAGTCGCTATTCGACTCTGGCCTCCTCGACTCGTTCGCCTTGGCTGACCTCGTCTCGGCTCTCGAAAAGGCGTTTGAACTCAAGATCCCCGATGCCGATCTGAACCCCCGCAAGTTCGACTCGATCGAACGGATTGAGTCGTACCTCGAAGCCCACGGGAAGTAACATCTTTGCCTTTCCTCCGCGAATTTGCCGCCTACCTTCCGGACCGTGTCGTCTCCAATGCCGAGATCGGCTCGCAAGTCGGCTGTGATGCCGGATGGATCAGGAACGTCAGCGGTATCGAACAGCGACGCTTCGCCGCCGAAGATGAATCCGTCGCCGACCTGGCTCTCCGCGCCGCCCAAGCTTGTCTCGAGAAGGCCAAAATTTCTGCTTCCGCCCTCGGCATGATTATGATCGCCAGCGGCAGCGCCGAGCGCCAGTTCCCTGGCCCTGCCGCCACGGTCGCCCATCGCCTGGGACTTGATAGCACCCCGGCCCTCGACGTACCCATGGCCAGCGCCGGAACCCTTTACGCCATGGCCCTGGCCTCCCGCCTCTGCGAAGGCATCGGCGAAATCCTCATCGTCGGCGCGGAGAAGATGTCCAGCGTCGTCCTCCGCCCTCCGATGGAACGCGGCGTCGCCATCCTTTTCGGCGACGGTGCCGGCGCTTGCCTTGTCAGCCCCACCGAAGGCAAGGCCCGTGTCCTCGGCAGCACTCTCCACACCGACGGCGCTTTCGCCGAAGACCTCAAGCTAGGCTTCGACCGGCCCCTCGAAATGAATGGCCGCTCCGTTATCCTGCAAGCCTCCCGCAAGGTGCCCCGCGCCATCAGCGACCTCCTCGACCGTCACGGCCGCAAAGCCGCCGACGTGGGCACATTCCTGATGCATCAGGCCAATCAGAACCTTATCGATCGAGTGGCCCAAGCCCTCGACGTCCCCGCCGAGCGCTTCTACTCGAACATCGCCCGCTACGGCAATACCAGCTCCGCCAGTATGTTGATCGCCGCCGCGGAATGGGCCGAGTCCGGCTGGCCGGCCGGAGAGTCCGTCTGTTTCACCGCCTTCGGCGCCGGCTTCCATTGGGGCGCACTCCTGGCGGAAGCCTAACCCCACCGGAATAGACCGTTCCAGAACTCCCTGCTCTTGGCCCGCCCAAGATCGGATGGTTTCCTGGGACTTCCATGCTCTTCCTGCTTGCCTTGGCCGAAGTCGTCTTCTGGGGAACCGAGGTCCAGCTCCCCGGCCAGTTGACCCACGTCGTCCGGCTGCAACTCGCCACGCAGGCCGACATCCACGCATACGGCGCAATTGTCCTTCCCTATTCCCCCAGCCGCGGCGAGTCCATCCTTGGCGTCCGCGCTTCCACCGTCCTGCCCGACGGCCGCCGCGTCCCGGTGCCCGCGGACGCCATCTTCGACACCGTTGTCTGGAAGCGTGGCGACCGCGAACGCCGTACCCTCTCCTGGGCCTTTCCTGCGGTCGAGCCCGGCTCCGTTGTCGAGTACGAATATACGGAATGCCACGCCGGCGGCTTTTCCTTCCCGCTCCGCATCCCCCTCCAGCGCGAACTTCCTGTCCGTTCCCGCGAAGTCACCGTCCCTCCGGGGATGCTCCCCCACTATCGCAACTGTGAAAGCTGCCGCTCCAATCTCCCGGCTTTTCGCGAAGAACCCGATGCCCCCGCCGGCGGCCTCGCCGTTCTCGAACTCACAACGCCCCCGGAAACCTCCTGGTCCGCCATCGCCCGCGAACTTGCCGCCCAGTTGGAAGAGGAACTCGGCTCGGAACCGGTGACCGCCCCCGGAGACCTCGAAACCCTCGCTGAGCTCTGCCGCACCCGTATCCAAAACGTCCTCTACCGCACGGATAACCTCACCTTCAGCGGCACCCCGGAGCCCAATCGCATCCCCGCTGAAACCTGGCGTCGAGGCTACGGCACCCCCCGCGAGATTAATCTTCTGTTCGCCGCCCTTGCCCGCGCCGCCGGATACGAAGTTTTCTACGCCCGGGTCGTCAGCCGCCAGGATCTCCCCGACCTATCTCAACTCGCAAGCGAACTCATCGCCGTCCGCCAGGCCACTGGCTATAAGTTCTTCAACCCCGGCGTACCCTATCTCAGCCGCGGCCTCCTCGACTTCGACGAAGAAGGCCGCACGGCGCTCGTCGCCACTTCCGAAGGTCCCGATTTCGTCACTCTGCCCCGCTCCAACGCCAGCCAGAACCGCACTGAACGTACGGCGCTTCTGCGGGCCTTACCGGACGGTAGCGTCCAAGGCACCGTCACCCTCACCTACACCGGCCACGCCGCCGCGCTACGCAAGCGCCGGGCCGAGCGCCAATCTCCCGCCGAACGCCTTGCCGCCCTGCGTCAGGAGTTTCCCGGCGCCGAGATACAGGACATACTCATGGAAAATTTGGCACTGCCCGCCGCTCCCGTACGCATCACGTTTCAGATCGCCGTCTCCCGCTACAGCGACATTTCTCCTCGACGCCTGTTTTTCCCCGGTCACTTCTTCGCCCGCTTCGCCGCCCCGCGCTTCCCGGAAGCGAAACGAACCCAGCCCGTCGAGTTCCCTTTCGCCTTCTCCGTCCACGATACGGTCACTTTCGTCTCCGCCTCCGGTGCCGAGCGCGTGTTCCACCGTAACCTCCGGCAGGAGCGCCTCAGGTACTCCCCCGCAGACTACCCATCCCTCCGCAAAGAGTGGGCTACTTTTCACGACGCCGGACGAGAAGTTTATCTGGTGGAGAGACTTCACTAAGTGCTAGCTTTCTTACTCCTTACGGGATGGTTTCAGGAGGTGGCATCCGCTCCCTCCCCGGCCGGAGCCGCAGCCCACGTTTTGCTGCGGGAAGAGTCTGTCGTGGTGGAGCCCTCCGGACGGCACACCACAACGACGCGCGGAGTCATCCGCATCCTTACCTCCGCCGGCGCCCGCCACGCCCGTGCCGGAGTGGCCTACGATGACGCCAGCGGCAATATAGTCGAGTTCCGCGCCTGGATTCAGTCCCCCGGCGGCAAACCCCAGGAAATCGCCTCAGACGGGTTCACTGATCGGAGCCTCTCGCAGGGAGAGCTTCGTTCCCCCCTCCGCCAGCGGCAAATCGAGGTAGCCGCCGAACCGGGCAGCCTCTTTATCTACCAATCCACCGTCGTCGCCCAAGCCCCCTTCCCCCAACTCGAATTCGAATTCCAGGAAAACGAACTTCCAGTTGGTCATAGCCGCTTCCGTCTCTCGGCTCCCACCGCCTGGGGCATCCGTTCCGTCACCTTCGCCGCCGAACCCACCCGCACCGGAAACACCTGGGAACTTCGAGACCTCCCTGCCCGTCCCCGCACGCTCCCCCGCCTCGCCATAACGCTCCTGCCGGATAACTCCACTCTCCCCCGCCTCACCTCTTGGTCCGACGTCGCCACCTGGCTTGGCGACCGAGCCGAATTAGCGGCGCGCCCCAGCCCTTCAGTTTCCGCCCAGGCCCAGAGGCTCACTGCCGGACTCACTACGAAGCGGGAACTTATCCAAGCCTTGGGCGCCTTTGTCCAACAACTCCGTTACATCGCCATCAGCAAGCACGTGGGGCAAGGAGGCGGTTTCACCCCGGCTGCCGCCGAAACGGTCCTTTCACGCGGCTACGGGGATTGCAAAGATAAATCCACCCTCCTCCGCGCCCTCCTCCGCGCCGTAAACATCAACTCCTGGCTTGTCGCTATGAACGCCACCAACCGCTCCCGCGTCCGTCCCGAATGGCCCTCTCCCCGCGTCTTCGACCACGCCATCGTCGCTATCGAGACCGAATCCGGCCTGATCTACTTCGACCCCTCCGACCCCTATAGCACCCTCGGCTATCTGCCCCCTGCCCAACAGGGTTCCCCGGCGCTGGTCCTGCGGCCTGGAGCTACACTCGAAGTAACCCCGGAGCGCCCCGGCGAGATCGAACGCAAAATCACCCTCCGCCTTGAACAGGACGGTCGCGTCTCCGGCCGCATCCTGGAAACTTCGCGGGGTGCCGCCGCCGCCGAGAATCGCGCCGTACTCGCCTCCGGAGCGTATGACTCGCGCCTCGAATCTTTGCTTCATACGCAGGTTACTCAGTGGAAAGTGCAGGATGGTTTTCCCGAGGACAGCCTACATTTGTATGTGCAGTTTGAGCGGGAAAGTAAACTGGCCGAGGCTGACGGTTTGTTTGTCTGGAAGCCTCTCCTCCAATGGGAAGAGCTTCGCGGCCCTCTTTCCATCCATGAGATTGTCGAGATAGAGTTCCATCCTCGTTGGACCGTCGAAGAACTGCCCGAACCCGTTCGCTCGGAAGCGTTCTCCGCCGCGTGGTTCCTCCGCGACGGTAAGTTGTTCATCGACCGCCAGCTCCGCACAAAGAACGGAGGCGTTATCCCCGTCGAGTCCCTTCCAGTCGTGTTACGCGTATTAGATTAAATATTTATTCCCGGTTCACCCAGATAGTCCCTTGGTTACCCCATAATCCTGAATGGATCGCTGCTAGCCGTCTTTAGCCTCCAGTGCGCCGCGCCACGGTCCAGGTCTATCAGCCCTTCCGTACCACAGCCGCCGACGCCGCCTCTTTCGTTGGCAGCTCTCTCTCCTGAGACGCGGATCGCCATCGGCCGCGACCGCGTTTCGATTAAGCTAACCAACGAACACAACCAAGCCGCCGAGTTTGGAGCCCCCGTCCAGGCGACGGCGCTGCGATAGAATCGAAGCACCAGAAACGGTAAGGAGCGCCTATGTTTCGTCTGGATGCGGATCGCCCCGTTGAGTTTTGCGACGGCACCCGTCGTCGTGATTTCTTGCACGCCGGAGCATTGTCCACCCTCGGCCTGGGTCTCGCCCAATTCGCCGGGCTCAAGGCCCACGGCGCCGTCGACCCCAAGAAGGATGTCAACTGCATCCTCCTCATGCTTGTCGGCGGACCGTCCCAACTTGACACCTGGGACATGAAGCCCAACGCGCCCATCGAAATTCGCGGCCCTTACAAGTCCATCAAGACCAACGTACCTGGCATCGAGATTTCGGAAAACTTTCCCCGCATGGCCAAACATGCCGACAAGTTCTCCATCGTCCGTTCGATGTATCACACCGCCGCCGCCGTCCACGACACCGGCCATCAGATGATGCAGACCGGCCGCCTCTTCCAAGGCGGCGTCGAGCATCCGCACTATGGCTGCGTCCTCGGAAAACTGCGCGGCGCGAAAGGCGACGTGCCGCCGAATATCCTCCTGCCCCGGCCCATCGGCGCGACCGGCGGTAATATGCCCCACGGCCATGCCGCCGGCTATCTCGGCAAGGCCTACGACCCATTCATCCTCAACGCCGATCCGTCGGACCCGAACTTCCGCGTCCCCGACATGCTCCCGCCCGACTATCTTTCGGCCCACCGCGTGGACAGGCGCAAGAACTGGCGCGAAGCCATCGACAAGTCCGTCAGTAAATTCGAGACCTCCCAAGACGCCCGCCTGCTCGACTCGAGCTTCCAGCAGGCCTATACGTTGATGTCCTCCGCCAAGGCCCGAGCCGCCTTCGAACTCCACCGCGAGCCCGAAGCCGTCCGCGAGAAGTACGGGCTCAACCGGTTCGGCCAAAGCTGCCTCCTCGCCCGCCGCCTTGTCGAGGCCGGCGTCCGCTTCGTCACCATCAACATGTTCGAAACGGTGTTCGACGAGATCACCTGGGACATCCACGGTTCCAAGCCCTTTTCGCCAATCTCGTGCTACAAAGACCTCGTCGGCCCCATGTTTGATATGGCCTACAGCTCGCTCCTCGAAGACCTCTCCCAACGCGGCCTTCTCTCGAACACGATGGTCATCGGCACCGGCGAGTTCGGCCGGACGCCGAAAGTCAACCCCGCCGGCGGCCGAGACCACTGGCCGCAATGCTGGTCTATGCTGGCCAGCGGCGGCCCGCTTAAGGGCGGCACCATCGTTGGCTCGTCGGACGAGATCGGGGCCATGCCCAAGGACCGCCCCACCACCCCCGCCGAAGTCGCTGCCACCATCTATAAAGGTCTCGGCATCGACCTCGAAACAGAACTCCCCGGCGCTCAGGGGCGGCCGATTCCGGTTGTCGACCGCGGCACCGAACCCATCAAAGAACTCTTCGTGTAAGCCATGCGTTTTTCACTCCTGCTCTGTTGCACCACGGCGCTGCTGACTGCGGCTCCGTCGCTATCCATCCTCCCGAAGGAGGTGACGCTGGCCACCGCCGAATCGCGTCAACAACTGCTCGCCGAGGCCCTGCTCGACGGCGGTGTCCAAGCCGATTGGACCCGCAACGCCGCCTGGACCTCGTCCAATCCTGCCGTCGCCGCCGTCTCCCTCTCCGGATTAGTCACGCCCAAAGCCGACGGTGAAGCCATCATCACCGCCCGCAAAGACAGCCTTTCTGCCTCGGTCACCGTTCGCGTCCGCAACGCCGCCGCGCCCTTCACCTGGTCGTTCAAGAACCACGTCATGCCCGTCCTCACCAAGACCGGCTGCAATCAAGGCGCCTGCCACGGAGCCCTCGCCGGCAAGAACGGTTTCAAGCTCACTCTCCGCGGCTACGACCCCGAAGTCGACTACGACGCCCTCACCCGCCAGTCCGCCTCCCGCCGTGTCAACCTCGCCGAACCCGCGCATTCGTTGCTCCTGTTGAAGCCCACTTTCGCCGTCCCCCACATGGGCGGCCTCCGCTTCAAGACCGACACCCTTGAATACCGCGTCATCGCGGAATGGATCGCCGCCGGCGCCCCGCCCCCGGCCGAGAAGGATCCCGAAGTCACCGGCCTCGAAGTCTATCCCCCGGCCTCCATCCTCCAGCCCAACGCTACCCAGCAACTCATCGTCCGCGCTAAATATTCTGACGGGCGCGTCGAAGACGTCACCAATTGGGTCAAGTACACCTCCGCCAACGAAGGCGTCGCCACCGTCGACGATTCCGGGCTCGTCAAACTCACCGGCCACGGCGAATCCGCCATCACGCTCTGGTATGCCTCGAAAGTCCTCTACGCCCGCGTCACCGTCCCCTTCGTCAATCAAACCCCCGTCATCTCCGATTTCCGGCCCCGCAATTTTATCGACAACCTGGCATCTGCTAAGTGGAAGTCGCTCAACCTCACGCCCTCAAAGGCCGCCGACGATGCCACTTTCCTCCGCCGCGCCTACCTCGACGCCGCCGGCATCCTCCCCACCGCCGATGAAGTCGAAACCTTCCTCGCCGACGCCGACCCCAACAAGCGCACAAAGGTCATCGACCAACTCCTCAACCGCGACGAGTACGCCGACTACTGGGCCTACAAGTTCTCGGACCTTCTCCTGGTTAGCTCCCGCAAGCTCCGCACCCCGGCCATGTGGGCCTTCTACAACTGGATCCGCGACTCCGTCCAAGGCAACAAGCCCTGGGACCAGTTCGCCCGCGACATCTTCACCGGCGCCGGCTCCACCCGCCAGAACGGCGCGCTGAACTACTTCGTCCTCCACAAAGACACCATCGAAATGGCCGAAAACGTCACTCAGGCGTTCCTCGGCCAACGCCTCACCTGCGCCCGCTGCCACAATCATCCGATGGAAAAGTGGACCCAGCGCCAGTATTACCAGTTCGCCAATCTCTTCGCCCGCGTCGGCATCAAGAACGGCAACACCGCCGCTGACAACGTCGTCTTCGCGAAGACCTCTGGCGATATCAACCATCCCCGCCTCCTCCGTCCCCTCCCCCCCGCTCCCCTCGACGGCGAGCCCATGGCCCTCGACTCCACCGCCGATCGCCGCGTCCACTTCGCCAACTGGCTCACCAAAGACAACGACTACTTCACCCGCAATATCGTCAACCGCGTCTGGGCCAACTTCCTCGGCCGCGGCCTCGTCCACCCTTACGACGACGTCCGCGCCACCAACCCCGCCTCCAACGAAGAGCTCTTCGCCGCCGTCTCCGCCGACTTCGTGAAGCACGGCTACGATCTCAAGCACCTCATGCGCACCATCATGAGCAGCGCCACTTATCAGCTCTCCTCGGAAGCCAACGCCACCAACCAGTCCGACAACGTCTTCTATTCGAAGTACGTCATCAAGCGCCTTCCCGCCGAAGTGCTGCTCGATGCCATGTCCCAGGTCACCGGCGTCCCGACGGCCTTCGGCGGCTACCCCGCCGGCACCCGCGCCATGCAACTGCCGGACGTCCGCGTCCAAAGCCAGTTCCTTACCTCCTTCGGCCGCCCGGAACGCATCCTTTGCGACGCCGCCGAACGCAGCTCCGACCCGTCGATCTCGCAAGCCCTGCACGTCATCAACGGGGACACGCTCAATAAGAAACTCGCCGACCCGCAAGGCAACATCGCCCTGCTCCTGAAGCTCGGCCTGTCTGATCGCAAGGTCCTCGAACATCTCTATCTCACGGCCTACTCGCGCCCGCCCCGGCCCGACGAAATGGCCCAACTCAATAAGCTCCTCGTCGAAGCCAAACAGTCGTCCAAACAGGAAGGCCTCGAAGACCTCGTCTGGAGCCTCCTCACCAGCAAAGAGTTCCTCTTCAACTACTGACATGCGCGCCGCCCTTTTTCTGATAGCCAACCTCTGCTGCGCCCAGGACTTTGAAGCGGACCTGCAGCCGGTCTTCCGTAAATACTGCCTCGATTGCCACGCCCACGGTGTGAAGATGGGTTCGCTCGATCTCGAAACCATCGCTGGCATCCGCACCGGCGGCAACCACGGTCAAATCGTCGTTCCCGGCAAAGCCGAAGAAAGCCGCCTGTATCTCATGTCCGCCGGCAAAAAAGAGCCCTTCATGCCGATGGACGGCCGCAGCCTCGCCACGGCGGAACTCGACGTCATCAAGAATTGGATTAACTCGGGAGCCAAAGGTCCCGCTCAGGAAATTGCCCCCCGCCAAGCCAATCGCATCCCCGACATCGCCCCCCGCGTCACTCCCAAGCCCCAGATCTTCGCCACCGCCCAATCCGCCGACGGTACCCTCACCGCCTATGCCGGCCACAAGATCGTTACCCTCAACGGCGCCAAACTCGCCGGCCATCAATCCACCGTCCGCGCCGTGGCCTTCTCGAAAGACGGCGACCTCCTCGCCGCCGCCGGAGGCCTCCCCGCCCAAAAAGGCGAAGTCAAAATCTGGGACGTTGCCACCAAAGCCGAACGCCTCACCCTCACCGGCCACAAAGACTGCATCTACGCCGTTGCCTTCTCCCCCGACGGCAAGACCCTCGCGACCGCGTCCTACGACAAGATGATCTACCTCTGGGACACGACCACCGGCAAACAAATCCGCCCCCTCAAGGATCACGTCGACGCCGTCTACGCCCTTACCTTCTCCCCCGACGGCACCCGACTCCTCTCCGCTTCCGCCGACCGCTCCGTCAAAGTCTGGGACCCCGCCACCGGCGAACGCCTCTTCACCCTCTCCGAACCCACCGACGCCCTGCAAGCCGTCGCCATCTCCGCCGACGGCCAACTCGTCGCTGCGGGAGGCGCCGACAAGTCCATCCGCCTCTGGGACCTCTCCCCCAAAGCCGGCGCCCTCAAGAATTCCCTCATCGCCCACGAAGATACGATCCTCCAAATCGCCTTCTCTCCCGACGGCAAAACCCTCGCCACCGGCGGCGCCGACCGCACCGTCAAGCTCTTCCGCACCGCCGACCTCACCGAACTCAAAACCTTCGCCGGCCAATCCGACTGGCCCACCGGCCTCCACTTTTCGCCCGACGGTAAGACGCTCCGCGTCGCCCGTCTCGATGGCGCCACTCAAACCTACCCGACCCCCTAGAGACCTCCCATGCGCTACCTCACTCGTCTCCTCGCCGTTTCCCTCTACGCCCAATCCCCCCGCACCACGCCCCCCACCGTCCAGTCCATCTCCCCCCGCGGCATCGCCCGCGGCATGACGGCCGAACTCGTCATCGAAGGCTTCAACCTCGCCAACGCCTCCGCCATTTACTTCTCCGACCGCCGCGTCACCGGCAAGATTCTTCGCGTCAAGGAACTGCCCGACCTCCCCGATATCCGCATCGGCTCGAACGGCACGCAGTCCTCCATCGACGTCGGCCCCCTTCCCCCGCGCAACCAGGTCACCGTCGAAGTCGACATCGACCCCGAAGCCGAAATCGGCGACGTCTCCTTCCGCCTCCAAACCCCTCTCGGCACCTCGCCCGAAGGCGCCCTCCTCATCGAACCCTACGTCGGCGAAGCCCCGGACAAGGAACCGAACGACACCCTCGCCGGCGCGTTTGAAACCTATCTCCCCGCCGTGCTCACCGGCGCCATCTCCAAGCCCGGCGACCTCGATCTCTTCAAGATCACCGCCCGCGCCGGGCAAATCATCGTGGTCGAAAACTCATCCGACAAGGTCGGCTCCACCCTCCAACCCATCATCGCCATCCTCGATGCCGACGGCGCCGCCCTCCGCACTTACGGCGAAGACGGAACCACCATGAACTTCTCCCACCAGTTCGCCAAAGCCGGCACATACTACCTCCGCATCGCCGACTACGAACGCTCCGGCCGCGCCAGCCACCAGTACCGCATCAAGGTCGGCGAGTTTGGCTTCGTTTCGCAAGTCTTCCCCCTCGGCCTGCAACGCGACGCCGTCGCCAAAATCCACCTCACCGGCTACAACCTCCCCGCCACCATCGACGCCAAAGGCACCCCCATCATTGAGGACCCCTTCGCCACCATGGTCCGTCCTGAAGGCGCTTACAACCGCGTCAAGCTCGCTCTCGGCCGCGACCCCGAACTCACGGTCACGCAACCCTCCCCCAAGCTATCGCTCCCCGTCACCCTCAACGGCCAACTCACCAAAACGAACCCAACTCACAAATTCACCTTCGCCGCCAAGAAGGGCCAAGCCCTCGTCTTCGAAGTCATGGCCCGCCGCCTCGGCTCTGACCTCGATACCACCATCGAGGTCCTCACCGCCGCCGGCAAGCCCATTGAAGTCGCCGCCGTCCGCCCCGTCGTTGAGACGTTCACAACGCTCCGCGACCACGACTCCGTACAACCCGGTATCCGCATCACGCACTGGAACAACGTCTACGCCGGCGAATACATGATGCTTGGCCGTGAGATCGTCCGTGTCGCCGAACTTCCCCGCGGCCCCGACGAAGACATTCGCTACGAACAACTCAACGGCCAGCGCGTCACCTTCTTCAACACTGCCGCCGAAGCCCACGCCATCGACAAGGCCATCTACAAAGTTCAAGTCCATCCCCCGGGCACCCAGTTCGCCCCTAACGGCCTCCCCGTCACGCGCATCTACGCCCAGAACGACGATGGCGGCCCCGGCTTCGGCAAGGACTCCTATCTCACCTTCACCGCCCCCGCCGACGCTGACTACCAACTCGTCCTCCGCGATGTCACCGGCGACATCGGCCCCTACCGCCTCAACATCCGCGAACCCCGCCCCGACTTCCGGCTCTCCGTTAACCCCCGCAACCCCAACGTACCCCGTGGCGGCACCATCCCCTTAACCGTCACGGCCACCCGCCTCGACGGCTACGACGGCCCCATCGACCTCACCTTCTCCGCCCTGCCCAAAGGCTTCACGGCCACCAAGGGGCGCATCGAGCCGAATCAGAACACCGGCGTCCTTCTCCTCACCGCCGCCCTCGACATCAAGGTCGTGGAAGCCTTCCCCTTCAATGTCACCGGCGCCGCCCTCGGCGTCACGCGCCAAGCCAGTCCGGAAGACCATCTGAAGCTCATAGCCGTTGGCGCCAACCCCGACGTTCTCATGACCAGCGCCACCCGCAGCGTCGAAATTGCCCCGGGCGAAACGGCTGCCATCCAGGTGAAAATCTCCCGCCACAACGGCTTCGCCGGCCGCGTCCCTGTCGATGTCGTCAACCTCCCGCCGCGCGTTAAACTGCCAGACTTCGGCCTCAACGGCGTCCTCCTCAACGAAGGCGAAACCGAACGGACTTTCTTCATTGAAGCGACGCCCGCCGCCGAACCCGGCGACTACACCATCGCCGTCGCCGGCCGCGTCGAAACCCGCAGCACCCAGCAGAACCTCTCCGCCGCGCCGGAGACTATCTCGGTCCGGATCAAGGCGAAGTAAATAGCGCTGCCGCTTCGTTCACCATAAGCGCCCGGCTGTACACGGTTACGCCCGGCCCCGTGGGCCGCGTCGAGAAGTGAGCGAAGTCGCGCGGCAACCGGCCCCATCCCATCTGCCGAGTCGCCCCGCCGTCGTTCAAGACGCCGTCCACCATCCACCAAACGATCCCCGATCCCCCATCCACCGTCACGACAATCTGCTGCTTCCGTCCGGCCACCAATGTCCCTTCGTGCGTCCCTGCGTCCGACTCATGCGAAAACGCTCCCAGCGTCAGCCTCCAACTAAAGCGGTCCGAAATCGCAACCTGCAACTTCTCCCCCGTCACCGCCACCGGCCCCGGATATAGATCCTCCAGGTAGCTCGTAAAGGCAATGCTGAATCCCGCCGCCGTCGACACCGCTGCGGTCGTCTCGATCCCATTCGGCGCCACCGGATTCCACAGCCGCTGCAGAAACGAAGCGTCGATTTCGTGGATCCGCGCCACCGTTTTCTGCGTCTCCGAAATCCAATATTTCCCGTTCTCTTCGATAAAATCTGGATAACTCATCCGCGTCGGCGGGTCGGCATCGTATAGCAGAATCTCCGGCTCGCTCCAATGCAGCCGTCCGTTCTTCTCCGTTCCCGCCAGCACCCACCCTGGGTTCCGGTCGAGATACACGTTCCACTTCTCCCGGCTCACGGACACCTCGCCACCGTTGTTGTGAAACCAGAGCAAGTACCGGCCATTCGCAAACCGCCGGCAGAAACTAAATGCCCGCGGATTCTTGATCCGCCGCCCCGCCGGAGCGTACGTCGCATAAGCCGGCGCCGTCCACGTCACGCCACGGTCGGTCGAATACGCCTGGCACAGGTACCCGTCAATGCTCCGCCAGATGCTATATAGCGTTCCGTCGCTCAACGCTGTTACGTTGAGCTCTTCCGCGATCGGCCCCTTCGGCGCCCGCAGCCCCTCTTCGGTCTCCGGCAGTTGCCGGAAGCGGACCTTCGCCGGGTCCATCTCCGTCAGCACGTTGTCGCTGCGCAAAACGAACCCGCGCGACCGCATCAGCACGCCGGGCAGCCCCCACTTCGTCACCCGCCCGATCCCGATAAACACCTGCCCCCGATCCACCAACGGCTTCGCCACGGACCAGAAGAAGATCTCCCTTCCTTGAAAATTGTTCCGCCGGTCCGCTTCCAACATCGGCAGCGGCACGTCATAGCGTTGCGCCGACCAAGTCCGCCCGCCATCGTCCGAGTACTTAAAGACAAACTTCCCCAGCGTGTCGACGCGCTTGGCGATACCCGCCGAAGCCACCTCCGGCACCACCCGCACATTGTTCGCGTTGTAGGTGTAGAAGATGTAGACCCGCCCAGCAGGCGTCGCCAAGGGCACCGCCCACGAAGCCTCCGGCCCCGTCCCCGGCTCTACATCGATCGGTTTACTCCACGTCCGACCCTGGTCCGTCGACCGCGTCACTACAACGTGCTGGCCGCCCTGGCCCTCTTCGCCCGGCCCGGTCGTGATCACGCAAAGCCAGGCGCCGTCCCGCGTCTTCACGACATAGGGTTGATCGGCATACCCTTCATCCGGAATCACCGATCCGTTCTGAATATTCCGCCAGTCTGCCATTACATAACGTCCACGAAGCCCTTGCGCAGCTTCCGGAATACAGCGTATCCCAAGTAGAAGACGATGATCGAAACGATCCAAAGCCGATAAACGTCCGGCCAGCCAGGTCCCGTGTATTCGAGGAACAGCTTACGGTAGCCGTAGACGATTCGAAAGACGGGGCTGCGCTCCAGAACGGGCAACGCCCAAGCCGGAAGCGAGGCCTGGGGATAACAAATTGGAGTGAGGAAAAAGACCAGGGTCAGCAGGAATCCGTTCACCTGAGCCAGGTCGCGGAGATAGACGCCGATGGCGGCGAAAAGCCAGGCGACGCCCAGAGTGAGGAGTACTTGGGGAAGGATGTAGACCGGGAGCAGCATCGTGCGAATGGGGATGACCTCGCGAACCGCCATCTGCAGGAATAGGTAGACGATCAAGGCGAGGCCGCTTGTGCAAAGGCCCGAAAGCACGAGGTTCACTGGCAGAATCTCGACCGGGAACACCAGCTTCTTCACGAAATTCCGATGCTCCCAAATCACACTGGGGGAGCGGCCAATGGCCTCGCTGATCGCCAGCCAAGGCAGCATGCCGCACAGAAAATATAGAACGAACCCGGCCTGTCCTTCGTCCCCGGGAAACCGCGTCTGCAGCACGATGCCAAAGACGAAGAAGTACGTAATCATCAGCAGCAGCGGGTTCAGCACCGTCCAGATCATGTTGCCGAACGATCCGCGATAGCGCCCCCGGATGTCCCGCTCCACCATCGCCGCAATCAACCCTCGATTGCTATAGATTACTTGCCACGGCTCTACCAGCAGTTGCACCGCCTGCCGCGGCAGCGTCTGCCAGCGCAGCCGGCGCATCGTCGTCTCCCGCTGCCGGATCGTGGCGTGGCCGTTCCTCACGCTCGCCTCGAGCAGCAGAAACGTCTCCCCCCGTTCATATCCCCACCCCCGCTCCGTGTCGATCGACGACACCATCACGCGGTACTCCCCGTCCGCCTCCGGCAGCGTCACCTCCAGCTTGCCGCCCGGCCCCCACGGCCCCTCTTCAATGCAGAGTCCACTCCCAGTTTCAAACACCTGCCACCCGGCATTCCGCCCGGCGCCCGGCTCGAACTGGACTACCGTGGTCACTCCCCGCCCTCGTACAGCCATGCCGGGTAGCGCTTCTGCAGCGGCCCCCTCTTCCGGCCTACGGCATAGATGCCATCGCCGCGCAGTTCCTTCGGCAGCAGATACCGGTCAAGGAGGTGCAGGATCCACTGGTCCTCCGGCCGCGGAATATCGCGGAATTCCCCGGTTTCAAGCAGAGCCACTTCGAAGCCGCCGTCCAGCAGCAGGTGGTAGATCTCCTTGGCCGTATACTCCCGCGCGTGCCGGGCCTCCACCTCTTCGCCCGGCTTCGACGGTTTAATGTAGGCCGGGAAGAACCCCGGATGATACCCGTCCAATATCGCCCGTAGCGCCCGCAGACTTGCGATGTTCGGCGTCGTCAGCACGAAGTGCCCGCCCGGCTTCAGTATCCGGTTCACCTCGGCCATCATGTGCATCGGGTCGCTCGGCAGGTGTTCAATCAACTCGCAGCAAAGCACGGTCGAGAAATGCTCGTCCGGATACGGGAACTGGTCCTTTTCCGCATCGAACAGGTCCACCTCGCAGGAGAAAGTCTCCCCTGTTGACGACGTCACCGAACGGTGGTCCACCTGCCCCGCCGGACCGTAGTAACAGCCCCGCACTTCGCCATAGCCCAACTTACTCCGCAGTGATGGCGTGATCTGTAAGTAAGCGCCCATCTCGAGGATGCGGTCCTCCGCTGTTCCCGGTGGCGTAATTGCCAGCGTCTTCTCGAACCGCGTCAGATGAATCTCGCCATACTGCTTCGACTCTTCGTTCTCGGCCATCCAGGACTGAATGTACTCGGGCTCCACCAACATCGTGGCCGCCTCCGGCTCCTCCGGCCTGACCTCAGCGGAGGTCACCAACGGCGGCTGCGACCACGGTCGCCCCGCCACCACCGCCTCCGAGAACTCGGCATATTGCCGCGCGCACAGGTCCCAGTTGCACTCTCTCTCCACCCAAGCCCGCGCCCGCGCTCCCATCTCCAGCGCTAACTCCGGCCGGCTCACCAACAGATTCAGATACTCGTAAATCATATCTTCCTCGGTCGCGTCCACCGGCACTTTCAGGCAGATCGAATCCGGGAACTCGGCAAAGCTGCCGATGTTACTCACGACCACCGCCCGTCCCATCCCCAGGCTTCGCAACAGCGTCCCCGAACTCTCTCCCACCGTCGGGAAGCGCAGGTTTAAAATCACATCGCAGGCGGCAATGTAGCCGTTGAAGTCCTCAATCGGCGTAAAGCCCAACATCCGGACCTGCTCGTCTAACCCCATGCCCCGGATGATCGAGGCCAGCGGAAACTCCGGATGCGGTTCACCCACCAGCACCAGCCGCGCATCGGGCCGCACACGGATCAGCCGCTTGAACGCCCGCAACGATTCGGCAATCCGCTTATACGGTTTCAGAAATCCGAAGATGCCGATCAACGGCGTCGATTCGCTCAGCCCCAGCCGCGCCCGGAAGCCCATCCGGTCGCCCATCTCCGGCAGCCATGCTCCGTGCGGAATCTTCGCCAGGGGCCCCGTATAGCCCGCCGCGCGAACGTCGTTCGCTACTGCCTCGCTATGGACAATCACGCCGCGGCTGGCGCCCAGAATGCGCTTCAGCATCGGGACACCTTCATAGTCCGGGCCCACTTCCAGTCGCCGCACACGCTCGGCGAAGGCCAGCGCCGCCGGGCCGCCGTCGAATTCGCATTCGCGGACGTACGCATCCCAATCCTGCCGGCAAATAGTCAGGTCGGTGATCAAATGGTGCAGATTCGATTCGTGCAGCACCACGACGCCCGGCCGCCGCAGCGCCTCTTCGTACACGTAAGCGTGGAAACCGTTATTGCCAATTTGATACAAACCCAAGCCGTCTGCCGGCCCGGGCTTGTCAAAAAGTGTCAGGTCAACGTACTTCGCCAGCGCTTCCACCAAGGCGGCGGAATAGTCGGCGATGCCGCTCTTGGCCGGCGGCATCGGAGAGAAAAAAGCAACTTTCAACGAACCCATTCCAATGCAAAGCTTCCCATGACGAAGGGTACTTTCACCAGCGCCAACGTCCGCGCCTCGTCTTTTGCGAAGTAGAGATCAAACTCCCACCGCGACTTCGGGCCCACCACGGTGGCCTTAAAGTGATCTGTATCAGTGGGCACCTCGGCGATCGTCACCTGCTCTGCGCCCACGCGGTTCAACCGGATGTCGTAGGCCGCGCCAAAGAAGATCCGCTGCGGCCCCGGCACCCGGCCCTGCGCCAGTTCCTGCCGGACGAAAAACAGGTAAGCCAACGCGTCATGCGCACAGGCTGGCACATTGAACTCTGTCTTGCCGCCCCCCGCCTCAGTCGTTCGCGTGGCCATGGTCCCGGCGAATGTCGTTTTCTCCTGCCGCGTCCGCGCCCCATGAACTGAGTTCTTCGAGAACTCCAGCGAACAGAGCGCTTCGGAGGTCGTACTGCGGAACGAATCGACGACCTTGAATCCCGGTATCGCCGCCTCCAGCACCAGCGCGAACTTCCACTGCCCGCTGTCCTTCTTGGCCGTCAACTGTCCTTCGCCCAAGCCCAAGCCGCTCGGCCAGCTGATCTGGTACCGCGTTGATTCTTCCCAGCCCCCGGCACCCCATGCCGTCGCCGCGGTCAACAGCAACAACCAACTACGCATGATGGCTAACCGGCGCCCGGCGCTTCGATTCTTCAACGACACTCTGGTAGATGTCGAGCGTCTGCCGCGCCGTCTGCCGCCACGTGTACCGGGCCGCATTATCCCGCCCCCGGCGGCCCATCTCGGCGCGATACTCTTTGTCGAGGAGCAGGTCTCGCATCGCCATCACCATCTCCCGCGTCGAATACGGGTTGAATAATTGGGCTGCTTCGCCGGCCACTTCCTTCATCGCAGACGTATTGGCGCACGCCACGGGGACGCCACAGGCCATCGCTTCGAGAATCGGAATTCCAAAGCCTTCATAGAACGACGGGAACACAAACAGGTCGCTCGCGTTATAGAGCTGCAGCAGCTCTTCATCGTTCACGTATCCCGTAAAGTGGATCCGGTTGCCGAACGGCGACTCCTCGGCAATCTGGTGAACGCGCGGAGCAAACCACGTATCTTTGCCGACGAAAACCAGTTTGTGGGGCAGTTGGGGAGAATTCGCTACCAGTTCTTCAAACGCCCGGATCAATCCAATCGGGTTCTTTCGTGGCTGCAAGTCCCCCACGCAGAGGATAAACGGCGAACGGATGGAAAACCGGCCGTCGACAAAGGCCTGTGCCTGCGCGCGCGGCTGCGGCCGAAAGATCTCAGAGCAGGCCGCCGGCACTACGGCAATCTTGTCTGGGTCCATCCCATAAGCGCGAGAGATCCCTTTGCGGGAGAACTCGCTCAGCGTCACTACTTTGGCCGCCTGCCGGACGGTCCGTTCCACAGACCACCGCAGTTGCATGGAGCGGGCCCGGGGAAAGAACTCGGGATGCTCCAGGTAGCTCACGTCGTGGACGCTCACCACCACCGGAACCGGGCAAAACAGCGGGGCGGTGTATTGAACATGCACCATGTCCGGTTTGTCCTGCCGTAGTCCTCTGGCGAGGTCGAACCCTAGCCGCCGGAAGGGGTTGTTGCTGACCCAGCGTTTGCCGAATCGATTTGGAACCATCTCATCGGCTCCGGGGACGGAAAGATAAGCGAGGAACTGGGAGTCCCGGTCGAGCCCGTCATATTGTTCGAGCAGGTTGCGGACATAAACTTCGTTACCGGTCAGGTGGCGCCCAATGGCGTGGGCATCAATGCCGAAGCGCATGCTGGTTCATCCAGTATAAGTTCATTTGCCTCAATCGCCTTTCTCAATCACCCAAGATCCGCGATTTATCGAGATGCTTCCAGGCCGCCGAGCGGTGGAAGGTCTCTTCATACAATAGCCTGCCGGCGGTGCGAAGTTTGGTAGACAAAATTTCGTCCTGTAACACGCGGAGGACGGCCACCAGGAAATCCGTCGGCGAATCGGCCAACAGATAGTGTTCCTCGTCGCGGCCGGGCAGCCCTTCCGCGCCTATCCGCGTCGAAACCACCGGCGTCCCGGCCGCCCAGGCTTCCAGGATTTTGACCCGAGTCCCGCTGCCGGCCAGCAACGGCACCACCGCCACCGTCCCCCTTGCAATCTCCGCGAACGCATCTTCCACGGCCCCGGTAAGTTCCACCCGGTTCAACCCCGCGACCGAACCCATCACCGCCTCCGGATTCATCCCGACGAGCCGCCACCGCAAGCTGGGTTCCTTTTTTTGCAAAGCCGGCCACAACTCCCGCGCAAACCATGCCACCGCTTGCTGATTCGGGTGGTATTCCAAGTTGCCGGAAAAAACCACCATCCGCTCGCGGCCAGCCTCCGGCAATTCCCGCCATGGAATCGTGTTCGGATAGACCGTCAGCGCCAGGCCCGGCGCCAGGTCGGCCACCCGCGCCGCATCCCGTTCTGAAGTCACCAAGGCTCCGGAGTAGCGGGGCAGGTAGCGGCGTTCCAGCTTTTCGGAGAGCCGGGCGAAGCGTTGATGTGCCAACCGTCCCGGCCAGGGTTCCGCCCGGCTAAGGCTATGGAAGAATTCGCTCTCCACGTTATGCAGGTCGCAGATCACCGAATCCGCGAAGCGCCGGAGCAGGTCGACGTAGGGGCCGAGCCAGAAGTGCTCGACGAAGATCACGTCGTAACGTTGACCTTGGAGCGTCGCCGCGATTTGCGATTCGAACCCAGCTAGCCGGTCGATCAGCGGGGGGACACCGCGGACAATTCGCCCGGCGTTTCGCAACGCCCGGGCCGGCATCGAACGGCCGTTCACCGGCAGTGCGATATGCCAATGTTGGTCCACCGCTCCGGCCGGAGGGGTACAGGGCGCGAACGAGAGCAGATCCACCGAAGCCCCGCGCTGTGTGGCGTACTCCATCAGGGAGGCGATGCGCTGGGCACCACCGCCGAGGACGGGAAAGGGAGATTCTGGCGTGAGAAAGAGGACGCGGCGCGGCAATGTTCTATTGTGCCCTTTCAAGGAGTTGCGCGGTATGCCGCCGCCCGTGCGCGGCCAGGAATAGAACCCACTGGTAACCATCGAACATCCCGATCATCGGATGAGAGCAGCGCCCTTCGCGCAGCGGGATGTCTGTCTCTGCGATCCACGCGTAAATTTTCTCCCGCAAAGCTCCGTAGGCCGTCCAGAATTCCTGCTCGGAGGCCCACCGCCCTTCCGGCAGCAACGCCTCCGGCGAATGAGCGCGCCGGGCTCGTCGCGAAACCCGGGCAAACAACTCTTCGTCGGCCAGAACCGGCGGCGTCGTGTCGTCAAAACGGAGCGCCGGGCTTTGTAACAGGCCGAAAATTCTGCGGTCCGTTCTCTCCAGGTGTTCGGCGATCAAGGCGACAGACCACTCGCCCTCCGGGGCCGGTTGGTCCCACGGTTTGCAAGCCACTCGTAGGGCCTCCTCCTGAGCGCGGAGTTCGCGCAGGAGGGTCGAGCGTTCGTGGTCGGTCAATGCCATAGCTCCAGGCTAACCCCACGGCGAATTTGTTCTCAATAGGCGAGTCCCCGGGCGCTCGAATTTTGAGTCATCCGCAAGTAGTCGAAGACGAGACGCGTCCTGAACGTGAGTTTGCGCATCATCGCGGCGATGGATTGGGCGGGTTTCTGAAATGACTTGAGGATACCCACCGCGAAGCGGCGCA
>JBBQRA010000056.1:0-26944 GCA_038215275.1 Bryobacterales bacterium | reverse complement strand
GGGGCGGGTATCGGAAACGAACGCCGCGACCTCGTCCGGGGTGGGCGGCAGTCCGAGCACGTCGAGCTTCAATCGGCGGATGAGTTGCGGTTTCGAGGCCCGGGGCGAGGGCGTCAGCCCCTCCTTCTGCAGGCGGGCGAGAACGTAACTATCGATGGAGCCGGACTCTCGCTTCACCGGCTGAAACGCCCAATGCGAACTGCCGCGGCGCTTAGCCATTGGCTTGGCTCGCTGCGGCCAAACGGCGCCCGCGTTGATCCAGGCTTGCAGGCGGCTGATTTCGTCGTTGCTGAGCCGCGGGCCGGTAGGCGGCATTACGATGCTGGATTTGTCGCTCATCACACGGCGGATGATCTCTGACTCCGTGGCCTTTCCGGGGATGATGACGGGTCCACTGTAGCCGCCTCTCAAGGCGCCGTCGCCGTCGTCGAATCGCAGACCGTTCGTCTGCACCGCGGGTCCATGGCAGCCGATGCAGGAACGTTTAAGGATCGGCTCAATGTCCTTGGCAAAATCAACCGGCGATTGGGCCATTGCCCCAGCGGCAATAGACAGGGACAGGAGCAAACTACGCATACCCCTATTCTACATCCCGCTCTTATGCCAGAATGCTGAAGATGAATCCACAATATCCTCCTCCGCCGATGCCCCTGCCCGCAAAAAAAGGCACTCCCGTTTGGGTTTGGATTTTAGCCGGCGTGCTCGGACTGTTCTTGTTGGCCGGAGTCGCTCTAGTGGCCACGGGCATCTTCATTTATAAGCAGGCCAAAGATGCTGCGTACAACCCGACCGCTGCTTTTGCGAAGATTGCGGCGCTCTCCAACCCGAATATCGAAGTGCTGGGAGTAGACGACGCGAACGGCAAAGTTACCATCAAGGACAAGGAGACCGGCAAGACCGTAACGGTTTCGATCGACGATCTGAAGCGGGGAAAGCTGGAGGTCTCGAGCGACGAAGGGACGGTGCAATTAGGCGCGAATGTAGATGCGAAAGCGCCGGATTTTGTCCCGATCTATCCCGGATCAAAACAAACCACCGTCATGAGCTCGAAGATGCAGGATTCTGAAGGCGGCACGTTAACCCTTGAGGTGAAAGAAGAATTCGGCAAGGTGAAGACGTGGTACGAAGAGCAGATCAACAGTGCCGGATTTGAGAGCAAGTCGAAGACCTCCGTGGCCGGATCTGAGGGGCCGGGGGCGATGATGGTGGCCTCGAAGAATGACGAGAAACAGACCCTGCACGTGATGATGAACACGGAGCCCGAGTTCACCCGCGTCACGATCACTTACGGACTGAAAAAGTAAGTCATCCGCCGAAACAGAACACGCGGCCGTCCTGTGCCGCGATTACGACCTTGCCGTTGCCGATGGCGGGGCTGCTCGACATCGCCGCGCCGGCTTCGTATTCCCATAGCTTCTTGCCGGTAGCGGCATCGAGAACATAGAAGCGACCGTCGTTAGACCCGATGTAGATCCGGCCCTCCGCCGCGGCCGGGCTCGATTCGACGCGGCTGCGGGTCACGAAGGTCCAGATGCCTTTGCCGGTCTTGGCGTCGATCGCGTGGACCATCTTGTCGCGGCCACCCAGGATCACTCTGCCATCCACCAGCGTGGCGCTCGAATAGTAGGGGAACTTCCGGACAGGATGCTCATACCGCCAAACGATTTTCTTCGCTGCCATATCGACGCCGAAGACCTCATTGCCGAAGGTGCCGAAGTAGGCCATGTTGCCGGAGAGCAGCGGGCTTGCTCCGGTATAGGCCCCGCTAGATACCTGAAAGACTTCCTTGCCATCGGAGATGCGAATGGCGCGGAAGTGTTCATCGCAGCCGGCAACGTAGGCGATTCCGTCCTTGACGGCGGGCGTGCCGTGGACGGGGCCGGTGGTCTCGTACTTCCAGGCCAGCTTGCCCGTTTTCGTTTCTAAGGCGTAGAGGTTCTGGTCATAGCTGCCAACCAGCACACGACCGCCTGAAACCACCGGGGAAGACTTGATCTCGGTAGCCGTCTGGTATTTCCACAGCCCTTTGCCGTCAGTGGCGTTGACGGCGTGGAGGACTCCCTTCAGGTCGCCAATGTAGACGACGCCGTCCGCGATGGCTGGCGTCGATTCGCCGATCTCGCTGCCGGCGGCGTACTTCCATTTGGTCTTTCCGGTCGCCAGATCGATGGCCAGTAAGTCGCCGGCGCCAGAGCCGATGTAGACGACGCCTTCCGAGATGATAGGTGACGATTCGAACTGTTCGCCGCCTTCCCAGGTCCAGAGCAGCTTGAGTTGCGCCGGCGGTGCGCCGGCAGGGGCGATGCCGGTGAGCGCGGGGTTCCCGCGAAACTGCGGCCATTGGGCGAAAAGCGCGGAGGAGAAGATGGCTGTGGCTAGAATCAGTAGGCGCATTGGTAAAGCTCCAGGGCAGCGAAGGCGTCGAAAGGACGAGGGTTGTGGCGGCCGGTCCATTGCTGCGCCGCGTCTTCGGCGAGTTGGGGCAACACTTCCATCGTGACCCCGCATTCGCGCAATGGCAAGGCCAGGCCTACCGCCAGATTGGCCAGATAGCTGGACAAATTCGGATGGAGGTCTTCGTATTCGGGGCACGCGTTCCAACGGACGATGTGGGGCAGCATGATGGCGATGGCGACGCCGTGCGTGATGCCATAGCGGGCAGTAAGCGGATTGGCGCACGCGTGGGCGGCGCCAAGCATCGAGGCTTCAATGGCGCAGCCGGCGAACCAGGCGCCGAGCTGGAGGTCGGCATTTGAATCGAGCGAGGCCGGTGCGGCGAAACTGGCGTGGAGCAGGCGCCAAGCCTGCCGGGAGAAGAGCTGGGACAATTGGGTTCGTTTCGTCGTGACGTAGGTTTCTACGGCGTGGCTGATGGCATCGTAGCTCGACGCGGCGCGCACGGCAGGCGGCTGCGAGAGCGTCAGCAATGGATCAAGCACTGCGTAGCGAAACGAAGCCATTGGGTCGCCGCAGGCCATTTTGACGTGGGTTTCGGGGTCGCTGATGAGAGCGTAGGATTGCGCCTCGCTGCCGGTGCCGGTGGTGGCGGGGATGCCAATCATGGGCAGCAGCGGCTTGGTGGCCTTGCCGTAGCCCCAATAGTCCTTCATGGTTCCGCCGTTGGTGAGGACGAAATTAATGCCCTTGGCTGCATCGAGCGAACTGCCTCCGCCGAGGCCGATGAGCGAGTCGATCTCCAGTTGCGCGGCAAACTGGCGGCCGTGGTCGATCATGGCCGAATCCGGGTTGGCGCTGAAGTTAGACCAAGGGGAGCACTCGACGCCGGCTTCGGAAAGCGTGGCGACGAGCGAGGCAATGTGGCCTGCGTGTTCCATGCCGTGGTCGGCTACGATGAGCGTGCGGCGGAAGCCAAGATTCCGGGCGAGCGCGCCGACCTGGGTCAGCGCGCCGGGGGCGTAGAGAAGAGGAGGAGCCGAGTTCATTGCTTGCGTGCTTGTTCGACGAGGGACTTCACTTCGGACAGGAGCCGGGGCACATGGTACGGGTATCCGGCCTTGATCGTCCATTCGATGCCGGTCTTTGTACCGGAATTAGGCGATACAGGGTAGAGGACTTTGAAATCTTCGAGGGGGTTACCGTTCGCGGTGGCGTGCCGGAGAACCCGGAGGGGATGGAAGCCGGCCTCCTGATGGAGTTCGAGATTGCGGAGCATACCGAAGCCGTACATTTGATAGATGTAACCGGCGTCCTCTCCCAGGGTCGATGTGCCGCCGCGGGCTTCAAAATCGCGGACAGCGGCGAGCCAGAGGCGGAAGTTCTCCTTCCAGAAGGCCTCGCCGGTACTGGACCAGTTGATGAAGTAGCTGCCGTGGTTGTTCAGGTTTGGTTGGGAAAACGAACCCAAGACCTCGCGCCAAAGGCGGCCGGCGTATCGGAAGCGGTCGGCCTCGTTGAGATAGTTGTAGGAGGACGGGAAGTTCTGGACTCCGGCGGGCATGGCGGCATCGGGTATGCCATACCAGTGCTCGGTGGTGGCGACCTTGTTGTGTCCGGCGACAGCGGCCGCCTGCGCCGCGGCATCGAAGGTGTTGCGCCAAGCGCCGACGATCTTCATGCCGTCGGCGCCGCGTGATTTGAGTTCCTTCACGCGGTTGACGGCGGCTTCCGGGGTGCCGGGACGGCCGAGGACGGGATAGCCGAACAACCGGGGGCAACGATGACGTACTTGCCTCGGGCGTCGACGTCGATATCACCGGGCCGGGGCTGGGAGCCGCGAGCAATCTGCGTGATGACGCCGTTCTCGATGGTGATATCGACCGGGCCCTGAGCCGGGGTCCCGGTGCTTTCGACAACCATGGCGCCCTTGATGATCATGCGCGAGGGCCGCACCCCGTGCTGCGGTTGAGCAGCGGCGGAAACGGCCAAGAGGAAGAGCCAAAAACGCACGAGTTACTCTCCGTTTTGCGAGATTAGCTTGGCGATGAGGGCCGTCCAGCCAGTTTGATGGCTGGCGCCCAGTCCTTCGCCAGTGTCGCCGTTGAAGTATTCAAAGAACAGCAGATGATCCTTGAACTCGGGATCGGTCTGGTGTTTCTCGTAGGGGCCGAAAACGGGGCGGCGACCCTCTCCATCGCGCGTGAACAACCTGGTAAGCCGGTGCGAGAGCGCTTGGGCGAGTTCCCATAAATTCACCCGGTCGCCCGTGCCGAGCGGGTAATCCACGGTGAAATTGTCGCCGAAGTAGAAGTGGAATTTCTGTAGCGATTCGATGAGCAGGTAATTGACGGGGAACCAGATTGGGCCTCGCCAGTTGGAGTTGCCGCCGAACAGATGGGTGGTGGACTCGGCGGGCTCATAGCTGACGCGGTAGACGTTGTGGTTGACGTGCAGTTCAAACGGACTGTCCTTGTGGGATTTCGAGAGGGCGCGGATGCCGTAATCGGAGAGAAACTCGTTCGGATCGACAAGCCGGCGCAAGATGCGGCGGAGTTTTTCCGGCGTGACGACGGAGAGCAGGACGCGTTCGTGCTGGCCGCGTTCAAACAGAGACGCGATGTTGTGGCAGAGGTCGGGCCGGTGGCGCATGAACCACTGCATGCGATGGCGGAAGCCATGGAGATTGGCGATCTGGTTCGCGTCGATGATGGTGACGGCGAAGAGCGGGATGATGCCGACCATACTCCGGATCCGCATGCGGAAGGGTTCGCGATTGGGAACGCGAAGCAGGTCGTAGTAGAAGCCGTCCTGTTCGTCCCACAAGCTTTCCTGGCCAGGCTTATTCATGGCGCTGGCGATATAGAGGAAGTGCTCGAAGAACTTGCTGGCGATGTCCTCGTAGGCGCGGTTATATTCAGCCAGATCGAGGGCGATGGTCAGCATGTTGAGGCAGTACATCGCCATCCAACTGGTGCCGTCGGATTGCTCGATGGTGCCGCCGGTGGGGAGCGGGGCGGAGCGATCGAAAACGCCGATGTTATCCAGGCCAAGGAAGCCTCCCTCAAAGACGTTGTTGCCGGTGGTGTCCTTGCGATTGACCCACCAGGTGAAGTTCATGAGCAGCTTATGAAAGCAGCGTTCGAGGAAGGCGAAATCGCGTTTGCCGGTGAGGCGGCTATCGATCTGAAAGACACGGTGGACGGCCCACGCATGCACGGGCGGATTCACGTCTTTGAAGGCCCATTCATAGGCAGGGATTTGCCCGTTGGGGTGCATGTACCATTCCCGGAGGAATAGCTTCAACTGGCTCTTGGCGAAGCCGGGATCGATCATCGCCATGGGGATCATGTGGAAAGCCGAATCCCAGGCGGCGTACCAGGGATACTCCCACTTGTCGGGCATCGAAATGATGTCGTCGTTGAACAGGTGGGGCCATTCGGAATTGCGCCCGTGCTTTCGCCGCTCTGGCGGGGGCGGAGTATTCGGGTCGCCTTTCAGCCAGTCTTCGATGACGAAGTGGTAGAACTGCTTCGTCCAGAGCAGCCCCGCCATGGACTGGCGGAAGATGCGGGCGCCGTCTTCTGACAACGGGACGCTTTGGACGCCCTGGTAGAAGCGATCCGCTTCGGCGCGGCGCTGCCCCATGACTTCTTCCGGGTAGACGGCGGCGGGAAGGTCGGAATCGTCCTTCAGGCCGGTGAGCCGGGCGCAGGCGGTGCGGGATTCTCCCGGCGCCAGCGTGAACTGAATGAGCCCGGCGACCTTGGTACCCGATTCGGCAGGATTAACAGCGTTGGTTTGCCCTTCGACCACGTAGCGCTGGAATGCGCTCTTGACGTAGCCGGAGTTGGGCGCACCCCAAAGGCGCTCGCTATCGCCATTGTTTTCGGTGAATAACTGCTTGGTTGGCTCGGAGAACGTGAAGACGTAGTGACCCAAGTCCTGGTGCTTGCAGGCAATCGTTCGGTCGTTGACGCGATAGAGGACCGGCTTGGGCGAATGGGACCGGCCCCAGGTCCAGGTGTTGCGGAACCAGAGTTGGGGGAGGATGGTGAGGGGCGCGGCTTCGGGGCCGCGGTTGGTGGCCGTAATCTCAATGACCAGGTCGTCGATGTCGGCCTTGGCGTACTCGATCTGGATGTCGAAATAGCGGTCCTCATCGAAGATGCCGGTGTCGAGCAGTTCGTACTCCCTTTCCTGGCGGCCGCGACGTTGGTTCTCTTCGCGTAGTTGCTGGTAGGGGAAGGCCGCCTGGGGGTACTTATAAAGCGCCTTCATGTAGGAATGAGTTGGCGTGGAGTCGAGATAGTAGTAGATCTCTTTGACATCCTCGGCATGGTTGCCTTGCGGACCGCTCAAGCCGTAGAGGCGCTCCTTCAGAATCGGATCCTTTCCATTCCAGAGTGCGAGGCCGAAGCAGAGGCGCTGATGGTTGTCGGAGATGCCGAGCAGCCCATCTTCTGACCAACGGAAAGCCCTCAAGTGGGCGTGTTCGAAGGGGAAATAGTCCCAGGCGGTGCCATCCGGAGAGTAGTC
Organism: Bryobacterales bacterium; assembly: GCA_038215275.1. GTDB lineage: Bacteria > Acidobacteriota > Terriglobia > Bryobacterales > Bryobacteraceae. The sequence goes on along the minus strand of JBBQRA010000056.1, from coordinate 20,011 downwards.
TTCACGAACAGTTCCCCACGCGCGATCACTGAGATACGGCCCCCAACGTCGCCAGTGGCGTTCGCGTTTATCGGTCTCGATGAGTCGAAGGCGTTCTGGATCCATGTTTCATGGTAACGCTACTGTATTGGAATCCACGCCACCGGCACTAAGCGTAAGCGACTCGCCGGAGTTACCGCCGCGGATGTTGATTTGCTGCAGGCCGAGGAACCCCGGCGCAGGCCCGGAGAAGAGCACTTCGCCGGGCCGGACACCGATGCGTGCTGTGACGGCGGCGGAGCCGAAACCGGTGCCATAGATCTCGTAGATCGTGTCGCCACGGGGGATGGCGGCGGCGCGGCCGGAAGCGGCGTCAAAGAAGATACCGGGTTGGGCGGAGAGCACAGGGACGGTGAGTAGCGTCGTGCCGACGCGGTTGGTCGCCGCGATCTCTGCGCTGGACCGGATGAGGCCGGTAGGAACAGCGAAATTCGCTTGCGTGTCGTTGCTAAAGAACACGACGGCGGGGAGGCCATCGACGGTAAGCTCGGCTCCTCGGAGGTTGGCGCCGAAGGCTGTCGCGATGGCGCCGGGGACGATGCCCGGGCGGAAAGAGGCGGCATTGACCACGCCGTTCGCGGCGATTGCGGGCATCCGGGAGATGCTGCCGGTGATGCCGGTGCCCCGGACCGTGACTTGCTCGACGCCGGGAGGGAAGGCGGCCAAGCCGTTGGCGTCGGTGGTGATGACCGTATCGCCGGCCGCGAGTTGCAGGCCGGGATAAGGCAGTTCGTTGATGTCCTGGGCGCGAAATACTGGACCAGCGCCAGGCGCCCCGGCGGATGCGACCGTGAGTCCGGTGCCGGCGGCAGGCAACACCTGGATACGGGCTTCTACGGGAATGTACGCGGCGGGGCCTTCGGCGCGCAGCAGGTCGACGCCGGGGCGGGCCGCGGCGATCTCGACGGGAACGCTGGTTCGCCCGGCGGGGATGACCACACTGGCGGGCGTCGTTATGTGGCCAGACTCGCTGCGAAGGGTGACAGTGAGGGCGGTGTCGCTGGGACGATCGATCGACAGTGTGGCAATGGCGGAGCGGCCTGAGAGCAGACCGGCGGCTGGTTCGACGCTGAGCCGGAGGTTGCGGCGGAAGGAGGTATCGAGGCTGGCGCGGCCATCGGCATAGCGGGTCCACGCGGATTCGAGTTCTCGGCGGTAGAGGTCGACCTTGGATAGTTCGGCGGCGGTGGGCGTAGTGCCGGCGGGGACGATGAGGACGAAGCCGATGCGATAGCGGCGCTGCTCGACGGTGTGGTCCGGGGTACGGCGGCCTTCGGCGGCGATGATCTCTTCCACCCCGATGTTGCGGCGGGTGCCGTTAAAGGTGGTGCCGACTCGCGGAGCGGTGAGGGCTGGAGAGAGGCCGGAGTCCTGAACGTAGAACGTGGGTGGCACATCGCTGGCGGGGCGCAGGCCCATCAGGTATTGATCGAGGGGCGAGAAGCCCTCCACTGTGGCTACGGTGCGGAATCGGGGGCTGGCGCCTTCGCCCGCATCTTGAATGCGGTTACCTTCAAGCAGGGAGGCTTCGGAGTTAAACGTGAAGGCCCAGTGGAAGCCTTGGCGGCCCAGCATCGGGCGATTGTCTCCTTCGCGGTTGGATGCAAACGCCAGGAACAGGTGGCCGGCTTCGTGCGCGACTACGGTGAGCCCCGTGTCGCCGGTTCCGGCGCGGGAGGGCATCGGGTCGTTGGGATCCTCCGGATACTGCGAGAGAGGGCCCAAGTTCAGGACCGCTTGGAGCCTGTTGGGCGAGCCGTATTCGCGGCCTAGGTCGAGCAGGGAATCGCCAATGCCTTTGCGGCGGGCGCGTACGCTGACTTGAAAGGCGATGGTACCGCCGCCTGGGGAGACGCCTCCCGTATTGAAAAACGCGAGATAGTCAAAGGAATCGTCCTGGTTCTCGTAGATTTTTTGTGAGGCCGTGACGAGATCGACGGATGTGGCGTTGCCAAAACTTTCGGCGACCGTGCCGCTGAAGGCGCGTTCGCTGCCGGTGCTGAAGCTGACGAGCGCGGAGGAACCCGCGAGGCCGCCGGGCGAGATGCCGACGACGGACTCTGCCAGGTTGACCTGCGTCCAGGCGAACGCGATAGCGCCGTCTGGTGTCAGCGTGATCTGGAACGTCTGCTGTTGGCCGAAGCCAAAGTCGCTGTATTCGCGCACGCGCAGCCACGTGACGGTGAGGCGGGTGGCGGAGCGAAGCACGCTGACGCCGTCGCCAGTGGCGGAAGGATCAAGGTCGGTGAACAGGCCGGCGATGCGGGGTAGACCGGAGTTCAGACGACCGAGGCTGCGCGCGCTGGTAGCGACGTCTCCGCCACCGAAGGTCAGGTTGCCATCGGAGTTGACGAAAACCTTCGAGTACTCGGTGCCGTAAAAAGGGAAAGGGAACGGAATATCGAGTTGGCGGGTGTCATCATCGCCAAGTCCGGCGATGCGGTCTCCGATGGTAGTGGTGTCGATGGTAGCGGAGGCGGTAGCGAAACGGTAGCCGCCATTGCTGGGCGTGAAGGTCACTCCGCGGTTAAGGAGGTTGAAGGGGTTGCGCCGGGCGACCACGCCGTCGGCGTCCTCCAGTATCAGGATGTTTCCCTCGATCCGTGACGCGGAGCGGGCCGTGGCGGCTTTAAACTTTCCTCCGCGGAGCGACTTGCGGTGGAGGTCGAGCTCCTCGTAAGTCTGGCCGCGGTAGGTTCCGCACCAGGAAGAGTTGGACTTGGCGTCGGCGAGCCCGGCGAAAAACGGAACCAACAGTGCGAGACTTGCGTAACGAAATATCGAGGGGCGCATCCCCCATTGTAAAATACAACTTGCGGAGGATTTGTTTTGATGGCGTTCTGTAACAAGTGCGGGGCTAACCAAGCGGATGATGCCCGGTTCTGTTTCCAGTGCGATGCTCAGATGGGCGCGGCCAACGTGGCCGCCGTCTATGCGCCGCAGTCGCTTGAGTATACGATTCATGGGGATAACCTCCAGGTGGCCCGCGTAAAATTGCAGCCCGGACAAGAGATATACGCAGAGGCGGGCAAGATGGTGTACAAGACACCGTCGGTGCAGTGGGAGACGAAGATGTCCGGGAACTCGCTCGGCGAGAAAATCTGGGGAGCGTTGAAGCGGAAGCTGTCCGGCGAATCGCTGTTCATGACCTACTTCCGAGCCAATGGGATGGGCGAGGTTGGTTTTGCCGGATCGTATCCGGGCCGGATTCAGGCGTTTGACCTGCCGCCGGGCAAGAGCGTGCTGGTGCAGCGGGACGGATTTCTGGCTGCACAACCGACTGTGCAATTGAGCATCGCGCTCGTGAAGAAGATTGGTAGCGGTCTGTTCGGCGGCGAAGGGTTTATACTCCAAAAGCTGACGGGACCCGGAGTGGTGTTTATCCACGGCGGCGGCGACTTTATCGAGTTCAACCTGGCATCGGGCGAGATGCTGCAGGTGGATACGGGCTGCATTGTGGCATTCGAAGATACCGTGCAGTACGACATTCAGTTTGTTGGTGGGATAAAGACGGCGATCTTCGGCGGGGAAGGGCTGTTTCTCGCTACGCTGACAGGACCAGGCCGGGCGATTGTGCAGTCGATGACGCTGAGCAAGCTGCGACGGGAACTGGCGCCGTCGGCCACCGGCGGCGGCGATGAGCGGAGCGCTTTCGGGTCGATTACGGGAATGTTCAGTTCGGATGACTAACACGCAGATTGCGCAAATTCGAGATGAAGTGGCGGCGCTGTTGAGCAGCCGGCTGGCGGCTGTGCCGACCGAGACCGCCGCGCTGCAGCGAGCAGCCCGGGCGCTGCGGCAGTCGGAATCGATTGACCAGTGGATTCAGATTGTGGCCGATGCCGCGGCGGCGTTTGCTCCCCGGGTGGTGTTGTTCTCGATTGACGGCGATCGCGTGGCGGCTAAGGCTCTGCGCGGGCCGGGCGAGTTGCCGGTGGATGCGATTGCCTTGAGCGAGGCACCGGCGCTGCAGCAGGTGATCGATACGAAAGAGCTGGTGGTTTGCTTGACGGCGGCTTCGCAGCTGGGTGGGGCTCAGTTCAGCCCGGCGCTGGCCAAGCGGGCACACCTGTTGCCGATCGCGGGGAAATCGCGCGTGCTCGGGATTCTGTACGCCGAGGGCGATGCGAATCTGCCCGCGCTAGAGACGTTGACGTCGTTGGCTGCCGGGTCGCTCGAATTGCGGAAAGTGAACGGTACCGCGCCGCTGATTCAACCCGCGGCGATGGAGCCTGAGCATCGGCATCCGGTGGAGCCGGTGGCTTCGTCGCCTGTTGCGGCCGAGCCGGAGGCCGTGGATTGGCGGGCAAAGCGGGGGGCTAGCGTGGCGGTGGCGAAACTGATTCTGCAGAATAGTCAGGTGCTGGCAGAGGGACGAGCGCGGGGCAAGGTGTATGCGGCGCTGCGGGTTCCGATTGAGGCGGCGCGGCTGGACTTCCGGGACCGGTTTCCGGGCAAGGAGAGCTATCTCGAAGCCGAGCTCGACTCGCGTCTGTTCTAGTGGAGTTCCATGGCCGGGTCTGGCGCGAAGCCTTTGGTCAGGTTCCATTCCTTGACGATGCGGCGGGCGGCGAGGTCGATGGTATAGACCTTGTCGAGATTCTCGTTCGAAGCGTAGGCCAGCTTGCCGTCTGGACTTAGATGGAGACTGACGATCTGGCCGAGCGGGGCGGGGAGTTCTACGCGGCCAGCCACCTTGCCGGTCTTCGTATCGGTCCAGCCGACAGCCTTTTCATCGAGGAGGCCGTAGACCACGTAGCGATTGTCAGGCGTCACATCGATGCGGACAGGGCCGGGGCCGGAGTCAAGCGTACGGATCAGTTTATGCGTGGCGGTGTCGATTTCGGCGATGCCTTTGCCATCGCGCTGGCAGACGTATAAACGCTTGCCGTCCGGCGAGAGGACGCTGCCTTCGGGTCGCGGCCCGGTAGGGATGAGCTTCACTTCGCCGGTGCCGAGATGAATGGCGGAGACGTTGGATGAAGTGGAGTTCGAAACCCAGGCCCACTCGCCGTCGCGGCTGGCCGTAACCATGTGGGCCGTCTTGCCCTGCGTCTGGTAGGTGCGAAGGATCGAGCGCTTGCCGGGGTCAACGAGCAGCAAGGCGTCGGGGAGTTCCGTGGAGATGAGCAGATTGCCATTGGGCAGGCGGGCGATGCCGTGGGGGCGCCGATACTCGCCGGTGGAAATCTCGCCGATCTTTTCGCGGCGCTCGAGATCGATGATGGAAACCGTGTTGCCGCCTTGGCCGGCTTGTTCGATGCGCATGGTGCCGTTGTCGGTGGTGAAGAGCAGTTTGCCATCGGCGGAGCGGACCATTTCGTGAGGATGGGCGTTGACGGACACCTTCTTTTCGAGCGTCCCATCGGCGGAGTAGAAGCCGAGTGAGCTATCGCCCTTGTGGAGGACTAGCCACGTGGAGGCAGCGAGGAGGAGGAGAGACGGCATGGGTTATTTTCCTTTTCTGCGGTATGTATAGGTTTCGAAATCGAAATCGAATTCGGTACGGAGGGGCTGGGCCTTCGCGTTCGTGGTGGGTATGTAGCGGGCGAGTTCTGCCTTCAGTTTACTGTGGGCCGGGTCGCTGGCGAGGTTGCGCCATTCATTGGGATCGGCCACGCAATCGTAGAGCTCTTCGGTGTTATCGCGGTAGCGGATGTAGCGCCAGCGTTCGGTGCGGACGGCGTGGTTGCCTTCGAGATAGGTGATGACGGCAGGGGGGCGCTTGGCGTTTGGGTTGCGGAGTTGGGGCACAAGACTGAGACCCTCATTGCGCGGGTTCTTCGGCAGGCCGCAGAGGTCGACGATCGTGGGATAGAGATCGAGCAGGCTGACGGCCTGGGTCCGCGCGACCCCGGGCTTAGAGGTGCCGGGGCCGGCGATGATCAGCGGGATGTGGGTGGAGCGTTGCCACAGCGTGGACTTATGCCAGTGTTGTTTCTCGCCGAGGTGCCAGCCGTTGTCGCTCCAGAAAACGATCACCGTGTTCTTGGCGTGAGCGGACTTGTCGAGTGCGTCGAGGAGCTGGCCCACCATAGCATCGGCGAAGGTGATGCAAGCGAGATAGGATCGGACGGCATCTTTGTGCTTCCCGGTGGCAACGATGCGTTCGTGTTCAGCGCGGCGAAAGGCGGCGAACTCCTGGCCGATTTTGGGGACATCGTTGAGGTCGTCGGCGGGGGCTTCGGGCAGCGTGACCTTCTCGGGTGGATAAAGGTCGAAGTACTTCTGCGGGGCGTACATCGGGATGTGCGGATGCCACAGGCCGATGGCAAGGAAGAACGGTTTTTCGTGCGATTTCGCGAGGAATTTGGCGCCGAACTCGATGGCGCGCTGGTCGCCGTAAGCTTGCTCCTGATACGGCAGTACGCCCCAATCGAACTCTCCCTGGAACTTATCGAGGCCGTTTAACGGGATGCCGGGGGGCGCGGGGATCCGCTTATTCCAGGGATACCAGTCGGCGCGGCGATACCACGGGTCGTCGAAAACCTGCAGTTGGAACTCGTCCCATTGCGAAGGCGGATTGTTGCCTGCCGTGTGATGGAAGATCTTGCCGGCGCCGGCGACATGGTAGCCGTTCTGCTTGAAGTACATTGGCATGCTGACCGCATCCGGCAGGACCGGCGGCCAGAACTGGTCGTTGTTGTACATGCCAGTTGTCGAGGGGCGTTGGCCGAGGAGCAGGGCGGTGCGCGAGGGGTTGCAGAGCGGAGACGCGCAGTGGGCGTTGGCGAAGAGCACCCCGCGTTGGGCCAGGCGGTCGATGTTCGGAGTCTTCACGCCGGGGTATCCGCGGAGACAGCCGACCCAGTCGTTCATGTCATCGACGGAAACGAAGAGGACGTTCGGCTGCGAGGGGGCCGCAAGGGCAGCGGAGGCGGAGGCGAGGAAAGCGCGGCGGGTGAGCATGGTCCCGGGCATTATATCTGGTCAGCCTTTGAGGCGTACTAGATAGACGGCGGTCTCAGCGAGCAGGTTCGGCAGCATCGTCACTTCGCGATTGTTGTCGAGGAACACACGCTTTTCGATGTTCCAGTTCTCGCGGGCGGCGAGGATCTCGAAATCGTCAACCGTGAAGAAGTGGATGTTCGGCGAGTCGTACCATTCGTGCGGGAAACGCGTGGTTTTCGGGGCGCGGCCGGTGAAAAGATGCGCGAGGCGGACGCGCCAGTGGCCGAAGTTTGGAAACGCAACGATGGCTCGGCGGCCGACGCGGAGCATCTCATTCATCACCTGCAGGGGGCGGCGGACTTCCTGCAGCGTCTGGCTGAGGATGACGTAGTCGAAGGCGCCATCGGGATAGTCGGCCAGGCACTCTTCGAGATTGCCCTGGTAGCAACTGACGCCTTTGGCGATGGCCTTCTGCACTTTGGCGGCGTCCATCTCGACGCCGCGCGCGTCCACGTCTTTATTGTCCGCGAGCCAACTGAGCAGTTCGCCGTCGCCGCAGCTGAGGTCGAGGACGCAGGTCTGCGGGGCGACGATTTCACTGAAGATGGCGTAGTCGCCGCGGCCGAGCAGGTCGCGCACGAAGGGATCGGTTTGCCGGGCGGCGGTCATCGGCGGTTCACTCCTTTAGTTACGCGGTGCAGGAAGCCTTTCACGATTTCGGTTTGCTCTTCCACTTCGACGAGGAACGCATCGTGGCCGTACTTCGAGGTGAGTTCGATATAGGCGACGTCCTGGTTGCGGCGGCGCAAGGCATTGACCACCTCCTGCGACTGATAGGACGGGTAGAGCCAATCGGAGGTGAAGCTGATGACGAGGAACTTGGTCTTCGAACGTTCGAGAACGGCTGTGAGCGACTGCTGGCCGCCGGCGAGATCGAAAAGGTCCATGGCCTTCGTGATGTACAGATACGAGTTCGCGTCAAAGCGATCGACGAACTGGCTGCCACGGTAGCGCAGATAGCTTTCGACCTCGAAGATGCCTTGGTCTTCGCGCTGGCGGCGGCCGAACTTCTGGCGCATCGACTCATCGCTCATGTAGGTGATGTGGCCCACCATGCGGGCAACGGAAAGGCCGCGGCCCGGCAGTTTGCCGCCGTAGTAGTTGCCGTTGTTCCAATCGGGGTCTGCCATGATCGCTTGACGGCCGACCTCATTGAAGGCGATCTGTTGAGCGCTGTGGCGCGGTGTCGTGGCGATCGGGATCGCCGAGGCGACCCGATCCGGGAAGCGGGCGGCCCACTCGAGCACCTGCATGCCGCCCATGGAACCGCCGGCGACACAGAGCAGACGTTCAATACCCAGGGCTTCGATCAGCTTGGCTTGGAGGCGCACCATGTCGCCGATGGTGATGACCGGGAAGGTCATGCCGAAGACTTCGCCGGTCGCGGGGTCGATGGAGCCGGGGCCGGTGGTGCCGCGGCAGCCGCCGAGCACGTTCGAGCAGATAACAAAATGCTGGTCGGTGTCGAAGCCTTTGTCTGGGCCGATCATGCTGTCCCACCAGCCTTTTTGCTGGTTTTGCGGGTCAATGCCGGCCGCGTGAGCGTCGCCCGAGAAGGCGTGCGTGATCAGGATGGCGTTCGAACGCTCAGCGTTCAACGTTCCGTAAGTTTGGTAAGCTACATCGACCGGAGCGAGGGTGACCCCACAATCAAGCTCCAAGGAATCGAATCGCTTCGTCTGCGTGGAAACGACCATGACTGGAATCCCTTAGGATAACAGGCATGGTGCGATTAGCTCTGTTAGTGTTGTTGGCGTCCGGCGCGGCGGCGCAGTGGAAGGTGGGAAGGGCGGAGGTGAACATCACGCCGCCGGCGCGAATGCCGATGGCGGGTTACTACTACGTCCGGCTGAACGAAGGCTTGCATGATGCGCTGCATGCGAAGGCGATGGTCGTCGAGCAGGCAGGCGTACGAGTGGCGCTGGTGGGCGTCGACTACGTGCAGATCCCGCGGCAGTTCGTCGATGAAGCGCGGCGGTTGATTGCGGCGCGCACGGGCATTCCAGCGACGCACGTGATGATTTCGGCGACGCACTCGCACACGGGGCCGGAGTTGGGGACTCGGCTGCGCCATGTGGAGCCGGAGATCGATGCATTGGCCAAGGGTTTCTGGCAGAAGATTCCCGGGCTGATTGCGGAGAGTGTGGAGAAGGCGAATGCCGCCCTGGCGCCATCGGAGATCAGCGTTGGCGTCGGCAAGGAGGATTCAATCAGCTTCATTCGCCGCTTCCGAATGATTGATGGGACCACGGGCTGGAACCCGGGCAAGCGGAACCCGAAGATCGACAAGGTGCTCGGCACGATTGATCCGGATGTGGCCGTGGTGGCGGCCGGGACCGGCGCTTACGTCAACTTCGCTTTGCATCTCGACACGGTGGGCGGGGCCGAGTTCTCCGCCGACTATGCGTACGCTTTGAGCGAGAACATGAAGCGGGTGAAGGGGCCCGCCTACTCGACGCTGTTCACGATCGGCTGCGCGGGGAACATCAACCACATTGACGTGTCGCACAACCGGCCGCAGAAAGGTCACGGCGAGGCGGCGCGGATCGGAACGGTGCTGGCCGCGGCCGTGCTGAAGACAATGGAGCGAATGACGCCGGTGGCCGCGCAGTCGGTGCGGGCGTCGACGCGGATGGTGGATCTGGCGCCGGCGCCGTACCCGGCGGAGGACGTGGAGCGGGCGAAAGTGATCGTAGCCAACTACGGCAAGCAGAACGCGAACCCGTTTTACGACCAGGTGAACGCGTTCAAGGTGATGGATGTCGTCGAGCGGTCAGGGAAGCCGTTTCCGGCCGAAGTGCAGGTGATTGCCTTGGGGAAGTCGGTGGCGTGGGTGGGCCTGCCGGGCGAGATCTTTGTGGAACATGGACGGGCGATCAAACTGGCGTCGCCTTTTCCGGTGACGATTGTGGCGGAACTGGCGAACGGGAATCTGGGCTATGTGCCAGATCGGAAGGCGTATACCGAAGGCGCTTATGAGGTCATCTCCAGCCGGCTTGCCGCTGGGAGCGGAGAGGCGATGGTAGCCTCGGCGGTGGAGCAGTTGGTGGCGCTGTTCAAGGACTAAGCGTTCATCAGCCAGGACGTGAATTCGTTCTCGCCGTGGACATCGGTAAGGCGCATGTCGCGGCTCTGGTAGCGATAGGTGAGTTTCAGATGGTCCATGCCGAGTAGACGCAGGAGGGTCGCGTGGACATCGTGAACATCCTTGCGCTGTTCGACGGCCCGAAGGCCGAACTCGTCGGTGGAGCCGAGCACGCGCCCACCCGCAATACCGGCGCCGGCCATCCACATGGTGAAGCCGTAGGGGTGATGGTCTCGGCCGTTCTTGCCTTCGGCGAGCGGCGTGCGGCCAAACTCGCTCGACCAGACGACCAGCGTCGAATCGAGCAGGCCGCGGGAGGCGAGGTCCGTCAGGAGCCCGGCGATCGGCTGGTCTGACTTCTTGGCCATCTTGTTGTGGGAGCCGAGCAGGTCGAGATGGGCGTCGTCCCAATCGTCGCCGAGGTTCGTACCTTGATACAGCTGCACGAAGCGGACGCCACGTTCAACGAGACGGCGGGCGAGGAGACACTTGCGGCCGAAGTCGTCCGTCATGGGTTCGTCGATGCCGTAGAGGGCCTTCGCTGCGGCGGATTCTTTCGTCAGGTCGACGGCGTCTGGCGCTTCCGATTGCATGCGGTATGCGAGTTCGTAGGAGGAGATGCGCGCTTCGAGCGTCGAATCCTCTTCGCGCGTGGCGAAGTGGCGGCGGTTCATGCGGTCGATGAGCGAGAGTGTTTCTTTCTGCGCTTCCGGGGTAATGCCGGCGGGGGAAGCAAGATGCAGCACCGGGTTCTGGCCGCTGCGAAAGGCGGTGCCCTGATAGGCGGCGGGGAGGAAGCCGGAGCCGTACGCACCGGCGCCGGACTTCATGGCGCCGTCGCTCATGACGACGAACGACGGCAGGTTTTTGTTTTCCGAGCCCAGCCCGTAGGTGGCCCATGCGCCGAGCGAGGGGCGCCCGGGGAACTGGTTGCCGCTGGTGCGGAGGTTGATCGCCGGAGCATGGTCGAAGGCGTCGCCGTGGCAGGACCGAATGACGGCGAGCTTGTCGGCGTGCTTCTGGACGTGCGGGTAGAGGTCAGAGATCTCGATGCCGGATTGGCCGCTGCGCGTGAAGTTCCACGGGGAGGCCAGCATGCGCGCTTTGCGAAAGTCGATGCGGCTGGTGACGAGTCCTTCGCCGAACGAACCTGGCAGCGGCTGGCCATTGTACTTGGCAAGAGCGGGCTTGGGATCGAACGTGTCGACATGGCTGACGCCGCCGTGCATGAACAGGTAGATGATGCGCTTGGCTTTGGTGGCGGCGAGGAGGTTTTCCTGCATCAGGCCGGAGAGGGCCACGAGGCCGAAGCCTTGGCCGGCGCGGGAGAGGAATTGGCGGCGGGAGGTGTACATTGGGGACTCCTAATCGACGTAGAGGAATTCGTTGGTGTTGAACAAGCCGCGGGCGAGTTCGGCGGCGGCCTTCTCGACGCTGCCGAGCAATTGGGTTTGTTTCGTCAGGAACTCGCGGGCCAGGATGAGTTCGTTCGCGTCCGGGCGGCGGGCGAGCGTTGAGAGGAAGACGGCCTCACTGATGGCCGCTTCGTCGCCTCGCAAGGAAGACGCTGCCAGGGCCAGCGCTTGGTTGCGCGTGAAATCGCTGTTGAGCAGCGAGAGCGACTGGGTAGGCGTTGTAGAGGATTCGCGGCGCGCGCAGCTCAGGACTCCTTCGGGGCGGTCAAACACTTCGAGCAGCGGCATGCGGAAGTTGCGGCGCGAAATCATGTAGATGCTTCGGCGTGTGTGTTCCGTGGGATCGGAGGTGACAACCCAGGCGTTGCCGAGGGGCTGGCTCATGCCATAGAGTTCTTCGGCGGCGAGGGCAGGTACGACGGGCTTACCGTGCATCTTCGGGTTCAGCGTGCCCGCGCTCAGAAGGACGGCGTCGCGGACCTCTTCTGCTTCCAGGCGGCGGCGCGTGAAGTGCGAGAGCCATTGGTTCTCAGGGTCCTTCGTGAGTGCGGCGGGCGAGGGCTTGGTCTGCTGGCGATATACGCTCGAAAGCATGAGCGTGCGATGGAGTTGTTTGAAGCTCCAGCCCTTGGCGACGAAGTCACCAGCCAGCCATTCGAGAAGTTCGGGGTGAGTGGGCGGGGTGCTGCGGGCGCCGAAGTCGGACGTGGTGGCGACCAAGCCGCGGCCGAAATGGGCCTGCCAGACGCGGTTCACCGCGACGCGCGCCGTCAGGGGATGGTCCGGCGAAGCGATCCATTCGGCGAGCGCCTTGCGGCGGAGAGTGGTGGCGGAGCCGGGAGGCGGGGCGGGGATGTCACCGCCGCCGAGGGCCGAAAGGAAGCCCGGCGGAATTTCGTCGCTCTCTTTGCCGGGCATGTAGACGGGCGGGCCAAGAGGGCCGGAATCGGTAACGCTGGGGGAGAATGGGCCGGGAGCGTAATTGCTATATAGCGATAGCAGGCGGGTTTTGACGCGATCGAGCATTGATTTCTCGTCCGGTGAGAGAAGGGCAAAAACCTCGTCGTCGCGTGGCGCCACCTTCTTCGCGTACATCTCGAAGCCGGCCTTCTGCTGCGGAGTCCGCTGCTCTTCCTCGGTCTCGAAGGCCACCTGGATGTCCTTCGGGAGTTGGGCGAGCTTTTCGGCGCGGAGGCGCTTGACGTAAGGAGCCCTCATCCGCTGGAATTCGTCGGCGAGATCGTATAGTTTCCACTGGCGCGTGTTTTCCTGCAGGTCGTACTGCCGGGCGAGGTTGTAGGTCAGAAAGACGCGGGACTTCACGATGGGCGCGAAGATGGCCTGAAGCCGGAAATAGTCCTTCTGCGAAATGGGATCGTATTTATGGTCGTGGCAACGGGCGCAGCCCACGGTGAGGCCGAGAAAAACGCTCGACGTGGTATCGACGAAATCGGTCATCGTTTCGACGCGGTTAATGTCTTCGACTTTGAAGAGCATGTCGCGATTCGGTCCGACGGTATAGTAGCCGGTGCCTTGCTGCGCAGCCGGTTCCTCATAGATCTCGTCGCCGGCCAGTTGCTCTTTGACGAAGCGGTCGTACGGCTTGTCGGCGTTGAAGCTGTCGATGACGTAGTCGCGGTAGCGCCAGGCGTAGAGCAGGTAAGGATCCTGTTCAAAGCCGGAGGTGTCGCCGTAGCGTACGAGGTCGAGCCAGTTCTTGCCCCACTTTTCGCCGTAACGGGTAGAGGCGAGCAGTCGGTCGATGAGCTTCTCGTAGGCATCCGGGGCGGGGTCCTTTTCGAAGGCGGCGACCTCGGCGGACGTGGGGGGAAGGCCGTGCAGGTCGAGCATGGCGCGGCGGATTAAGGTTCGGCGGTCGGCCTCCGGCGCGGCGGAGAGTCCCTTGGCGCGGAGTTGCTGCAGAATGAAGGCATCGACGGGCGTGCGGACCCAGGCATCGGCCAGCGCCGGAGGCTTCACCGGCTTCACCTTTTCAAACGACCACCATTTCTTGGCACCGACTGCCTCAGTGGGCCAGATCGCTCCTGCCGTGATCCACTCGCGGAGCAGGGTGACCTCGGCCGGGCTGAGCGGGCCGGTGGGCGGCATCGCCACCTTTTCACCGCCGGATATCACGCGGAACAGCAGGCTGTCCTGCGGTTTTCCGGGGGTGAGAGCAGGGCCCTGTTTGCCGCCGTGCAGGATCGCTTCCCGGGTATCCAATCGCAGGCCTGAAAGCTGCACTTGGGCCCCGTGGCACGACTGACATTTCTGCGAAAGCAGCGCCACCGCCGAACCGTTTAGGTCAGCCGCCGGCAAAGAGACCGCGAAAGAAAGAAGGACGACAAAACGCACGTTACTGAGAGTTTATCAACATTTCCCGCTCCGTTTATTGCGAGGGGTTGGCCGGATGTGTTCCAATAGGTAAAATCCAGCGGGAGGTTCCCCGAATTGAATCCAGCACTCCTCGCCTTAGAAGACGGGACCGTTTTCGAGGGCCGGGCATTTGGAGCGCAAACGGAGCGCTCTGGGGAAGTAGTTTTTAACACTTCCATCACGGGTTACCAGGAAATCTTTTCCGACCCTTCTTATTCAGGCCAAATTGTTGTCCTGACCTATCCGCAAATCGGGAATTATGGCGCCAACGAAGGCGACATGGAATCGGCGAAAGCCTATATTGAAGGCCTTGTCGTGCGCGATTTTTCACCCATCGTCTCGAACTGGCGTTCGGAAAGCCCGGTCGACCAGTTCCTGGCCGCCGCTAATGTGCCGATCATTGACTCGATCGACACCCGCAAGCTGGTTCGTCACCTCCGCACGCGCGGCGTGATGCGGGGCGTCTTGTCGACGATTTCGACGAACGCCGCCGAATTGGTGGAAAAGGCGAAGGGGTCGCCGTCCATGTCCGGCCTCGATTTAGCGACTCGAGTTTCGACGGTCGAAAGGTATCGATGGACAAATCCGGTGGAGCCCGTCTCCCCCTCCGAACGGCTCGGCAAACTCCGCCCGGCGGATTACCATGTCGTCGCGTTCGACTTCGGGATCAAGCGAAATATCCTCCGTCGCCTGGTAACGAGCGGTTGCCACGTAACCGTGGTCCCGGCCTCGACAAGTGCCGAAGACGTTCTGGCGCTTCGCCCTGATGGCGTGTTTCTCTCGAACGGTCCCGGCGACCCGGAACCGCTGCAGGCCCAAGCGGCGCAAGTGCGCCAACTGATTGGGAAGACGCCGATCTTTGGTATCTGCCTGGGGCATCAGGTCCTCGGCCTCGCGCTCGGGGGTAAGACCTACAAGCTTAAGTTTGGGCATCGCGGCGGCAACCATCCGGTGCTGAATAAGCGGAATGGAAAGGTAGAAATTACCGCCCAGAACCACGGGTTCGCGGTGGATCCCGACTCGCTGGCGGATTCGGCTGTCGAAATTACTCACATCAATCTGAACGACCAAACCGTGGAGGGCCTGCGCCATAAATCGGCGCCGCTCTTCTGCGTCCAATACCATCCGGAGGCCGCGCCTGGCCCCCATGACTCCCTTTACCTGTTTGACGAATTCATCGACCTTATGAAAGAGGCCAAGCGCTAAGCGATGCCGAAACGCACCGACCTCCACCGTATTCTCATCATTGGCTCCGGCCCCATCATCATCGGACAAGCCTGCGAGTTTGACTACTCCGGTACCCAAGCTTGCAAGGCGCTGAAGGATGAAGGTTACGAAGTGATCCTCGTAAACTCGAATCCCGCGACGATCATGACGGACCCCGATCTGGCGGACCGCACCTATATCGAGCCGCTCAGCGTCGAATATCTCACCGAGATCATCCGCAAGGAGCGTCCCGACGCGCTCCTTTCGACCGTCGGGGGTCAGACGGGCCTTAACCTGTCCGTGGCGTTGGCCGAAGCGGGTGTCCTGGACGAGTACGGCGTCGAATTGATTGGCGCCAAGATCGAGTCGATCAAGAAGGCCGAAGACCGGTTGCTTTTCAAAGACGCTATGCGGAAGATCGGCCTCGAAACGCCGACCTCTTCGCTACTCACCTCGATTCAAGGCGGCTACGATTTTGCGGCTAAAGTCGGTTTCCCGCTAATTCTGCGGCCCAGTTTCACGATGGGCGGTTCGGGCGGCGGCATCGCCTATAACTCCGAGGATCTCGAAGAGATTTTGACCCGCGGTTTGCAGCTTTCGCCGGTTCACGAAGTGCTCGCGGAAGAGTCGGTGCTTGGCTGGAAAGAGTTCGAGCTCGAGGTGATGCGCGACCTCGCCGACAACGTCATCATTGTCTGCTCGATTGAAAACGTCGACCCCATGGGCGTTCACACGGGCGATTCCATCACAGTGGCCCCGGTGCAGACGCTGACCGACCGCGAGTATCAGATGATGCGCGACGGCGCCATCCGGTGCCTCCGCGAGATTGGCGTCGATACGGGTGGTTCGAACGTGCAGTTTGCCATCAACCCGGACGACGGCCGCATGGTGGTTGTCGAAATGAATCCGCGCGTCTCTCGCAGTTCGGCGCTTGCGTCGAAGGCGACCGGCTTCCCAATCGCGAAAATTGCCGCGAAGCTCGCTGTAGGCTACCGCCTCGACGAGATTCCGAACGATATTACCCGGCTAACACCGGCCTGTTTCGAGCCGACCATCGACTACGTCGTTGCCAAGATTCCGCGCTGGCAGTTCGAGAAGTTCCCCGGCGCCGATCCGACGCTGGGCACGCAGATGAAGTCCGTCGGCGAAGTGATGTCCATCGGCCGCAACTTCAAGGCGGCGCTGGCTAAGGCCATCCGTTCGCAGGAAACCGGAAAGTCGGCCACCAAGGTCGAACCGTTCGACGTGGAACTGATTCCGAACAAACTGATCACGCCGACGCCGGATCGCCTTCCTTATCTCTTCTTCGCCTTTGAGCAGGGTTGGACCGTCGAGCAGGTCCACGAGCTGACCAAGATCGACCCGTGGTTCCTGCAGCAGATTTTCGAGACCGTCCAGTTGCACGATTCGCTCGCCAAGAAGTCACTGGCGACGATTACTCCGGCGGAAATGCGGGACGCCAAGCGGTATGGGGTTGCTGATACGACGCTGGCCCGCCTTTGGGACGAAGATCCGCTGCGCATCCGGGATCGCCGGAAGCAGATGGGCATTCGCGCCATCTTCAACCGGGTGGATACCTGTGCTGCCGAGTTCGAATCGTTCACGCCGTACCTCTATTCTTCATACGAATCCGAGTGTGAAGCCAATCCGAGCGATCGCAAAAAGGTCATGATTCTCGGAGCCGGGCCGAACCGCATCGGACAGGGCATCGAGTTCGATTACTGCTGCTGCCACGCGAGTTTTGCGCTGCAGGAGTTCGACCATGAGTCCATCATGGTGAACTGCAATCCTGAGACGGTTTCCACCGACTACGACACCAGTGATCGCCTTTACTTTGAGCCGTTAACGCTCGAAGAGGTCCTGAACGTTTATGATACCGAGAAGCCGGACGGCGTGATCGTTCAGTTCGGCGGCCAGACTCCGCTGAACCTGGCTCTCCCGTTGAAGCGCGCCGGAGTGCCCATTATCGGCACGGCGCCGGAGAATATCGACCTCGCCGAAGATCGGAAATTGT
Source organism: Bryobacterales bacterium (assembly GCA_038215275.1). Taxonomy (GTDB): domain Bacteria; phylum Acidobacteriota; class Terriglobia; order Bryobacterales; family Bryobacteraceae. The sequence continues at coordinate 2,925 of JBBQRA010000056.1, read as the reverse complement.
TCGGCAAGTTGCTGGATGATCTGGCAATCCCCTCTCCGCCCAATGGCACGGCGACTACAGTGGAAGAGGCCTGCGCGGTGGCGAATGTACTCGGCTATCCGGTTCTCGTCCGCCCCAGTTACGTGCTCGGCGGCCGGGCGATGACCATCGCCTACGATGAGGATACGGTTCGCCGCTATATGCGGGAAGCGGTCACGTTCTCGCAGGAGCGCCCGGTGTTGGTTGACCGGTTCCTTGAAGACGCGATCGAAGTAGACGTCGATTGTCTGTCTGACGGGGAAGACGTTCTAATCTGCGGCATCATGGAGCATATTGAAGAAGCCGGCATCCATTCCGGTGACAGCTCCTGCGTGCTTCCGCCGTTCGGGATTGGCGCCGCCGAACTGAAAACGATCGAAGAGTATTCGGTGAAGTTGGCGCGGGCGCTGAACGTCATTGGCCTGATGAACGTGCAGTACGCGATTAAGGAAGGCAAGGTCTTCGTGATCGAAGTAAATCCGCGGGCCTCTCGAACGGTGCCGTTTGTGGCCAAGGCGACCGGCGTGCCGATTCCGAAGATCGCGGTCGGGTTGATGGTCGGACGCAAGCTGAAAGAGTTTGCTTCGCTGATGCAGGGGAAGACGAGCGGCGTACTGTCGGTTCCGCAGTTTTTCGTCAAGTCGCCTGTTTTCCCGTTCAACAAATTCCAAGGTGTCGATCCGGTGCTCGGTCCGGAAATGCGATCGACCGGCGAAGTGATGGGCGTTGGTGAAAACTTCGGGGAAGCTTTTGCGAAGGCGCAGCTTTCGGCCGGTTCCCCACTACCGACGGAGGGGACGGTATTTATCAGCGTATCGGAGCGGCACAAGAGTGAGGCAGTTGATGTGGCAAAGCGCTTTGCCGAGCTCGGATATACCCTTGCAGCCACTCGCGGGACGGCTACGGCGTTAAAAAATGCCGGATTATCGTGCACGACCGTATTTAAAGTGAACGAAGGGCGTCCAAATGCGGTAGACTTGTTAAAGGCGGGTCGTTTGCAGTTGGCGATTTATACGACGACCGGCGTGCACAGCTTCGGTGATGAAAAAGCCTTGCGTCGCGCCGCAATAACGTATAGAGTACCTTGTATAACGACGATGTCGGCGGCCAGAGCGGCAGTTCAAGCTGCAGCCAGTCGTCGTAGAGATCCGATTCGAGTTTGGAGTCTGCAAGAGATTCACTCGTAGTCAACAAGTTTGTCGGTGGCTCCTCCGCCTAACACCCCAGCCACCGGCAAAACGCCACGAGCCCTCTCCCCACCCCTGGGCTCGTGGCACCCCTCAGAATCGCGGAGAATTCAGTTCACAAGGCATTGTGCTTTTTTTTGCTTCGCGAACTGGTTGTGTTTCTAGTGTTTAGCGCTGTTGGGCCCTTCCGGATGCCCGGGATCTTCTCTGCGCCGCTCTACGTTGAAGTCTGAAGGTGTCCTTCCCGGACACCTTTTTTATTTCACCGTAGGAGGGTGGATTCATGCCGCAAGTCAATTGGCCGGAATCGTTTAATCCGGCGAAGCATCGTGCTTATCTCGATACCAATGGCAAGGCTGTCTTTACGGACATCCCAAAAGAGGTTGCCGAGATCGCATTCATCGAGCCGAGCGAAGGGGCAGATCCGTTCGCTGCCCGCGTAGAACGAGCCACGCAGCTCGCTAGCAAAGGATATGTGATCGACGCGCAGATCGACGTCTGGGGTTGGGGCGCGGAAAACACGATGCGCCTGCGCCGCTTGTACGGGAAGACGCAGGTGCCGGACGCATTCGGCACCGTGCAGATTCTCGTTCCGCCGGCGAAGTAGCCGGGGCTGGCAGCGGGGGACGGAAGTCCCCCGCTACGGTCAGACCATAATCGCAGGCCACGCCAGACAGATTCCCACCAGCCCGAACCAGTACAACAGAACCCACAGCACTCTCCGGTCTGGATGCGGCGGCGGTCCCTCCGCCCGGCTTACCCCCCTTATCGCCAGAATACTACCGACCCGGGCAGCCTCCTGCTGCGCGGCCATCTCCGTTTCATATTGTGAAGGAATGTCGATCCAGTCGCCCTGAATGGAAGCGACGACGACCGCCCAATGCGAGTCTTCGCCCGACCGGTGACCACGAAAGTTGTATCGCCAGTAGACCGCCGCGACGTCCGCGCGGGCCAATCGGCGATCCCGGTAGCCGGCGGGGATAACGCCCTCCCGAATGGAAACTCCGTCAGTGGTTACGGTTGCGGTGGTGTAGTTCAGCAGCAGCGTCAGCGTCAGGTGGAGGCCCGTGAACAACAGCGGCAACGTGGCAAGCCTCTCCCGGCCTTCGAGACTGAGAGCGACCCCCGTGAGCCCGGCGGTAAAGATCGTTGTAACAATTCCGACCCAAACGGGGCACCATCGTCGACGGTGCACGATCATTCGAGCGGCCCCCCCTCACAATTCGATATCCTATTGGGTTGGTTCTCTTTCATGTCTGGTCACTCTAAATGGCACACAATTAAACACAAGAAGGGCGCCCTCGATGCCAAACGAGGCCGCATCTTCACCCGCATTATTAAGGAGATCACGATTGCTGCCCGCGGCGGCGGCGATCCGGACGGCAATCCCCGCCTCCGCACCGCCATCACGGCGGCCAAGGGCGTCTCGATGCCGGCCGATAATATCAAACGCGCCATTCAACGGGGCACGGGCGAAATTGAAGGCTTGACGATTGAGGAGTATACCTACGAAGGGTATGGCCCCGGCGGCGCGGCGATCCTTGTGAATGTCGCAACGGACAACAAGAATCGAACGGTCGCCGACATCCGCCACATTTTTAGCAAGTGGGGCGGGAACATGGGCGAACCCGGATCGGTGAACTGGATGTTCGAGCAGAAATCGAACATCATCATCGAAGCCGACAAGATCGACGAAGAGCGGCTGATGAATCTAGCTCTC
>JBBQRA010000055.1:0-27166 GCA_038215275.1 Bryobacterales bacterium | reverse complement strand
TCAATATGCAATGTAAAGAGCGCGATCGAGCGAACCATCCGTGTCACTACATTCTCGCGATCGAGACGAGCCCCGCGTGAAGAATCAACGAGTTACGCCCACTTCGCGCCGCAAAGTGTTGAAGACGAGTCAAGGGCAGGGAAGTGTCGCCATGGTGATGCAGAAGCCCGGCGGTGCTTCGACGGGCCTTCGTGAACGCGGCTTCACGGAAACTCTGGCCAACGGATTCCCTTCCATCCGGTTAGCCGCGCGCCAGTTCGGCATGGGAGACCGCGCCCGTTCCCGTGCCGCGGCCGAGAACATTCTCACGGCCCATCCCCGGCTCGATGCGATGTTCGGCTCGAGTGAAGCAGCCTCCATCGGGATCATCCAGGCGGTCGAAAGCCGCGGCCGCGCCGGCCAGGTGAAGATTGTTAGCTTCGACAACAGCGACGTCCATCGCGCCGCTCTGCTCAGCGGATCTCTCGACGTGATGCTCGTGCAGGACCCGCACAAGATCGGCTACGAGGCCGTTCGCTCGCTCGTTCTCAAACTGCGCGGTGAAGTCCCCGCCCATCGGCTCGACTTGCCGGTCCGCCGCTTCACTCGCGAGAACGCCGCAGACCTGCAGTCATAAACCGTTGCCGCCAGCGTCGCTGCCGAAAGCTAACGGCTAGGCGCGACTCGGAAACCATCGGCTGGACTTGCCGGTCCGCCCTTCACTCGCGAGAACGCCGCCGTCCCAAAGCCCTAGGCAGTCCTAAACCATCGCCGCCAACGTCGCCGCCATCAGCTCTCTGCCGTGCACGGGGATCAGCCCCTCCCGGCGAAGCAGTTCACCCGTCACACCCGGATCAAACGGCTGCGAAACCGAAAGGTGCGGCAGAAAGGTCGCCAGTCCGGCCATCGCCCGCCACCCGGTCGTTCGCTCTGAAACCGCCTTCAGCGCCCATTCAAACTTCGACGCCGACACCCGCCTCGGTCGCCGGCCACCTCCAGCAAACGCCACATCCAACAGCTCGCCAAAGGTGGGCGCCAACTCCGGCCCGGCGCAAAGATGACGGATGGCTCCCACTTCAAAATGCCGGGCCACCAGAAGCGCCAAGGCCCGTCCAGTCCATGCCGCGCTCACCAAGTCCACGGGCACCTCAGGCTTTCCGGGCAGAATCGGAATCGCTGAGCTGAAAGGAATCAGCCGTAGAACCTGTTCCACATGGCCGCCCCCGCCAATCACGGAACTCAATCGATGGATTGACACGGGCAGCTTCGTCTCGGCTAGCACCAACGCTTCGGCTTCGTGCTTGGACTGCGTGTAGGTATTGAAGTACCCGGCCGTGTTCGCGACGGGTTCCTCTCGGACCAAACCCTCGCGCCGGCCGGCGATATAGAGAGTACTGACGTGCGCGAAGCGATCGAGCAGCGGGCAGCCGTGGGCAAACTCCAGCATCCGCCGCGTCCCTTCGAGATTGGTCTCCCGCACCTCATCGAGAGGCAGATTGAACCGAATCTCAGCCGCACAGTGGATCACCACTCGGACCCGCCGCTGCAACGCCGCGCGGTCTTCGCTCGAAAGTCCCAGTCCCGGCAAACGGATATCCGCCGCTGGCCGGCGGAGCAGATGAATCTCCTCATCTGGCATCAGCCGTGCCAGTGCTGGGAGCATCTCCCGTCCCACCGTCCCCGTTCCACCGGTGACCAATATCATCGCGAACGCTCCCGTACCAGCGCATACCGCCGCGCCAGCCAACTGGGCGAAACACCCAGCCAATATAGAATCTGCAATCCGGTCCACTGCGCAAACATTCCCGCGAAATTGCGGTGTTCAAACCGCCGCGCGGAGGCCACCAAAGGACAGGCCACCCGGCAAAACCCACCCACGCGCCTCAAGCGGCGAACCAGATCAATGTCTTCAAACAGCGGCAGCGGCCGAAAGCCGCCCACGGCTTCGTACACCTCGCGCCGGACAAAGATCCCGGAATCGCCGTAACAGAGGCCGAGCCAGCGAAGCCACGGGTAGACCCTCGTCAGTATCCGCGCCCCGCGGCCTTGTCCGGAAAACCGCAGGATGAAATGCCCACCGGCTACCTTGGGGTCCTTCAGCACCGACCGGATCGCCCGGCACGCCTCCGGGGCCGGCGTGCAGTCGGCATGCAGAAACCAAAGGACATCGCCCGTAGCCATTGCCGCGCCGGCTGCCTGTTGCTGGCCTCGTCCTGCCACTGAATGGACTACCGTCGCCACACCTTCTGCCAGATTGCGTGTTCCATCCTCGCTGCCACCATCGGCCACGATGACTTCAGCCAAACCATCAAGCCGCTCCACGGCCGCCAAGGTTGCTGGCAGGGCGATGGCCTCGTTGAGTGTTGGAATGATGATGGAAATGCGCAATACCTAACTTCGCAGAATGGATATTATGTAAACTATCCGAAACGGAGCGGGAGAGGCACTTTGAGATATCGATGTGTCAAATAAACAGCCCGCATCGATCGATTCTTCATCCTCTCCACCTCAACCAGGATCTCAAGATCCTCCGATTTTACACCGCGCGGACACGTCGGTGGGCCCGTTCGCCGATCACAAACTGTACCGCCCCCGAATCTCTGACCGTGAATTGGCCCGAACCTTTCCCTACCCGATTTCAAGCCGTATACTCAGAGCACAGGAGTCTCCCATGTCGTTGCTTCGCTCTCTCGCGCTCTGTCTTCCCTTCTGCGCCCTCGTGATGGCGCAATCTCCTCTCGGTACAATCACCGGGACCATCACTGATCCTCAAGGCGCCGGTGTCGAAGGCGTCGAGGTCATCGCCCGGAACACCGGGACTAACCTGACATACAAAGGTGCATCAGCCGGCGATGGGACCTACATTATCCCCTCTGTCGCCGTCGGCCCCTACGAACTGACCGTAAGCCATCCCGGCTTTAAACGAATTCAGCGTACAAGCCTGAACGTTGAGGTCTCCCAGCGTCTCCGCGTCGACTTGGCCCTTGAAATCGGCCAAGTTACCGAAAGTGTCGTCGTCTCCGCTGAAGTTGCCCGCGTGCAGACAGAAGACTCCTCTTTGGGAACCGTCGTCGAACAGCGCCGGATTGAGCAGTTGCCTCTCAACGGGCGCCACGTTTTCAACTTGGTCAAGGTCGTTGCCGGCGTCACTCCCCGGTTCCCTTCGACGGACGGCTTTGCCGAGATCAGCAATCAAAATTTCTCCCAAATCCGGATCAACGGCGGACCCGCCTACGGCAATCAATACTTCCTTGACGGCGTGTCCAATTCCGCGGCGGTGCACAACGAAATCAGCGTAGTCCCCATGGTTGACGCCGTCGCTGAGTTCCGCGTCGAGACGAATGCCCTGAAAGCCGAGTTTGGCCAAACATCGGGTGGCGTCGTCAACGCTGTCACCAAGTCCGGCACCAACGAATTCCACGGCAGCCTCTATCACTTTCTCCGCAACGACGCCCTCGATGCACGCAACGCCTTCGCCACCCAGCCCGACCCCCGTACCGGCCGCATCAAGCAGGTCCTCCGCTACAATCATTTCGGCGGCACCGTCGGTGGCCCCGTATTGATTCCTAAGCTCTACAACGGAAAAAACAAAACCTTCTTCTTTGCCGGCTATGAACAGTGGCGTTGGCGGTCCACCGGCTCCCCTCGAATCGGAACTGTCGCAACGGCACTTGAACGGGCCGGCGATTTCTCCGCTACCCGTACCCCGCAGGGTGTCCTCATTCCCATCTATGACCCGGCCACAACCCGGCCAAATCCCAACGGCTCCGGCTTCGTCCGCGATATCTTCCCTGGGAACATTATTCCCACCAATCGCCAGGACCCCCTCTCGCTCAAGGTCCTCCCCTTCATGCCGGCTGCCAACGCCCGGCCCACCGATCTCAATACCAATGCCAACAATTTCGTCTCGCTCGTGGGTTCACTTTCCGATCAGGGCGTAACCAACGTCCGCCTCGATCATCGCTTCGCCGATAGCGACTCCATGTTCTTCCGCTACTCGAGCAACCGAAATACCCGCGTAGATCGCGGCTGGGGCCTCGGAGCAGCCGATCCCGTCGCCCGCAACGACCAGCGTGACAACCACAACGCGGTTCTGAGCTACATCAAGGTGCTGTCGCCCCGCCTCCTGAATGATTTCCGTTTCGGGGCCACTCGTCAGTGGCTGCCCTTTACGCATCCCAGCTTTGACCAGGATTGGCCTCGCCAACTCGGCTACCCCGCCATCATCCCGCAGGACCAATTTCCGCCGGTCGCCATCAACGGCGTTCTCGGCATTGGCAGCGCCGGTTTTTCCGCCGGACTCCGTGCTCAACAGGTCATCCAGATCGCCGACAGCGTCACGTTCAGCCGCGGCGCTCACAACATCAAGGCCGGCTTTGACTTCCGCTGGTGGCGTCTCAGTTTCATCAATCGCTCTCAACCCTCGGGTTCGTTTAACTTCAACACCGATCTCACGAACAACCCTCTCAGCCCGGCCGGCACCGGTTTCGGCATGGCAACGTTTCTTCTCGGTGAAGTCTCCTCCGGTTCGCTCGGCGTCCGGCCGTTCTTCCAGTTCCGCGGAAATCCTTTCGGCACGTTCCTGCAGGACGATTGGAAGGTCACCCGCAGACTCACACTGAATCTTGGTGTCCGCTATGACACCAGCTTCGGCGGTACCGAGTTGCACAACCGCGCCAGCAACTTCGATCCGTTCACAGTGAACCCCGAAACCCGTATGCTCGGAGTGCTCAACTATGCCGGCGCCGGATCTACCCCCGCGCAGTTCGTCGAACGCGATAAGAACAACATCGGACCCCGCTTCGGCTTTGCCTGGGATCCCCGCGGCAACGGCAGAACGGCCATCCGCGGTGGCTATGGCCTCATCTACTCGATGGTTGAGTCCGGTAACCTGACGCCGGACAACGCCAACGCCCTTGGCTTCTCTGTCGATACTCCGTTTGCTTCTTCCCAACCCGGAATCGTCCGCGCGTTTCGCTTCAGCGCCGGCCCCACTTCGCTGGTTCAGCCTCGCGGGGCAGACGGCGGCCCGTCGGCCTTCCGCGGCCTCGACGTCCGAGCGCAGGACCGGAACGCCACCACGCCCTATATTCAACAATGGAACGTAGCTCTCCAACAGGCGCTCTGGAATGGCTGGGTCGCTTCGGCTGTTTACGCCGGCAGCAAAGGCACCAACCTTTTTGGCGCCAACTACAACCTCAACCAGATGGACCCGTCCTTCTTTAGCCTCGGTCTCAGCCTGCAGGATACGGTCGACAATCCTTACTTCGGGCAGATCACCACCGGGCCTCTCGCCGCTGCCCGCATTCAGCGCCAGCAGCTACTCCGGCCCTATCCGGACTATGGCAACGTGCTAACCTGGGCCAACACCGGGCTCTCGACTTCCTACCATTCGCTGCAGTTGACCGTCGAGAAGCGGTATGCCAACGGTGTCTCGGCGCTCTTCAACTACACAAAGAGCAAACTCATCTCGGAAAGCCAGGCCATCGGCGGCGGGAATGATGCCACGGCGGGCGTCGGCGACTATCGAATCGGCCGCCTGAACCGTCGCCTCGACCGCGCCATCGACGCCGATGACGTCTCCCAGCGCTTCGTCGGCAGCGGACTCTGGGAGCTACCTTTCGGCCGCGGCCAGCGATTCGCGTCTAATTTGAACCCCGTGGTCGACGGCGTGTTCGGAGGCTGGCAACTCAACGGGATCTGGACCGTCCAAACCGGAACCCCGCTGGTTGTTCGCGGCACCAACAACTTCACCGGCATAGGCTATCCCAACATCGTGGGCAACCCAACCCTGCCCTCTGATCAACGCACTCCTGTGCGCTGGTTCAATACCGAGGCCTTCGCCAATCCTGCCGATTTCACCATCGGTAACGCTCCGCGCACCCTGCCCACCACCCGTGGCCCGGGCTTGAACGACCTGAGTTTCTCGTTGTTCAAGACATTCAAGTTCCGCGAGCGTTTCCGTCTGGAGGCCCGTTGGGAGATGTTTAACGCCATCAACACGGTGAACTACAATCTCCCCAATACCACCTTCCAGCCGAACCGGCCTGCCGCCGGACAAGCGGCGACCAATCTGAATGCCAACTTCGGCCGGATCCTCAGCGCACTCGAACCGCGCCGGATGCAGGCCGGACTTCGCCTCGCTTTCTAGCCATGAAAACACTTCTACTTCTGGCCACCATCAGCTCTACGCTGATGGCGCAGACTAGCTATGACCTGATTGTCTACGGCGGCACCGCCGGCGGTGTCATGACCGCCGTCTCCGGTGCCCGTCATGGTCTAAAGACCCTTCTGCTTGAACCCGGCAACCATCTGGGAGGCATGGCCACCGGTGGGCTGTCTCGTACCGATGTAGGCAAACGCGACGTGCTCGGCGGCCTCGCGCTGGAATTCTACTATCGCGTCGGCGAACGGTATCAGATGCGTCGCTTCAATATTCCCGTCGCGTGGTTCTATGAGCCGCGCATCGGCGAAAGCGTTCTCCGGGAGATGCTGGACGAAGCCGGGGTCACCGTTCACTTCGGCCATCGACTGAAGGAGAAGACCGGGGTCGTGAAAACTGGCGCCACCATCCGGGAGATCATCACCGAGAACGGTGCCCGCTTCGCCGGAAAGGTATTTGCCGACGCCTCCTATGAGGGCGATCTCATGGCACAGGCCAAGGTGACGTACACATTCGGGCGCGAGTCCGCCGCCCAATACAACGAATCCCTTGGCGGCGTCCGGGACCGCACTCCGCTGCACCAGTTCCTGGTTGACGTCAACGCCCTCGGTCCTGACGGCAAGCCGTTGCCGGAGATCGGATCAGGTCCGGTCGGCAAACCGGGCGAAGCCGACAAGCGCATCCAGGCTTACAACTTCCGGGTGATCGCCACCAACGTTCCCGCGAACCGGATCGCCTGGCCCAAGCCAGCCAACTACTCCCCTGCCCGGTACGAACTCCTCGCCCGGTTGCTCGACGCCTTAACCAAAACGAAGGGCCGGCCACCTGTGTTTCACGAACTCACTCTCATTGCCAACATCCCCAACGGAAAGGCTGACTTCAATAACAACGGGGCGTTCTCCTCAGACTTCATCGGCAAAAATTACGCCTATCCCGACGGAGACTACGCCACCCGCGCCCGCATCTGGCAGGACCACGTTGACTACCAGCAGGGCTTCTACTATTTCCTCGCAAACGATCCCCGCGTTCCCGCGACCCTGCAGCAGGAAGTCCGTGAATGGGGCCTGCCGAAGGACGAGTACGAAGATACCGGCCACTGGCCGCATCAACTCTACGTCCGCGAAGCACGCCGCCTGGTTAGCGACTTTGTGCTCTCCCAGAAAGACCTGCAAACCGAACTCACCAAGCCGGACGTCATCGGCATGGGGTCCTACAACAGCGACTCGCACAATCTCCAGCGCTTCGTCAACGCCCAGGGCTTTGCCGAAAATGAAGGCGATATGCAGGTGCCGGTCTCTCCTTACCAGATCCCCTTCCGCATCGTCCTGCCGCGCAAGAGCGAGGCCACGAATTTGCTCGTACCGGTCTGTTTCGCGGCCAGCCACGTCGCCTATTCCAGCGCCCGCATGGAACCGCAATACATGATCATCGGTCACGCCGCTGGAGTTGCCGCCGCCATGGCGATCCAGGCAAACCAGCCCGTGCAGGACATTGCGATACCGCAGTTGCAGCAGACCCTGAAATCGGAAGGCGCCGTCTTCAACTATCAGCGATCCCCGCAACAGGATTCGCTGGACCTGCTGCGAAAGCGATTCGCCCCGCCTCCCCCCGCCCGTTCGAACCACGAACTCTAGAAACAAGAAAGCCGGGAGCGGCTACCTGCCGCGCCCGGCTTTTCAGTGCTACTTGTTACGACCACCGCCCCCACCTGCCCGGCCCACACTACCCCCACTGCCACCTCGCGAAGCGCCGCCACCGCCATCGCTTCCGCCACGGACGCTGCCGTCGCCACCTCCGCGAGACATTCCGCCGGTACTGCCGCCCCCGCCCGACGACCGCTCTCGCACCACCGGGCCGCTCATCCGGCCTCCGCCGAAGGAGTCGCTCCGGCTGCCGCGATCCGGAATCGTCGAGCGCATCCCGCCGTTCCTTTCAACCGAGTTACCGAAACTGCCCCGGTCCCGGTTACCGCGATCCGGAATCGTTGGCGACGATGCTTCGCCGCCCCGCGAACCGCCCATCCGGTTCCAGCCGTCGTTACTCCGCGTCGGCGCGCCGCCGTTCATGTCCCCCCGCGAGGTACCACCCAAGCGATTCCAGCCGCCCGTGTCACCGCCACGGTTCACCTCGCCCCGCGAGGTCGCGCCGGTGCTCCCTGTCGAGCCCCGGGTCCCTCCCGCATCTCCAAAACGCCGCCAGCCACTGTTGTCGCCGCCCCGGTTCATTTCGCCACGGGTAGTCGCACCGGCGCCGCCAGCGGTGTCGCCGCGCGTCCCGGCATCGCCGAACCGCCGCCAGCCGCCCGTATCGCCGCCACGGTTCATTTCGCCCCGCGTCGTCGTGCCCACGTCGGCCGCTTGGCCGCCCTGATTGACATCACTGCGGGAGGCCCCGGATGGAGCGCCGGCTCTACCAAACTGCCGCCACGCACCCGAGTCGCCGCCACGGTTCATCTCGCCGCGCGTCGTCGCACCCGCACCCGCCGCGGGCCTGCCCTGGTTGAAATCGCTGCGCGTGGCCCCGGTTGCCGCTCCGGCGCGACCCGACTGCTCGGCAGCACCCGGATCTCCGCCGCGGCCGCGGCTCAAGTCGGCGCGGCTAGACCCGCCACCCGCCGAGTCGCCCCGGCCAACCTGCTGCTCGGCCCGCGCGCCGCCACGCTCCATGATGTTGCCGCCCGCGGGATTGTCGCCCCGGCTCACGTTGCCCCGCCATTCTTCACCCCTCCGGGGGGCAGTCCCGTTATTCTCGCCGCCAAAGGTCCGCCGCGAAACGTCCTGCATGGCCGCGCGCTGATTCTCAAACGGTACCCTGTCGATCCGCGAAGGTTGCGACCGGCTGAAGAAGCGGTCATCCCCCCGCGAGGCCCCCGGCTGCGTATTCACTGCCCGGTCGCTCCACCGCAGGCTATCCCGTCCCGGCGTTGCCGGCAACTGGCCCCGCACGAACGAGGCGTTGTTCAACTGGTTCCGGTCGTAGCGTATATGGTTCACCGACCCGCGGCCAAAGTCCTGGCCGTTGATCACCGTCACGCCGTTGTTGTGCCGCGCATTGCGGTAGACATTGGTGACGTTGATGTTCGTGATGTTCACGCTGTTGTTGACATAACCCGCGTTGCGGAAGCCGCCGTAATAGCCGCGGCCATACCACGGGCTATAGCGCTCAAACGGAGCCAGCGGTACCCAGCCCCAGTTCCCGAAGCCGACGCCAATGTCACCGTTAAAGCCGCGTCCGCCGCCCCAACCGAAAAAGCCCACCAGCGCGGGACTCCAGTAGTGGTGCGTGTTCATGCGCCCCGGCCACCAGCACCAGCCGATACCAACCTGGTTGAACCAGCGGCCATAGTGATACGGCGCCCATCCCCACGGATCGTAACTCACCCACGACCAGCCGTAGTAGTCCATCCAACTCCACCGCCCGTTCCGGTAAGGCGCCCAGCCAGCGCTCGTCGTCGGTACCCATACCTGGCCATACTCGGGCGTGCTCACCCACCGTCCGTGGCCGTCGAGATCTTCGACTCCGTAAACGTCCTGGCTGACGTACCGGTAGCCCTCGCTGCGCTCCAGGTCGCGGTCGCGGCTCTGGCTCCAACGGTCGAAATCATCCACGGGAACGGCGCTGTTCGTCTGGAACTCCGGCGCGGAGGCATCGCCGCGGGCGAGCAATGTCTTCCCGCTTCGCAGCCGCTCAGTCCCTTGGGGCGTAAAGATCTCCGCCTCGCCGCTCCGTACCGTCACCTCAGTCGAGCCATCGCCGAGTACCGTCACCCGGTAAATCCCCTTCTTCGTCGGACGCACTGAAATGCTCGGCGTCGAGATCTCCACTTCGGCCGTCCGATCGCGCAACACCCGCCAAGTCATCGTGCCCAATGCGAGCCGGACGAGGTAACGCCGATTTTCAATATCGGCCAACCGCAACTCCGCTCCGTCGGCCAGACGTGCGAAGTTACTCGCGTCGAATTGGACCTCGGTGCGCGAACCCGTCCCGGTCAGCACGCGGTCTTCCGTCATCAACGGCGCGTTGATCGCGGCCGCCACCCATTCGTTCGTATCGCCCCGGCGGACAGAGACATCCCCGGAGATCAGGCTGACGCGAGCGACTCCGCGCCCCTGCTCTTGCACATCGTCTTGGGCCCCCGCGCCGCCCGTGGTCAGGACGGTCAAAACGAGCGCCGGAAGTAATTTGCGGAACATGGCTGGTTCCTCCCGCAACCTTAAAATGCACTCGGAGGGCCAATCAGTAACTTCCCTATTATCAACAGACCACTTCCCCTCCCCCTGGTTGATTTCAACCACCGTCCCAGGGCGGCTGGTGCATACCGCGTAGCTGCCATCCGCTATATTGGAAGTATGCAATATCCCGAGCATCTCATTGGCATCATGCGGCAAGACCTCACGAACCACGGCATCGTCGAAACCCGCACGCCCGAAGAAGTGGACGCCTTGCTTGCTCCCGGCAAAGGCACTGTGATGATGGTCGTCAACTCCGTTTGCGGCTGCGCGGCCGGCAAAGCACGTCCCGGTATCGTCCGGGCGCTCGCCGATTCGCCGGTAAAACCGGACGTTGCTGCTACGGTATTCGCCGGCGGTGATGTGGAAGCCGTTGCGCGGGTTCGCGAGCATCTCTCGCCGCTACCCCCTAGCTCCCCCTCCGTTGCGATCTTCAAAGACGGCAAGCCCGTGTACATGATGCACCGCCACCAGATTGAAAGCCGCGATATGTTCCTGATTGCCGAAGAGCTGAAAAACGCCTTCGCCCAGCATTGCGCAAAGTAAGATGACGCGCCGGTGTATGCTCGGGCTCGCCGTCCTCCCTGCCCTCGCCGCCGACACCCCCGTTAGCGCCAAGGTCCAGAAACTCCAGTTGAAACACACCTGGACGACGGTAATGAGCTCGAGCTCGCATCGCGATGTTCTCTATACAACGATCTCCCTCGGCGGCCTCACCGCTCGCGGCGAAGGCGCTGGCATCGTCAGGTATGGGGAGTCGGCCGAATCGGGTGTCGCCTTCGTCAACCGGCTCGGCCCAGAACTCGCACGCATGGACCTCCGCCAGTTCGGCAAGGTCATCGATTGGGTCCTTCGCCAAAGCGAAGCCGATTGGGCCGCCAAGGCCGCCATCGATATCGCCATTCATGACTGGGTCGCCCAACGCCGCGGCATGCCAGTCCATGCACTCTGGGGACTCGATCCGAAGGACGCTCCGCTAACGACGTTCTCCATCGGTATCGACAAAGCCGAAGTCATCCGCCAGAAAGTCCGGGAGGCTGATGCCTATCCGGTGCTGAAAGTGAAGGTCGGGCTGAAGAACGACGAAGAGGTCATCGAAGCTGTTCGCAGCGTCACCACGAAACCACTCCGCGTCGACGCCAATGAAGGCTGGAAGGATAAGGACGAAGCCGTCCGTAAGATCAATTGGCTGGAGAAAATGGGGGTTGAATTTATCGAGCAGCCGATGCCCGCGAACATGATTGAGGAGACCCGCTACGTGCGCAAGCGCGTCCACATCCCGATCATCGCCGACGAGGCCTGTCTCCGACCCGAAGATATTCCAAAACTCGCCGATGCCTACGACGGAGTTAACATCAAGATCGACAAGGCTGGTGGTTTGCTGCAGGGCTACCGCATGATCCAGATTGCCCGCAGCCTCGGCCTGAAGACGATGCTCGGTTGCATGATCTCGAGTTCGGTCGCCATTACCGCCGCCGCTCAGCTTTCGCCGTTGGTCGATTACGCCGACCTGGACGGCAACCTGCTCATCGCCAACGACCCGTTCGCCGGCGTGCGCGTCATCAACGGTAAACTGAACCTCCCCACCGGCAATGGCCTCGGTCTGACAAGTCCCCGGCCCAGCGCTTGAAGCTCGTTTTTGAGCCTGAACACTTTGGTGAACTCGTCATCCTTTGTGTAGAAGGGCTGCTGAATCGGCGCTAACGGTGGCGGAGCGGCTCACGCCACTCCGCCAAACTGCAATCTCTACACCGCCTCGAGCGCTTGCTCCACATCCCAAAGGATGTCCTCGAGGTCCTCGATGCCCACCGACAGCCGCACCATTCCCGGCTCCACCCCGGCCGACAACTGCTGCTCTGCGGACAACTGCTGATGTGTCGTCACCGCCGGTTGAATCACCAGGCTCCGCGCATCGCCCACGTTCGCCAAATGAGAAAACACCTTCAACGAATCGACAAACTGCTTACCGGCCTCCGCCCCGCCCTTCAGGGCAAAGCTGAATACCGCGCCCGGTCCCTTCGGCAGATACTTCTTCGCCAGCTTGTTGTAAGGGCTGCTGCCCAATCCCGGATACTTCACCCAAGCCACGCGCGAGTCGCCTTCGAGGAACGTTGCTACTGCCATCGCATTCGCCACGTGCCGGTCCATCCGCGGTCCTAGCGTCTCAATTCCCTGCAGAAACTGGAACGAATTGAACGGGCTGAGCGCCGGACCGATGTCCCGCAGCCCTTCCACCCGCGCCTTGATGATGAACGCGATCGGCCCAAAGACCTCGGCGAAATTCAAGCCATGATAAGCCGGCGAAGGCGTATTCAACAAGGTGTGCTTACTCGCCTTCCAATCGAACTTGCCGGCGTCAACGATGATGCCGCCAATCGAAGTGCCATGGCCGCCGATGAACTTAGTTAGAGAATGCACGACAATATCAGCGCCATGCTCAATCGGCCGGCACAGGTACGGCGTCGCAAAAGTGTTGTCGATGATGAGCGGCAGGCCGGCGCTGTGAGCGATCTCCGCCACCGCGGCGATATCAAGAATGTTGCCCCGCGGATTCGAAATCGTCTCCCCATAGATCGCCTTCGTCTGCGGCGTGATCGCCTTCCGGAAGTTCTCTGGATCATCCGGCTCCACAAACGTCACGCTGATCCCCATGCGCTTGAAGCTCACGTCAAACTGCGTGTACGTCCCGCCATAGAGCGTGCTCGAACTCACCAGATGGTCGCCCGCTTGCAGCAGGCTAGTAATCGCCACGAACTGCGCCGCCTGTCCGCTAGCGACGGCCAACGCCGCCACGCCGCCTTCGAGCGACGCTACGCGCTGTTCGAGAACGTCCGTCGTCGGATTCATGATCCGGGTGTAAATGTTCCCGAACTCCTGCAGTCCGAACAGTGCCGCCGCATGGTCGGAGTTCTTGAACACAAACGAAGTCGTCTGGTAAATCGGTACCGCCCGCGCACCCGTCGTTGGGTCCGGCGCATAACCCGCGTGAAGGCTCCGGGTATTGAACCCGAGCTGCCGATCGATCTTGGAGTCTGACATAAAAGCTATTCTACCCGCGAAGCCATTCGTCGCGATGGGCGGCTACGAAGGCGTCGTCATGCAGATGCGGATACGCGGCATACGCCCGGTCAATCTCCTCGGCCTGCCCCTTGGACATTCCTTCGTGCGGATCCAAACACCAGATCCCTTCGAGCAACCCCTGCCGACGTAATACCTCGTGCAGTCCGGCAATGCACCCCTTGAAGCCGTTCGCGGCGTCAAAGAAGGCGGCGTTCGAATCGGTCACTTCCATATTCAGCCGCAGCGGGTCCTTATGCTTCCGCAGCTTCGCCTGCATCTCCACGGCCCTCTTCGTCCACACCGACCAGTGCCCCAGCAATCCGCCCACAAACTTCACCCCGCGATACTCGCTCAGCAAGTCGACCACGATGTTGTCATCGTTGCCCGTATACAACGCCAGATCTCGGCCGCTCTCCGCCACCGCCCGCATCACATCAATCGTCTGGTACCGGTTAAACGGAGCGATCTTTATCCCCACGACGTTTTCAATTTCAACGAACTGCCGCCAGAACGAGAACGGCAACACGCGCCCTCCCACGGCCGGCTGCAGGTAGAAGCCCAGAATCGGCAAAACCTCCGCCACTTTTTGAACGTGTTCAATCATCTTCCTGCTATTTGCGTTCACCAGCGCCGCCAAGCTCAGCAGGCCTGCGTGATAGCCCAAATCCCGCAGCAGCGACGCCTCCCGCATCGCCTGCTTCGTCGGCCCGCAAACCCCGCCGATGCGCACCACGTTCTCCATCTCCTCCCGCGCCAACTCAAGCACCGGCCGAAACAGCCCCGCCTCGCGGATGGCGAACTGCGTCGTGTGAACGCCCACCGCCACGCCGCTCACGCCCGCCGCCACGTAGTAACGCGTCAACGCCCGCTGCCGCCTTTCATCCAACTTCCGCTCCGCCGTCAACGCCAGCGGATGCGCGGGAATCACCCCGCCTTTTCGAAACGAACCCAACCAATCCATACCTAAAACTTCCCGTCCCGGGTCATGAACCCCGTCGGCTTGCCATGCGTCGTGCCGCCCATGCCGATCCACTGCGCCATCCACTCAATCATCTGGCCCGGCGTCACGCTCGGATACCCGAACAGTCGTTGACACCGTCCCGCGTCGTTCAACAGCGACTCCGGCGCCTCCTCTCCCGTGAACTCCGGCGTCACGCCGAAATGCTTGCCGAACGCTTTCGCCACGGTCCGCACGCTCAATGTCTCGGGCCCGGCAAGATTCACGGCCGCCGCCGGCGAAGCCGCCAGCGGGAACGCGCGTAACGCCACAGAGTTCGCATCGCCCTGCCAAATGGCGTTCACCGCGCCCATGGTTACATCCACGGGCCGCCGCTCAAATACGTTCGCCCCAATCTCCAACAACACGCCGTATCGCAAGTCCTGCGCGTAATTCAGCCGCAGCAAAACGATCGGTGTCCCCAGCCGTTTGGCATGATACTCGAACATCCGCTCGCGCCCCAACCCCGTCCACGCGTATTCGCCCACCGGCACTGGCGCGTCCTGCTCCGTCGCCCCGTAGCGCGAAAACGCATACACGTTCCCGCTCGAAAACGCGACGATCTTTGACGTCCGAAACCTCTCGCACACGATAGCAGGCACCAGCACGTTCATCGCCCACGTCAGCGACGGATCCGCCGCCGACCCAAACTTCCGTCCCGCGGCGTGGATGATGTATTCGCACTCCGGCAACGACTCCACCTGCGCGCGGTCCAGCAAATCCGCTTGCAGGCACTCCACGCCCGCCGCCGCCAACCGATCTCGCGTATCGAGATCGGAGAACCGCGCCACGCCATAAACGCGCCGCCGCACGCCGGCCTCGTCCATCGCCCGCCGCGCCCGCATCGCCAGCGTCGGCCCCATCTTGCCGCCCACGCCGAGGATCATCAGATCCCCGTCAAGCTTAGCCATCGCCTCAATGTCCGCTGGGCTCGGCAGCGACAGCAAGTCTTCTAGTTCTTCAATCGTCCGGATCATCGTTTGTACCCAATCTTCCGCAGGAACTCTTTCCGTGCGGCGATGTCTTCTTCGTTCTCCACTCGCTTCGGCGAAAACCCGTCAATCACGCCTAACACTCCCCTCCCCGCCTCTCCTTGCGCCACAATCACGCTCAGCGGATTCGCCGTCGCGCAGAAGATGTTCACCACCTCCGGCACCTGCTTAATCCGCGAAAGCACGTTGATCGGAAAGCCCTTCTGCATTACGATTACGAACACGTGCCCAGCCCCGATCCGCTGCGCATTGTCCACCGCGCAATCAATCAGTGCCTGGTCGTTGCCGTCGAACCGCGTCAGGCAAGGTCCGGAGGCCTCATTGAACGCAATCCCAAACTCCATCGCCTGGTTCGTGTTCACAATCGCCTCGTACAAATCCTCCACTGTCTTGATGAAGTGGCTCTGCCCGATGATAACGTTGGCATCAGCCGGAAAATTGATGGGAACATTAAGTAGGTCCATAAGCTTTGGAAACTCCCTCATTCTACCTGCCTGATCGCGAAGTGCTCGACCGCATTCAGCGCCTCCCCCACAGCCGAGCCAGTTTCAAGAACCTCGTCCGCGAACTCTCTGCCCGCGGCGACCAACGAGAAGCCCTAGAACAAACCCTTCTCCGCCTCACGAACAAAGGCGAGCTCATCGAATTCCGTACCGGCCAATACATCGCCGCCAAAGGCAGCCGCGAGTTCGCCACCGGCCGCCTCAGCATGCATCGCGACGGTTACGGCTTCGTCACCCCGGCTCACAAAATTGACGGGCTCGTCGGCGACATCTTCATCCCCGCCAAGTTCGTCACCGCAGCCATGCACGGCGACCGCGTCCTGGTGCAGATCGGCTTCATCGGCAGCGACGGCAAGGCCGACGGCGAGATCCTCCAGATCCTGAGCCGCGCCCACGCCACCGTGGTCGGGGAGTTCCGTGTCCGCCAGCGGGGTAACTGGGTCAAACCCCACGACGACCGCATCCATCAGTGGCTCTTCATCCCCGACGGCTACGAGATCCCCCGCTCCGCCGCCGCCGACCGCACCGGTCCCGCGGTACGCGAATACCGCACCGCCGAAGACCTGAACGGCGCCATCGTCGATGTCGAAGTACTCGAGTTCCCCACCGACAACGAAGACGGCGTCGGCCGCGTCATCGAAGTTCTCGGCCGCGAAGGCGACTTCGGCCTGGACGTCGAAATCACCATCCGCAAGCATCACCTGCCCCACACCTTCCCCGACTCCGTCCTCGACCAGGCCCGCGCCATCCCTTCCGAGATTCCCGCCGGGGAGATCGCCCGCCGCCGCGACTATCGCCATCTCCCCATCGTCACCATCGACGGCGAAACCGCCCGCGACTTCGACGACGCCATCTACGTCGAACCCCTCCCCAACGGCCATTGGAAGCTCGACGTCCACATCGCCGACGTGAGCCACTACGTCCAGCCCGGCAGTCCCATCGACAAGGAAGCCATCTTCCGCGGCACGAGCGTCTACTTCCCGGACCGCGCCGTCCCCATGCTCCCGCACGAGTTGTCGACCAACCTCTGCTCCCTCGTCCCCCAGCAAGATCGCCTTGTCCTCTCCGCGGAACTCGAACTCGACCGCACCGGCGATGTGGTCGCCCAAACCTTCCACCGCGGCGTCATCCGCTCCGCCGCCCGTATGACCTACACCGCCGTTCACAAGATTCTCGACGGCGACGAAGCGGAACGAACCCAGTACGCGGCTCTCGTACCGCACTTTGAAAACATGCGCGAACTTGCGCTCGTCCTCAACCGTAAGCGCGTCAAGCGCGGCTCCATCGACTTCGACCTGCCCGAACCCCTCATCGAGTTCGACGAGAACGGCTTCATGGTCGGCGTGACCCGCGCCCCCCGCAACATCGCCCATCGCTTGATCGAAGAGTTCATGCTCGCCGCCAACGAAGCCGTGGCCGCGCACATCGAAGCAGCCGGCATCCCTGGCATATATCGCATCCACGAAACACCCGACTTCAAGAAGGTGGCCGAGTTCGAAGAGATCGCCGCCCAGTTCGGTTACTCGCTCGGCTTCGCCGCCCTGCCGGTAAAGAAGCACAAGGTGGTCGAGCGCCGTCGCGATGGCCGCAAGGAACGCCGCGATCTCGTCCTCGCCGACGAACGCATCCAAGTCACCTCCCGCGCTTATCAGAAGCTCATCGCCAAGCTCGATGGCACGGCCGAAGAACGTATCCTCAGCTTCCTCATGTTGCGCTCACTCAAACAGGCCCGCTACTCTCACGAAAATGTAGGCCACTTTGCCCTCGCCGCGGACACCTATACCCACTTCACTTCGCCCATCCGCCGCTATCCCGACCTCATGATCCATCGCATCCTCGGTGGCCTCTTCGATGGCCAAGGCGCTGTCTGGACGGAGGAGCAACTCGAAGAGATCGCCACCGACTGCTCGTTTACGGAACGCCGCGCCGCCGAAGCTGAACGCGAACTCGTCGAGTGGAAGAAGGTGCAGTTCATGATCGACCGCGTCGGCGACGAGTTCGACGGCGTCATCATCTCCGTAACCAAGTTCGGCATGTTCGTCGAACTCACGGACCTCTTCATCGAAGGCCTGCTCCCCATTGACTCGCTCCCCGGCGAGCGCTTCCGCTTTGTCGAAGGCGCCCGCCGCCTCATCGGTGAAAAGACCCGCCGTGAGTTCTCCATCGGAGATCCCATCCGCGTCGTCCTCGATCGCGTCGACGGCGTCGAGCGCCGCCTCACCTTCAGCCTCTGGGAGCACCGCCCGCCCCGCAAGAAAAAGAAAAAGTACTAAGCCCGCAGCAGAGCCTTTACCGCATCGGCGCAAAGCACCGCGGCGTGCTTCGATTCGTTCGGCAAGCCGCCCAACGCCTCTTCAATCACCGCGGTCGAGAACCCGCCCACCTCTGAACGCAACTTCCCCGTCACCCACTCCGCCAACGCCGACCCGGCGGCAATCGACGCCGCGCACCCCCGCGTCTTAAAAGCCGCTTCCCGAGCCACATCCCCTTCCCAACGCACAGAAAGCTGCAGAATGTCTCCGCAAATCGGGTTTTCCACCCGCACCGTTACGGCCGGCGCCGCCAACTCCCCGGCAAAGCGCGGCGATTGGAAATGGTCGAGGAGCTGTTCGCTGTACATGAGATACTCTTAAGGTCTTTTCCTAAGTCTAATGCGCATCGATCCCCAGAGCGTACACGCGCCCGAGATCGGCCCGGTATGGCTGAACTCTCCCCCGCTGACCCTGCGTCAGTTCCGGGGCAGTATCGTGCTGCTCGATTTCTGGGATTTCACGTGCGTCAACTGCCTGCGGACGCTCCCCTACGTCACCGCTTGGCATCGCCGCTACCGGCCCCACGGTGTGCACGTTCTCGGCATCCACGCCCCGGAGTTTTACTTTTCCCGTGCGCCCGAAGTCGTCGAGCGCGCCCTCTCCGAACTCGGCATTGACTACCCGGTCATGCTCGACAACGACTACACCGTCTGGAAGCTATTCGCCAATCGTTATTGGCCCACCAAGTACCTGATCGATGGTGAAGGCTACATGCGCTACGCCCACTTCGGCGAAGGCGCGTATACCGAAACAGAGGAGGCCATCCAGGAACTTCTCCACGAGCGGGATCCCCATCTCGCCCTGCCTCCCACGCTTCCCCTCGTCCGCGCCCTTGACGAACCCGGCGCGCTCGCCTTCTGTCCGCAGCCCAGCCCGGAAATCTATCTCGGTCATCGCCGTGGCCGCCTCGCCAACTCCGGCGGATTCAAAGAAGACGACCTCCACCGCTACGACCTTGGCGCCGGCCCACAGGCGGATACCCCCGAACTGGCCGGCCTCTGGAACTCGCTGCCGGATTGCCTCACCGTCGGCTCTCGGGACCAGTCCGATCCTTCCCGCCTGTGCCTGTTGTATTCGGCAGCCGAAGTCAACCTCGTCCTCTGCCCGTCCCTCTCGCAGCCGCAGGGTCGCATCGACATCACCGAAAACGGCGCACCCCTTCGGGCCGAGGCCCGCGGCGTCGATATCCATCTGGACGCTAATGGCCGGACGTTTCTCCTCGTAGACCGTCCCCGCATGTACCGCGTAGTGAATCGATCCAGCTTCGAAACTGCTCTACTCGAAGTGCGCTCCTTCACCACTGGCCTCCAAGTTTTTGCCTTCACGTTTGGCAGTTGTCTGGACGGCCGCGGATGAAACCTCGCAGCGAAATCCGCGTTGTCGCCGCAGTCATTGAAGGGGCTGATCGTAAGATTCTCATCTGCCAGCGCAAGAGCACGGACCGTCACGCGCTCAAGTGGGAGTTCCCGGGCGGCAAAGTCGAACCCGACGAGGAACCTCGGGAAGCGCTACGCCGTGAATTGAAGGAAGAACTCGATATCACAGCCGATATCGGAGAGGAGATTGGCCGCTACGAATTCCAATACTCCGGCCGCACGCCCATTCTGCTGATCTTCTTCCGCGTCACCGCCTTCGCCGGAGAATTGCATAATCAGATCTTCGAACAGATGATCTGGGAGAGCCCCGCGAAATTGCCTTCGTACGACTTCCTCGACGGCGACGTTGATTTCGTCCGCCGCCTTGCCCGCGCCCACGCCCGCTCAGCCGCGGGCGCCAGCTAAGCCCAGCGTCTTGCGCATCACACCGAAGGCAGCCGCCGTCTTCGCCTCCACCTGCTTCATGCCCTGCTCCCGGTAGCGTTGCGCCCCGGCATAGTCTTTGTGGACCGTCAGTAGCGCATCGCCCATTTCGGCTGCCGAAGCCTTGTTCAGATCGAAGGCCCACTTGCCCATGCCGAAGTCAGCGAACATCTGCGCTTTCTTGCCGAAGGCATAGTCGAAACAGTGTAGGCACGGCAACCCGTTGGCCAACGCCATCAGGTTCAAATGAGGCTCCATGTTGAACATCGTGCGCGACGAGAGCGCTACGCTCAGCGCCTCATCCGGCAGCCAAAAGGTCTCTCGCAGCTTCACCTTCGCCTTCACCGCCGCGGGCAACGGGTCGAGTAGCGCTTCTTTGTTCAGCGCCATCTCTCGGTCGTCTTCCGGCGCAAGCAGCACCGGCAGTCCCGTCTCGCGCACCCAGCGTTCCATCACCGCTCGCATCCGCGCACAATGCTCCGGTCCCCGATCCTTTACGCTCGGCCGCGTCAGAACCGCATAGTGTCCAATCGATATGAGAAACTTCCCCGGCTCCAAGCCAGCGCTCTGCAGATAGGCCCTCGCCCGCGCGTCGTCCCTCTGCCGGTATTGCAATGCGATGTCGGGCGCAAAGTCCATTGCCGGCGGCTTCACGCCCGCTCCTCGTAACACGTCCAGCGAAATCGTGTCCCGCGTATAAACGAACGAAGCCTCGCTCAGCACCCGCCGCACCACCATCGGGCTCGGCTCGGCAAACGCATCAAAAGTTTGAGCGTAGATGCCGTACGGCTTTCCCAATTCCTTCGCCCGGTAGAGCGGCAGCAGCGACCCGATCACGGCGTCCCAACTCGTCGCTTGTTGATAGACGAACCCGTAGTTGATCACCATGCCTGAGTTGTACAGGAACAGGTCCATCTCCTCGAACGCCTGCTTCACGGGCGCGTCTCCGATGTCGCCACTCACCTCGCGGAAGTTCGGAAAGTCCCGGCGGATCATGCGCCGCACGTCGTCGTTGGCGTTCTTCACCCAGCACGTGACGTCTGCCTCGGGGATGTACCGCTGCAGTGCTGTCAGCATCGCCGGCGTGAAACAGACATCGCCAATATTCCGCGTCTGCCAGCCAGTGCGCAGCAAAATCCGGGGCCGCTTCTGCAGCAGCGCGAGCAATAACGAACGCCGAATCATTCCGGCATTCTAAACGATAAGCCCCGCTCCCGGTTAAAGCGGTCCGACGACTCTTTATCCACTAACGTCAACGCCGCGCTCGCTATCTTGTGGTCCGGCTTCACGTAGTGCAGAGTCCCACCTTCGTACCAATAGGCCACGGCCTGCACCAGCGATCCGTCCTTGAACGCGATCAATGTCACCGGCGTCGACGCAGCCTTCTTCGTTTCGGCGGCCGCGTAGGGCCGGCTCTCGGCGAAGTACTCCCGCATCAGCGGCTTGGCCGTATCGGGTACGTAGTTCGGATTTGTCGTCACCACGGGCGCATGCTGTTGCTGCACTACGGTCACCGGCAGTTGCGGCTGCGGCTGTACCCAGTAAAACGGTTGCTGCTGCATCGGCGGGTACCAAATCGGCACGGCAATCGGAAACAGCGGCCGGACTCGTCCGGGCGGACCCAGTTGCAAAGGCCGTCCCGCAATCGAAGCCGCCAAGCCTGTCGCATGGTTCTGCACCTGTGGTGGCAACACCGCCGGCCATCCCGTCGAGTGCTGCGGAAATCGGGGCGTCTGCGGCCGTTGCGCCCACATCCCCACCGCCATCACCAATCCCATCAGTAAAGCAGTCCGCATGGCTTCAGCCTACACCCGCCCAAACTTTGCTTCAAGCTGCTTGAGCCTTTCCTCTGTAAACTCGCGCGTCTCTGGATGCTGTAACCTATCGGTGTCCCCATGCTGCGCTCCCTTTCCCTCGTCCTTTTCGCTGCGCTTCCCGCGGTGTCGCAAGACCTCTTCACCGCTGTTCGACTCAACCAACTCGACGCCATCCGCAACGCCCCAAAAGAAGCGGTGAACGCCCCCGGCCGCTATGGCCTCACCCCGCTCCACTACGCCGCCGCCTTCGGGAGCCTTGAGGCGATAGAAACCCTCGTCGCCCGCGGCGCCGACGTCAACGCGAAAGACCCCCGTGACGCCACGCCCCTTCACTACGCCGCCTGGGACCCCGCCCGCGCCCAGTACCTCCTCCTTAAAGGCGCCGCCCCCGATACGCCCACTCAGCAAAAACGAACCCCGCTTCTCGTCGCCGCCAGCAGCCCTTCCGGCTCGGCCGCCATCCCGCTATTCCTGAAGCACGGCGCCAATCCCAAAGCTCGGGACATCCGCGGCTTCAACCTTCTCCTGCCCTCCAGCGTTGCTGACCCCGGCCCACTTCTGAACCAGGGCTTCACTGTCGCTGATGGCGCTGATGACGCCGGCTTCACCCCCCTCCACCTTGCCGCCATCTCGAACAATCTCGCCTCGGCGAAAACCCTCCTTTTAAAAGGCGGCAACGTTAACGCCGGCACCACCTTTTCCGGTAGCGTCAAGCACGGCGACATCGCTCTCAAAGGCATTACGCCGCTGATGCTGGCCAGCGCGGCCGCCTCCCCCGAAATGGTGCAGCTTCTGCTCGATGCCGCCGCCGACCCGAATCAACAGGATGTCCGCGGGATGACCGCCCTGATGTTTGCGCTCTCCTCTGAAGTGCCGAAAGTCGCCTCGGCCAAGCTCCTCCTCGCCCGCGGCGCCAAGCTCGATCTGAAGATGACCTCCGGCGACACCGCCGCCGACTGGGCGCACCGCTCCCAGTACCCCGCCGCCCTTGCCCTTGTGAAGAAAGCTCCGCGCGGTGCCGCGCCGGCCGTCCAACCGCCGCTTCCCTCCCCCGCTAAGACACCGCAGGCGGCGGCTCTTCGCGCTCTGCAACTTCTCGACACGTCCACGGCTTCCTTTTTCGCACAGTCCGGCTGCAGTTCCTGCCACAACCAGGTCGCCACTGCCCTCGCCTTCCAGTCCGCCCACGCCGCCGGGCTTGCGGTCAACCAGTCCCGCCGCGTGCAACTCGGCCGCGAGATCGCCGTCACCATGGCGCCGGAGATCTCGATGGTACTGCAGGGCTTCGAATTCGGCGGAGTCAGCGACATGGCCATGAAATTTCTCGCCGGCTTGGCCGCCGCGAACTATCCAGCCGACATCGTCACGGATACCCTCGTTCATTATCTGGCGGTCGCCCAACTTCCTAACGGCGCCTGGAACCAGACGGCCGGCATCCCCCGCCCGCCAGATGAAGAGTCCATCATCAGCCGCACGGCCTGGGCCATCCGCGCTCTCCGCGTCTACCCCCTCGCCGGCCGTCAGGCTGAGATGGAGCAGCGCACCGCTAAGGCCCGCGCGTTCCTACTCGCCGCCGAGCCCAGCACTGGCTATGAATACGCCGAAAAGCTCCTCGGCCTCCACTGGGCCGGAGCCTCCCGGACTGAAATCCAGGCCGCCGCGCAGCGCCTCCTCGCTCTCCAGCACAAGGATGGCGGCTTCTCGCAGAACCCCCACCTCGCCAGCGATGCCTACGCCACCGGCTTCGCCCTCTGGGCGCTCCAGGAGTCGGGCGCGCTCGGCGCCAGGGAGCCTGCTTACCGGAAGGGCGCGGTCTACCTCGTTCGCACCCAGCGCGCCGATGGATCCTGGTACGTCGCCAGCCGTTCGCCGAAGTTCCAGCCCTACTTCGAAGGCGGCTTCCCCTACGGCCACGATCAATGGATCTCCGCCCAGGCTACCGCCTATGCGGCCATGGCCCTGGCGCCGGTGCCGACTCTATAATGGAGCATGGCTGAGATACGGCACTCCGTTTGCGCTCTCGATTGTCCGGATGCGTGCGGCCTCGTCCTCAAGATTGAAGACGGCCGCGCCACCCGGATCCAGGGCACCCCAGGCCACCCCGTAACCCAAGGCTTCCTCTGCGGCAAGGTCGCCCGCTACCTCGAACGCGAGTACTCGCCGCAGCGTCTCACCACGCCCCTCCGACGCATCGGCGCCAAAGGCGAAGGCCGCTTCGAACCCATCTCCTGGGACGAGGCCCTCACCACCATCACGGATCGGTTCCGCACCATCATCGCCGAGCACGGCGCCGAAGCCATTCTCCCTTATTCCTACGGCGGTTCCATGGGCCTCCTCCAGGCCAACGGCATGGACCGCCGGTTCTTCCACCGCCTCGGCGCCAGCCGCCTGGACCGCACCATCTGTGCCTCTGCCGGCACCGCCGGACTGATGGCCACCCAAGGCATCCGCTACGGTATCGACCCCGAGGCATTCGTCCATTCGAAGCTGATCATTGCCTGGGGCGCCAACATTCTTACGACCAACGTCCACCTCTGGCCCTTCATCGTCGAAGCCCGTCGCCGGGGAGCCAAGTTCATCGTCATCGACCCGGTCCGCACCAGGACAGCCTCGCTGGCCGATCAACATATCCGCATCAATCCGGGCTCCGACCTCGCGCTGGCCCTTGGCCTGATGCATCTGCTCTTCGCTAACGGCCAATTCGATCAGGAGTATCTCGACGCTCACTCCTCCGGTTGGACGGACCTCCGCGAAACCGCCAAGGCCTATACTCCGGAAAAGGTTGCCGCCTGGACCGGCATCCCGGAAGCCGATATCGGCGAACTGTCACGCGCCTATGGCGAAACGAAGCCATCGGTCATCCGGCTGAACTATGGCGTCCAGCGCAGTGAGCGCGGCGGCACCGCGGTCCGCGCTATCGCCATGCTCCCCGTGGTCACAGGCGCTTGGCGGCACATCGGCGGCGGCATGCAGTTGTCGACGTCCCAGGCCTTCAACTTCAATCGGGTGGCGCTCGAAATGCCGGAACTCCAGCCCGGCCCCACGCGCCTCCTCAACATGTCCGAACTCGGTTCCGCGCTCACTCGCGTCGACGATCCGCCCGTGAAGTCGCTGTTCGTGTATTGCTCCAACCCCGCGGCCGTCGCCCCAGACCAAAGCGCCGTCCTCGCCGGCCTTCGCCGCAAGGATCTCTTCACCGTCGTCGTCGAACAGTTCCAAACCGACACGGCCGACTACGCCGACCTGGTCCTGCCCACCACGACCTTCCTCGAGCACACCGACATCTACGGCGCCTACGGCCATCACTACGTTCAACTCGCGCGGCCAGCGTTGCCTCCGCCCGGGGAAGCGCGTTCGAACGTGAACATTTTCCGCGAACTCGCCCATCGTATGGGTTTCGCCGAAGCCGCGTTCACTGAAAGCGAGGACGACATGATCCGCGGAATCCTGTCAAGCGGCCACCAGCATATGGAAGGCATCACCCTCGAACGGCTTGACCAGGAGCGCTCCATTCGCCTCAACCTCGGCGAAGGGCTCTTCCAACCGTTTAAAGACGGCGGCTACGGCCACGCCGATGGCAGGGCCGACCTCAGTCCTGCCGGTCTCGACTACACGCCGCCCATCGAATCCCGCCACGGTGACGCCGGCCTGCGGTCCCGCTACCCGCTTGAGTTCCTCAGCCCAAAGAACCACGACAGCATGAACTCTACATTCGGCAACCGTACGGACGTCGATCAACAAACCGCGGTGCTGTACGTCAGTTCCGCAGACGCCGATACGCGGGGCATTGCCACGGGCGACACCGTCCGCGTTTTCAACAGTCGCGCCAGCCTCGTGCTCCGCGCCGCAGTGGACGGCGTCGTCGGCCCCGGCACTGTTAGTTCGCCCAGCGTGCGCTGGCCCAAACGCCAACCGGGCGGCCTGAATATCAATGCTCTGGTGAGCGAGCGCTTGACCGACATCGGCGCAGGCGCTACGTTTTATAGTTGCCTCGTCCAAGTGGAGAAATGCGGAGATTAATCGGTACCCTTGTCCTGGTCAGTGTGCTGACCGGCGTATCCTGTAAGACCCGAAAGCCGAGAAACGAGGTGCTGGTCGACGACAACGAAGCCACCGTCAGCGAAGTCGTCCCAGCCAACGACTCTCGCGTCACCTCCCAGCTCGTGCGCGGCTTCTACGAACTCGAGAGCGGCACCTGGCGTTGGACCATGCCCAAGTTCGCCATCCGCTTTCTGGTTCCGGCCGGGGCGAAGGAGAAAGGCGCCGTGCTGAAGGCCGATCTGGTGCTGCCGGAGGTAATCTTCAAGTCGACCGGCCCCATCAGGCTCACCGCCACCGCCGGCGGCAAATCCCTTGGCGAACAACCGCTCGCTCAAGTCGGCGATCACAGCATTAGCTACTCAATTCCTGCCGAGGCCTTAACCACGGAGACCATCACCGTCGAGTTCACCCTCGACAAGACGCTGCCGCCCGGTGCCGTCGACCCACGGGAACTGGGGCTCATCTTCATCAAATCCGGCCTCTACCTCCCATGAGCTTGCTGCGCCGCTGGGGCTGGCTCCTCCTGGCTCCTCTAGTCAGCTTGCTCGTCTACCGCCACTCCTTCGTCGTCTGGTTCGCCCGCGACGATTTCGCCTGGCTCGGGATCGGACTTTCCATCCTCGACTTCCCTTCCCTGCTCGACGCCCTTTTCGGCCCCAAAGCCCAAGGCACCATTCGGCCGTTGAGCGACCGCCTGCCGTTCCTCCTCAGTCACACTATCTTCGGCCTCGACGCCAAGCCCCTCCGCATCGCTATCTTCGTCGTCCATTGCGCCAACCTTGTTCTCTTCGCCCGCTTGGTGTACCAGTGGACCTCCTCGCGCACGGCCGCCGTCACCGCCGCCGTCTTCTGGACGCTGCACTCCTCGCTGGCGCAGCCACTCACCTGGGCCAGCGCTATGAATCAAATCTTTTGGCCCACCTGCGTTCTCGCCGCGCTTTCGTTCCGCCACGCTGGCAGGCGCGCCGGCGAGTGGGTCTTCTTTCTCCTCGGCTTTGGCGTGCTCGAATTGAATGTCGTCTATCCGGTCCTGGCGCTGCTTCGCTATCCCGATCGCTGGCGATCCACGGCGCCTCTTTTCGCGGTGAGCGCCGTGTATGCGGTCGTCAATCGCTGGATGGCCACCCCGAACTCGAACCCGGTCAACAACACGGTGGCACTGGATGCTACCGGCCAGTTCGACACCAGCAGTGAGCGCGCGCCCGCATAGAAAAACGCCTTGCCCAACCCCGACAAGCCTTCTGCACCCGGCGTACCATCAGTAGCAGCAGTAT